>NZ_JADEXD010000215.1 GCF_015207285.1 Tychonema sp. LEGE 07203 | reverse complement strand
GGCATTCCCAGAGCAGCAGGATTGCCCCCGGCACCGCCGCCGCCAGCAGCACCGCCGCCGGCCGCCGCGCCCCAATCCTTCGCCACATCTAAAAATCCGAGTTCTAGCAGCGGCGGAGTTCCGACCTTGAAAGAGCTAGTCATCCGAGCCAAAGAAGAAGGAGTATCCGACCTGCACCTCGGAGTAAACGAATTCCCACGCTTTCGGACGCGGGGAGAAATTGCCGATATCGGCTATCCACAGACAGATTTAGATACGTTTTTTGGCTGGCTTCGCGAGTGCATGAGCGATGAAGAAATAGAAATTTTCCAAAAAACCCTAGACTTTGACGGCGCTTTCGACTTCGGTTTCGTCCGCATCCGGATCAGTTGCATGGACTCCTTGGCCGGCCCGGCGATGGTGCTGCGGCTAATTCCTGCCAAAATACTGACAATGGAGGAATTGAAGCTGCCGGAGGTGTTTAAGAAAATATGCGGCTACCACAAAGGGCTGATTTTGGTAACGGGCCCGACAGGTTCGGGCAAGTCTACCACCTTGGCCGCGATGATCGATTACATCAACAAGCATAAAGCCTACAACATCATCACGATCGAAGACCCGGTAGAATTCGTACACGAAAGCAAAAAATCCTTGATCAAGCACCGGGAAGTCGGCAGGCACACCCTCAAGTTTATGAGCGCTCTCAAAGGCGCTCTGCGACAAGACCCGGATATGCTGCTAGTAGGAGAAATTCGGGACAGAGAGACCGTGGAAATTGCCCTCAAAGCCTCTCAAACCGGTCACTTAGTTGCAGGAACCCTGCACACCAACAGTGCGGTTAAAACCCTGAACCGGATTCTGGATATGTTCGGGGCGGAAGAACAGGATGCCATACGGGTGTCAATTTCCGAATCCTTAGTGGCGATTATTGCTCAACTGCTGTGCAAAACCACAGACGGGAAGCGGGCTGCTTTCCACGACGTTATGATCAATACCGACGTGGTTAAGGAATACATTCTCAAGGGCCAGAATGAGGAAATAAATCAAATCATGATCAAAGATACTTATGAAGGCATGACGACGATGAATAAGTCGCTCTACGGCCTGTATCAAGAAGGTCGGATTACTGAAGAACTTTGTGTAGAGAACTCGCCGTTCCCGAACGAAATGGCTCAGATGCTCCGAGGTCGAGTCTAAATAGTTGACAGTTGACAGTTGACAGTTGATAGTTGACAACGAGGTTTTTAGGATGGGGATTTAAACAGTTGACAATTATCAAATGTCAATTGTCAACTGTTAAACCCGCTCCTAAAGGTCAATGTCAATTATCAACTGGTAAAAATCGAGTGTTAACTGTTAACTGTTAACTGCTAACTGTTATTGGTGTACTTAATTGAAAGTCGATCGCCCGATATTGCCGGAAATTTTCAAAGGCATTGCACTGTTTACACCAGGGGGAGACTTAATCTATTGCATAGACTCCCGCAAGCAAACTCAGTGGCACTTGCAGTTGTGCGTAGCTCTACAGGAAATACTCGGTTTGTCGGAACCGCCGCATTTTCTGATACCTTGCTACACGGCAACCGTTGACTGCTGGCGAGATCGGAGCGATCGACAGTTGCGGGTTGCAGCCGAGGCCTACGGGCCGGTGCTGCGACATCAAACGCTGCTGAATGCCATTTTTGGCACTGGCGAGTTGGTTTGGCATCCCCGCAGCAACGAAATGTGCGAACCGATGGCAATCGCCACTTATCACCATCAATTCCCCGAACTGTGGGAAAATCACGACTTAGTTGTACAGTATCCGATCTCGGTTGGGCGATCGGACTTTGGCAGTTTCCCGATCGTACCTCCCTCCCGCTTCCAGCAATTGCAGCAGGCGCAGCCAACCAAACCAACCGCACTTACCCCACCGCCACCAACTCAAGGGTACGTTTTGCGACTGTTTGTTTCCGGCAGCAACCCCAGCACCGAACGCACCCTCGAAACATTACACCAATTTTTAGAACAATCCCTCGACCATCCCTACACTTTAAAAGTAATTGATGTTTTAAAACATCCCGAACAAGCCGAGGCAGATCAGATTTCAGCAACACCTACTTTGATTAAAATCTGGCCCAAGCCCGTGCGGCGAATTGTCGGCGAATTGAACGATGCCAAAAAAATAGTGCGGTTGCTGAGCAATTCAGAATTTTAGATTGCCGATTGCTGATTTTAGATTCAACTGCTCGATGAACATTGTATAAAGTTAAGCGGGCATGGCATTGGTGTCAACTAATGAGGGAGCTTAATTTGACATCAATCTAGTCAGATCAAATCCTCTCTTCATCGGAATAATAAATTCGAGTCAACAGTCAACAGCCAACCGTCAACAGTCAACCGTCAACATCACCTGACGGTGTTACCGGAAATGATATGACGCACCCTGCGAGTTAACTCTATATTATCGATCGGGAAGGCAAACATCAGGAGCACACAAACCCGCTAAATCCACAGTTGTGACTTCCAGCGTATCCAACTCAACTCGCCGAATTACGTGATTGTTTGTATCAGCAACAAACAAATGAGATCCGATCGCGCTCAACCCCGAAGGTTCAAAAAATCGAGCCTTGACACCTCTACCGTCAACCAAACCTGCTTTACCATCTCCAATCATCGTTATGCAGGTACCGCTGCGGTGGTCGATCCGCTTAATTTTGTGATTGTAAGTATCAGCAACCCAAAGATAATTTTGACTGTATTCCACACCCAAACAGTGCTGCAACCTCACCTCATCACCGCGGCCGTCTTTATCCCCAAAACCAAACAATTCACCGCTACCGCAGACAGTGTGCACCTTCGGGTTTTCATCAATACCCAGGGCGCGAATCGAACTAATTTCGCTGTCAGCAACAAACAACTCCGATCTGTCCGTAGCCAGGCCGCTGGGCTGAGAAAAAGCAGATTCTGCAAGATTTCCGTCAACACAAGATTCCCGGCCCGTACCTGCATAAGTGCCGATCGTACCAGCATCTAACTGCATCTCCCAAATTTGGTGCGAACCCGCCATAGCAATAAAAAGTCGATCGCCAACCCTTTCTAAATCCCAAGGCGAATTCAATTGCGTTTCCAAACCCTTGCCGCTGCGGGGCGCAATTTCCTGACTTTGTTGACCGGTACCAGCAACAGTTTCCACCCGCCCCGCAATAAAATCAATCTTTCTGATAGCGTGATTTTCCGTATCAGCAACATAGAGAATTTGACTTTCTGCATCAAAAGCCATACCTTGAGGTGCAAAAAACTCAGCTTCTTCAAACTTACCGTCAGTCAAACCCGCTTTCCCCGTACCGATGACGTGCAGCACCTCACCTTCAGTAGAGCTGACAACAATTCGGTTGTGTCCAGAATCTGCAACAAACAAGCAAGAACCAACCAAGCTTTGTTGAACCGAGTTCGCAGGCCCCGGCAATACAGTTTCATCTACAGATTGATTGTCCTCAGTCATTTCGCCCAAAAGCGCTTGATTTTGGTGAAGCTGTTTAGCCTCCATTGAAGTAATGGCAAATGCCAGCACTTTACCGGGAAAAGCCAGCGGGGTTGACAGAGGTTTGCGCTGTTTTTCTAAGGTGAAACGAAGT
This sequence comes from Tychonema sp. LEGE 07203, assembly GCF_015207285.1. Classification (GTDB taxonomy): domain Bacteria; phylum Cyanobacteriota; class Cyanobacteriia; order Cyanobacteriales; family Microcoleaceae; genus Microcoleus. The sequence goes on along the minus strand of NZ_JADEXD010000215.1, from coordinate 4,987 downwards.
TCTTTAAAGTCGATCGCATTTTTATCCTTGTACTCAGCAATTAACTTACCAACTAACTGGTCGAGCGATTCTCTATTGCCTTCGCCAGAAACAAAGCCGACGACATAACTTTCCGGATCTATCACCATTAAAGTCGGCCAAGCGCGAACTGCGTAGCTTTGCCAAACTTTCATGCCGCTGTCTACAATTACCGGATGTTCGATATCGTAGCGGAGAATAGCTTGGCGGATATTTTCAACTTCTTTTTCGTTTTCAAATTTCGCCGAGTGGACGCCGATAACCGTGAGGGAATCTTTATATTTTTGTTCCAGGTATTTTAAGTCCGGGAGGACGTGCAAGCAGTTGATGCAGCAGTACGTCCAGAAGTCCAGCAGGACGACGCGCCCTTTTAAGGATTCAATGGATAAAGGTTTCTCCGTGTTCAGCCAGGGGTACTTTACGGGGAATTCTGGTGCTCTGACGCGAGGCATGGCATCTCCTGGTAGGATCTGAATAATTTTTACACTTCTTTAATTTAGCGGGAAGTTTGGCGGCATGGGGAAAAAGCTGGTTAAACCCGGGCTTTTGGAGACAGCCAAGATGCCAGTGGTACAGGAGGGGAGTGGGGAAGGATGGTAAAACCGACACGGAGTCAAAACGGTTGTTGCTTTTATAAATTACATAACCAACGACAAATAGATGCAACTTGATTCTCCTGATTCAGATTTGCAGCATTACTGAGAGTCCGGTTTTCCAGTTGATGCCAGATTTCACCCGCCATCCTTGTTGCAACTGCCGATCCCACAAAGAAAGTCAGAGGTGAGTGTCCAACTGTGGAAAAAGCTTCGCGTATGCGATTTAGTGCCGCTTGTGCCGTTTTCCAATGCTCATCTGCACCTGCAGGATCGATTCCACCTTTAAGTTCGCCCAATGCAATAACATAGGGTGCGGCCATAGATGGCTCAATTGCGCTGGATTTATTAGCTACCAACTCCGTCGGGGCAAGATTAAACAAACACAAATCCACATTGCTCCTGACTAGCGGAACAGTTAGGTTATAAATCAATGTGCGATTACCCAGCTCGCTCTCCCAACTTATCCCACGTAAAGACAACTCAATTTCTGTGTCATCATTTGTCATGGCTATCCACTTTTTTGTCTTTGAGTGTTGCCAGTAATATCTCTTACCAGCAATTGTGAGAGTCGAGATGATAGCACGAGTTAGTTTTCTTTGCGCCAATGCTCCGCCAACATTACGCATTGAGCCACCAAGCGTGTCACCGCGAGTCAGTATAAATCTAAAGACCAATTCCTCCACAAAATTTGTTCCTGCTGGCTCAAGAAAATTCCTGATTAGACCATTGATAGCTTCAATCTTATCATTTGGCATCAAATGAGCAAGAGACTTATCAGATAATCCTGCCGCAGTCAACAATCCCATTTCAATGCCCTTAACATTTAACAAATCAGCAGGACTCTCAGCTTGACCAGCAGCTTCTTGAAGTGCTCTTGCTTGGGCGACGTAAGGTGTAGCGCGTCGATTTTTTTCAAGGGCAAGTGCAACAAAACCCGCACGAGTGTCTTCATAGGTTGTGACAAGATCGTCACTGCATTGAAGGTGGTTGCGATAAACACACATAGGTTTCGAGTTATTGTTTTTTCCATACATAAACGCACTTCCTCAAAGGAGCGCGCCCATAATTTCCCATCTGTTGACTACTATTCCCCTTATCACCTGGTAAGACTAAAATATTTTCAGTAATAAAGCCTAGTTTTTCAGCAAAATCAGAAAGAATCATGTCCACTGAAATGCTTATACCTGCGTAGCGCACATTGTCATTAACCATAAACAAAAATGCCCCAGGTTTAAGGATACGAAAGCTTTCTTGTATTACGCAAGCCATTTCATAGAAATATCCTCTTACCATTCTTGGTATACCATTGTTGTTCAATACGCCCTGTGACTTTTGGTTGTCCAAATATCTTAAGATAGCCTGCAAGAGAGTTTGCGAATTAGCAATACTTAAAGCTACTTCCCAATCCTTATTGATAGCTAACAAATTTTTTGGGTGATTCTCGACCGTACAACTTAGCATTTCCTGACGCAGATTAATTAATTCCTTTTCAGAAATTCCTAGTAAAGCTAGCTCTAGTGCATAGGTGCGAGTATAGTCATATCGATTGCAGTAGGGTGGAGATGTGATGATTGCATTGTATGTAGAGTCCGCCAAATCGGGCATTATCTCCAGACAAGAACCTTGATGCAAATTAATTTTGCCTTGATTATTCTGAGTTTGAAAAAGCTCAAGTTGTTGTGTAGGAGGTTCTAAGTCGTTAACAAGTTCATTAAATTTTTGGGTAATAGCTTTACTGAACTCAAGAACCTCACCTTTATTGAAAGATTTTTTTGACTGCCCGTGACCCGAACGGTAATCCCAACGAAGATACTGTCCATCTTTGCGTGTATAGCTTACGGATTCTAAAACACACAGTAAAGTAAAGATTAAAACTGATTGAACCTTGGTATTTTCTTGATAACAAGCTCCAAGATATTGCTCAATTTCTATTTTAGTTTCTTCTGAGTAAGCTTCTTTAGTAATTCTCAATTCTGGCAGAGTGATTTGGCTCTCAAATTGTTTCCATATTTGCCCGTTAAACCATGTCTTTAGTCGCTGAAAATCATCAATAGTGAAGGCCGTGTCTAAAAGGATTTTGGTATTAATTATATGTTGACCGATAGGTAACAATTCAATCCCCTCAGCATCTATTCCCAAGTCGCTCGCAGCAAATAAAGCAGTTCCACTACCTGTAAAAGGATCTAAAATCTTGCCTTGAATGACTTGATATTTTTGGAATAAGAACTCTACCAGAGAAGCCGAGAAAGCTTCTTTATACTTGTACCACCTATAAATGGGTCTAGTTTTGTTAGCCTGAAAACTAACCAAAAGTCGGGTAAGCGAGGGCTGGACTACAAACTTGTCTTGAAAGCGATCGTGTAATTGCCTGTCAAGGTTATCAATCTCTCCCAGAAAGTCACTTTCCACTTCAGAGGCCGTGTTGGAGATGCTTGACATATTTACCATGACTACAAATTCTTAGATAACTAACTGGCGATCGTAGTATACCAGTATCTCGAATCCAAAAATGGGCTGATGTCGGCACCCTGGTAAATTTTCTTTGACGAACCAGAGAAATAACAGCTTCAGTCATTGGTTCCTCTTGCTTATCCCAAATTTTATCGTTGCTTTTCCCGGCTGTGATTTTCCCAAATAACCAATACACCGTTAATTTTATTCGGGTCGATCGCAAGTGCGATCGACTTAACCACACAAAACCTAACAGCAACCGCCGCCGTTATAATGCCAAGTCGAATCAGTAATCAACACCTTATCCGGCATCAATCCCCCCAACTTTCCAGCAGTTTTATCGCACACTGCCGCCGGCACGCCCCGCTGCAAAACGTGACCCGCCCCGTCATCAAACAGCTCTTCAGACCCCGCATAAATCGCCGTCTTGCCCGTGAAAACGCAAGCTCCGTCATCGGGTACAGGCACTTTGAAAGACACGGAATCAAGGCTTTCTAACAGCAAATCCGCCTCCAATTGATAATTGTGTTTGTCCAGCAATCGGTAAGGCCTTCTCGCCCGCACTTCGACTTGCCCAAAACCTACGTCTATCAGGTGTTGAACGTATTCTGCGTATGTTAGAGCGCCGGACAAACACAAAGCCCGCAAGCGTTGATCTGCCTTCAAATGCTGCGGAATTGGCCGAGTTGCGATCGGATCGCTCATCAACAACCTGCCCCCTGGCTTTAACACTCGATAAGTCTCTTTTAATGCTGTGGCTAAATCCGCAGGTTCAAAAATATTAAACAAGCAATTTTGGGCGACAACATCGACAGAAGCATCCGGTACCGGCAACGCAAAAGCATCGCCTTCACGAATTTCTACAAAACTCGCATCAAACCAATCGTTTTCTCGATCGGCAATTTGCAAGTTGCGTGCAGCCGCTTCTCGCATTGCTGGAACCGGATCGACGGCAATCACCGCTCCTTTTTGTCTAGAAAAATAGGCAAATTGCAGTGCTTCCAGCCCGCCCCCGACTCCGACATAAAGCACGACTGGATTGCCGACAAGTTCGGCGGCGTGAACTGTTGTGCCGCAGCCGTAGTTCATTTCTTGCATTTGTTCGGGGATTTTTAATCCAGGCAGTTGCAAGGGGTTGGTTTGGACGCAGCAGAGTCCGATTTGGGGGGTTTCGGCAACGTCGCTGTAGAATTTGGCAGCAGTTTCTAGATAGGTCATTTTTTTGTGTTGTATTTTTGGTTTTTTGACCGCTGATGCAGGCGGATTTACGCGAATGAACGCAGATGAATGCCGAAAGTTTTGGTTAGGTGGCAAATTCGACTTTTTGTTCGGATTTGGGCGGGTTTTCTGGTTCGGAAACTGTTGTTTCGGGAACGGCTATCGGCGGTGTTGGCGGTACGAGATTGGGAGATGTTTCTGGTACCGCAGGAGCGACTATTTTTGGTACTGGAGCTTGTTCTGTTATTTCTGGCAGGGTTGGTATTTCTGAAGGATTAGTCGGTTGGGTAACTCGATCCAAAAAGTTGCGGAACCGATTGTAGTATCCTCGATCTTCTTGTTTTTGTGTTTGGGGTTCTGCTTTTGGTGCGGGTTCTCTTATTTGAACGGGTGCAACTATTTTTGGGGTTTCTAACTGTGGGGTTGCTGTGGGTTTTGGTTCTGTGACTTTAACCGGTTCCACAATTTTGGGTGATTCTAATTCTGGAGTTGCTGTCGGTGTCGGTTCTATTACTTTAACTGGTTCTACAAGTTTCGGTGCTTCGAGTTCCGGGGTTGCTGTCGGTGTGGGTTGTGTTATTTGAACGGGTGCAACTTCGGGTGCGACTGTTGGCTCTAAGCTCGGTTCGGTAACTGGGGTTTCTGGAACCGCTGGGTCGGGTTCGGGGGTTGGGGTTGTTTCTAGTGCAGGTGCGGGTGTTGGT
>NZ_JADEXD010000214.1 GCF_015207285.1 Tychonema sp. LEGE 07203 | reverse complement strand
GTGTATAAGAGACAGGTCCAGCACCAGCCCCGGCCCCAGCACCGGAACCAGCGCCAGCGCCAGCACCAGCACCAGCAGCGACACCAGCGCCAGCGCCAGCAGCCACACCAGCGCCAGCGCCAGCACCGGAACCAGCACCAGCAGCCACACCGGAACCAGCACCAGCAGCTACACCAGCGCCAGCAATGAGCCCAGTCAGTCTGTGCCGCCAAGTAGAACCTCGTGTAGCGCCCAGGGGTCTGGCTGTTCGTGCCGAACCTTCCAAGACTTCTGCGATTAAAGGCGGCGTAGCCCCTAACGGTCAAGTAACGCTTGTGCCGAATTTCCAGTTGGTGAAAGATAAGAATGGAGAAAACCGCAATTGGGTTGAGATTTCAACACCTGTTCCCGGATTTATCTCGGCTGGAAATTTGATCATGTGCAAGTAAACTCAGAAGTTCGATCGGTTTGCAGTGAGGACTTGGGTCTTCTCGATCGCCTTTTTAATCACTAAGGACTCTTCGTCCTGACTGCAAACCAATTTAATTGTGGGTAATTCATACTGTTGGGGTGCCGTTTCTCCGGGCGCTGACGGGTGACAACCAAACAGCCGATCGACCTTCTTACAAACAGCGGCCGGCCGCCCAATTTTGATGTCCCCGATTTGGCTGACACTTTGATTGCCGCCCAATCCAGACAATTTCCCACTTATTTTGCCTGAATCTGAGTTCGATGCGGTGCCGCATTCCCGCAACAGAATCGTCAGCCAAACCGACTACTGTATGAAGGATTGCGGCGGTATCTCGCGCGGGATATTCAACCAAAATGCCATCGCTTTTTCTGCCTTCAGATTCTCGATCGAGAATAAAGAGTTTGGCTGCGATATCTTTGGGGTTGGAAACGGTAATTTTGCGATCGGCTACAAACTGTTTGACGTTAATTGTTTCATAGCCAGAGCGAGTTGCAGGCTGCGAAACTGCTGCGGGAATTTGGATGCAGGCGATAGCACCTAGGAAAAAGAGCGATCGGGCGAGAGTTGATTTGTTCATCAGACTTCAGATTTTGCGAGAAATTTTTGTCTCCGAGTTGCGAAAACTGCCATTTGTGCCTCGGTGAATTGAGTTTGCTGCCATGAAGGACGGGACATTAGTCGATCGCACCAAGCTTTAATTTTAGGAAAATCGTCTAAGGAAACCCCAATCAAAGGCATCAAAACCACAACAGTTCCAGCAACGCAATCTGCTAAAGTTAAATCATTGCTAGCGAAAAAAGGGCGATCGTCCAACAAACCTTCAAAAAATGTCAGCACAGTATTTACCTTTTCCTTAGCTTTTTCAATTTCGCTAATTTCAGGAGTTCCCCGGCCCATTTTCTCACTGCTGAGCGGGTAAATTTGCGGTATAAGTTCGTTGACTGTCACCAATTCTACCATGCGGACAACTGCTAAATCTTTCGGCTCTTTTGGCAGCATTGCAGGTTCAGGATACTTAGTTTCTAAATAGTCCAGAATTGCTAGAGACTCGACAACACAGAAGTCACCGTCAACCAAAACAGGGATGCGGTGAAAAGGATTCATTGCCACAAATTCAGGCTCTAAATGGTCGCCGTCCAAGTGGATTTTTACCAATTCAAAAGGCAGGTTTTTTTCAATGAGGGCGATCCAGACACGGCGGGAGTTAAAAGAAATGGGAGTGTGGTAAAGTTTAATCACGGTTAAATCTCCGATGGAATAGTTGGGGATGAATTTCTTGTTTTGATTCTGAACTTATTTTACTGACGGGTTAAAACGCCGTCACAAGCCTTACAAAGAGCGCTTTTCTTTCCCTGCCCGATTCTGAAAGACTGTCAATATGCCTGCACCAGTCCGCCAAGCTGCTAAAACTCATTGGCTTGTTTGGTTGTTTTTCTGACATAAAACACTCCGATATGGGTAATGGGGCATGGCGCACGGGGTATGGATAATGGGAATAATGTTGACTGTTGGCTGTTGACTATTACAAATCGCCCTTGCCTACCTCATATTACTGAGTGAAGTCTGTTATTTCAAATCTTCCAGCTTAATCCGAGGATCGACAGCTTTCAACAGCAAATCAGCCAATAAATTACCCACAATCAACATGGTTGCGCCCATCATCAAACTCGCCATTACTAAATACAAATCTTGATTGTTCACCGCCTCCAAAGTCAGCTTTCCCAAACCAGGCCAATTAAAGAAATATTCCGCGATAAATGCACCGCTTAACAAACTAGCAAACTCAAAACCCAACAGCGTCACCAACGGATTAACCGCATTCCGCAAAGCGTGAACGTAGATTACTCGATCGTCCGGCAAACCTTTCGCCCGTGCGGTTCGGATGTAATCTTGACGCAGCACGTCTAACAATTGTCCGCGCATCAATCTTTGCAAACCAGCAAAGCCAGTAAGGCTGAGGGCGACAGTTGGCAAAATTAAGTGCCAGCCGTAATCGAGGATTTGACCCCACCAAGGTAAGTCTGCGTGATCGATACTTGTCATTCCTCCGACGGGAAACAGAGGCGAAGTATTTTGAGCAAAAAATAGCAGCAGCAAGGCTGTGATAAAGCTGGGAAATCCCTGGCCGGTGTAGCTGACTACTTGCAAAACTCGATCGACTGTGCGGTTTTGATTGACGGCGGCGACTATTCCCAGAGGAAGCGCGATCGCCCAAGTCACAATCAAAGAGGCGATCGCCATCAATAACGTTGCCGGCACTCTTTCCCACAGCAGCGAAGCTACCGATCGCTGATACACAAAACTCGTGCCAAAATTTCCCTGCGTCACAATTTGTTGCAACCACAGCCAATACTGCACAATCGCTGGTTTATCCAAGCCGAACTGCTGTTCGAGTTGCTTGAGTGTTTCCGGCGAAATCTTGGGATTTTGGCTCAAAGTATCCAAGTAATTTCCCGGTGCCAACTCAATAATTGCAAAACAAAGAGCCGATGCTAAAAATAAGGTTAAAAGTGCCTGCAAAAGCCTCTTGACAACATAGGTAAATGTCTCGCTACCCAACACAGAATTCAACCTTCGCGAATTTCGATTCAACTTATTAATAGAAGCCATGCGATTGAAGAATTGAAGATTGAAGAATTGAAGAATTTTTAATGATTCATAAATACCAGCATTCAACAGCCCGTCGGGTGCGTCGGGGGCGATTTTTGAGTAGGCGATCGTCACATTCAGCCCCCCTGACGCACCCGACAATCACTAATGACAGATGACTACTGACTACTGACTGCTGACTACTGACTAATACTCAACCAAAGTAACAATTGGCACATCCGGCAATTTCTGCCTGCCGCCCAAAGCCTGCAATTCGATGACGAAAGCAAAACCGACAAGCTCGCAACCGGCTTGCTGCAACAACTCAGCCGTTGCAGCAGCCGTTCCGCCAGTGGCGATTAAATCGTCCACAACCAGCACCCGGCTGCCGGAGGCCATCGCGTCTCGGTGCATCTCCAGCCGATCGACACCGTACTCCAACTCGTACTCAGCAAAATGAACCGCACTTGGCAGTTTTCCCGGCTTGCGGACAGGAATAAAGCCCAATCCCATTTTATAAGCCAAAGGCGTGCCAAATATAAAGCCCCGCGATTCCATGCCCACTATATAGTCAGCAGACATTGCAGAGCATTTTTCGACTAAGCTGTCAATGGCATAGCTCAGCCCTTGCGGGTTGCCCAGCAAAGTTGTAATGTCTCTAAACATGATTCCCGGTTTCGGGAAATCAGGAATGTCGCGAATCAGAGATTTGAGATCCATAAGCTTGCAGGTCGGCGTTGAGGATAACGAGGCATCAAAAATGCTACAATAATAACGTGAAAAATTTAAAATTAAAACTAATAACTTTCTTAATTTTTATTTTTGAATTGTTTAATCCTTTGCGTACTGTGCAAACAAATGTCATAATTCTCTAACAACAGGCTTGAATATCAAGATTTGTCAACCTATAATCTAAAGTCAAAAATATAATATCTAAAATCCAATGATCGAGTTGGCAGCACGAGTGGGTGAGGTTCCTCCTTCCATAACCTTGGCGATCGCAGCTAAGGCGAAAGCCATGAAGGCCGAAGGAATAGATGTCTGTAGTTTGAGTACCGGAGAACCAGACTTTGATACGCCCGAACACGTTAAAGCGGCGGCTAAGCAAGCTTTGGACGCGGGGAAGACTAAGTACGGCCCTGTGGCTGGAGAACCGCAGTTAAAGGCTGCGATCGCCCGCAAACTCCAATCCGACAACAATCTCAACTATCAACCGGAAAATATCATTGTTACCAACGGTGGCAAGCATTCTCTCTACAATCTGATGATGGCTCTGATCGAGAAGGGAGATGAAGTAATTATTCCGGCTCCCTACTGGGTGAGCTATCCAGAAATGGTCAAACTCGCCAGCGGGACACCCGTAATTGTACGGACAGATGCTTCTACAAGATATAAAATTACACCAGAACAACTCAACCGAGCGATTACTCCCAAAACCAAGTTATTTGTCCTCAATTCGCCTTCTAACCCGACAGGAATGGTGTACACTCCAGCCGAAATCAAAGCGCTGGCCCAGGTGATAGTCGATCGAGATATTTTAGTCGTTTCTGACGAGATTTACGAAAAAATTATATATGACGGCGCTCAACACGTCAGCATCGGTTCCTTGGGCAAGGAAATCTTCGATCGCACCTTGATTAGCAGCGGCTTTGCCAAAGGTTACTCAATGACAGGCTGGCGCATTGGCTATTTAGCCGGACCGATCGAACTAATCAAGGCCGCCAGCACCATTCAAGGTCACAGTACATCAAACGTGTGTACCTTTGCACAGTACGGGGCGATCGCAGCTTTGGAAAGCAGCCAAGAGTCAGTGGAACAAATGCGTCTAGCTTTTGCCGATCGGCGTCAGGTAATATTTGAATTGCTCGATTCTATCCCCGGAATTAGCTGCATCAAACCAGACGGTGCTTTCTATATGTTTGTCAACATCAGCAAAACGGGAATGACTTCTCTGGAATTTTCCGACGCTTTCTTAGAACAGCAACAAGTAGCAGTTATTCCCGGAATTTCCTTTGGTGCCGACGACCACATTCGTTTATCTTACGCCACCGATTTAGGCACAATTAAAAAAGCCGTAGAAAGGCTGGATAAATTTGTCCGCAGCATCTAAAAATTAGTCATTAGTCATTAGTCCTCAGTCATTAGTTATTAGTAGCAAATGACTGTTGGCTGTTGGCTGTTAACTGTTAACTGTTGACTGTTAACTGTTGACTGCTGACTGTTGACTGCTGACTGTTGACTGCTGACTGTTGACTGCTGACTGTTGACAGGAAAGCTAATAACAACCAACAACTGACAACTGACAACTAACAACTAACAACTGACAACTAACAACTAACAACTGACAACTGACAACTGACAACTGACAACTGACAACTGACAACTGACTAAAGCTGCTTCGTCATAATTTCCTTGAGCAAATCGAGTCCTTTCTTAACTCGCCGAGAAACCGTCACCGCACTGATACCCAAGCGTTCGGCCGTTTCCTTCTGAGTCAAATCGTAGAGAAAAACAAACTCCAATATCTCGCGAGTCCGTTGTTCCAACATCGCCAAAGCTTGCTGTACGCGAATTCGATCCTCTTGGGCCAACTGAAAACTCCGATACTTGCTATCGGGCATCAATTCGCCCAGACTTGTCGCCCCCTCATCTTCATCCTGCACCGGCGCGTCCAAACTCAGAGGCGATCGGTTGAGGTGGGCCAACTTAATTTCTCGCCATTCTTCAACAGAAACCTCAAGCACTGCCGCTACTTCCGCATCCGTAGGTTTGCGGTTGAACAGTACCTGCAAATCCTTAATTGCTGCGACAGACTTGCGTTCCAGGGACAGCCAGTGGCGCGGAACTCGCACCGAAGGGCTTTTGTCTCGCAAGTAGTGTTGAATTTCGCCCCGAATGTAGGGAATTGCAAAGGAACTAAAAGCGTGTCCCCTCGACAGATCGAATCGCTCGATCGCCCTAATCAACCCTATACACCCGACTTGCTGCAAATCGTCATAGCTTTCACCGCACTGGTTGAGCCAGTGGTAAACTTCTTTTCTCACCAGTCCAATATTCAGTTGAACTAACTGATTGCGGACTTCATTCGAGCCAGAATCTTGGTACTCGCGCAACAATTGCAAATTTTCGTTTTTTAGCTCGTTCGGGGCTGTGGTAGACATGGCGGCATAAGGGTTGGTAGAGCAGAGGACTGATGTTGCTTTATATCTAGTTTCCAATCTAGCTTAACAAAAAATATTTATGGGTGGTGTAATCCTAGCACCTAATCCCTGTGACAGCGAACACGCGAGTTTGATTTTGGGAAGGCGCAGGGATTTGAACTGATTATCCCAAGGTAGGAATTCAAATTTAACCGGGATTTTTTCACAACGCATTATAAGCTGAAAGCGGTTTAAAAGTAATACTTTAAATAATTAAAAATCGTCTCTTAATAAATTGCAACTCAATCATAGTTGAATCATAAATTTATTCATCAGTCAACAGTCTTTAGTGATATTGCTAAAGACTGTTGGCTAATGAAGGGCGAGCAGTAGCTTTACGCCAAAAAACTGCTCTAGTTCGTTGGCGAAGCCCTCGCAGAGGATCGATCGAAAAAGCCAATTTTACGAGACAGAAGGCTCAATGCGAGCGTAAAATAAACCGCGAATTTTCACATCCAAAGCAGGTCTAGATCCCAAATCAGTATCAGAAGTCTGCAGGCTTTCAAAAATCCCGCCTATTTCGCCAGTGACGCTGTTGACTTTTGCAACTTGCAGAGAAATTTTGCCCGCCTTTGTGTTGGTGTCAGCCAGCTTGACATTAGAGCGTTTGAGTTTGGAGTTGTCAGTAGCCGGAAGCGCTACAGCATGGTCGTAGCCAGAGGCTACCCCGCGAGCTTTAGGGTCTAAAAAGGTACCGCTGCGGTAAGAAGGAACGTTAAATTCCCCTCGCAAATCGGTGGAAGTATTGATAGCAACCACTCCAGGCTCGGAACTGGCTACCAGTTGTTTAATAGTGAACAAGAAAGGTACTTGCTCTCCGCCCGGTAACAGAATCGTAATTGCTTGAAAGTCCAAGCCATCCTCTTCTGTAAAAGTCAGAGTCCCATCATTACCAACCTCTAGCGTACCTTGAACTTGGTCAATGCTCGACGTGAACCGAGTCAGCACTTTACCAGGCACAAATTCTGCCTCTTGGCGTTTGTTTAATGGCTCTTCCTTCACAAAATAACTTGTGGGCTGCAAACACATACCAGTCAGTTTATAGGTTGCGCCCGCTTCAATAGGGATAGATCCGCGAGAAGTTTCTGCCAAACTAGGGCAGTTATTTGCCAATCCAGTACCTTTGATCTGGTCGTAGGTGAGTAACTCCGCAGTCGCCACCGTTGTATCAGGAGCCGAAGAACAAGCAACCAGCGCACTCATGCAAAATGCTAAAAGTGCAACAATTAAAGCACGATATTTCATTGCCAACCTCAATCTCCAACATCGGATTATATTAAGAAAAAGCCCTATTTCGAGCAAAATACAATTGCTCGCGGGCAGGCCGGGCCCGTGCAACCATCCGAAAGCCATCACCGAGTTTGACTCAAACAGTCGAGCTACTGCGGTGAAATTAAGCCATAACTCAGGATTTCTCAAAATTTTCGGATCGTCGCCCAATACACATGGTACGACGGGTTGTGCTCTTTTCCTGACTTGAGCGGTAAATTAATATTGCCTAGGTCAACGTACTTAAGTTACGTTGCTCCTAGCCTCGAATGCCGATCGCCACTAGCTCGATTAGTCGGTTGACACCAGTGGCCCCGGAAAAACGCCTTGTAGATTTCAAAGGAAGCAGCAGTATGGACAACGGCAAAAATTTAGAGTCAGAAAAGTTGCAGCCTCAACTGCAATCGCTGACACAGGCGATTCGGACTTTAGCCGAAAGCTGTCAGGGAGACAGCGTACTGCTTTTGGCTTTGCTGCGAGCTTTGGAAGCTTCGCACCAGGAAATTCGGGACGGTTTGTTTCAAGCGTCTTTTCCCGACAACCGCCAAGCAATGTACAAACTGATCAGGAATATTGAAGCCAATGGCGGCTGGCCTTACATCCAGCGCATGAAACTTCGATCGCTCTTGGGGTACAGCCAACAATTATCTCCCCTAGAATACGATTCCGCCGAGCCTGAGAACGACTCGGCCGAGACTGAGCAAGGCTCGAAATAGTTTTGAGTTACGAGTTTTGAGTCTATAAGTTTTACTTTAACTCAAAACTCATAACTGAGCTGCCCGATCGCACCTAGAACCCGAAAGGTGTAGGAGGTACGGGTGTCGGACTCGGCAGCATCGAAGGAAAAATCTGCGTCTGGCCCGGCATTGGCAACAGCCCCGGAGCAGGAGTCGGGGCGATCGAACTAATTGACACCATCGAATCAGGCACAGTAACAGTCGGCGCAGTCGGAATCCTCGAAGCAGTCGGAGTTGTTGCCGGAGTCGGAGTTGTTGCCGGAGTCGGAGTCGTTGCCGGAGTCGGAGTTGTTGCCGGAGTCGGAGTTGTTGCCGGAGTCGGAGTTGTTGCCGGAGACGGTGTTGTTGCCG
>NZ_JADEXD010000213.1 GCF_015207285.1 Tychonema sp. LEGE 07203 | reverse complement strand
CCAATCGGTTCGGGTTGGGGATTTTCGATCGACTCTACCGTTTCGACAATCGGTTCGGGTTGGGGATTTTCGATCGACTCTACCGTTTCGACAATCGGTTCGGGTTGGGGATTTTCGATCGACTCTTGCCGATCGGAAAGTGGCTGATTTTCCACAATCGGTTCCGATTCCGATCGATGAGAATCGGGGAGAGAATCTGAAATTTCTGTCGCTGCTTGCAAATTTCGATCGACCTCCGGTTCCGTATGAACCAGACTTTCTTCCGGTTTTTTTTCAGCCGCAGTCAGCCTTAAAAACACATCTTCGAGAGTAGCCCGATTGCGGCGCATTTCGCACAGTCCAAATCCAGAAGCGATAATAGCTGCAGCAATTTCTGGTCCGGGTTCTATGTCCGATTCGCACAAGGCCCGCAGGCGGTAACGATTTGGTACAAATTGCTGCTTGGGGATTAATTCGACCGATCGAACTCCCGGCAAATTTTCCACTGAAGGCAACAGCAGACTGTTTACCAAATCCGCCTCGCCTTCAACTTCAACTTCGTAACCCTCTCCGGCGGCCAACTCTCCCATCAAATTGTCGGGAGTACCCGCAGCGACGATTTTACCGCGATTGATGATGGTGACGCGGTTGCAAGTCATGCTGACTTCCGGCAGAATGTGGGTCGAAAGGATGATTGTGTGTTGGCCGCCAAGGCTTTTGATTAAGTTGCGGACTTCGATGATTTGTCGCGGATCGAGGCCGACGGTTGGTTCGTCTAGGATAATCACCGGCGGATCGTGGACGATCGCCTGGGCGATACCAACTCGCTGCCGAAATCCTTTGGAAAGTTTGCGGATTAAAACTTTGCGTTTTTCAACCAAGCCGCAGCGTTCGATCGCCGAAGTGACTCGTCGCGCGCGATCGCCCGCAGGTACTTGCTTGATTCTGGCCACAAAAAACAGAAACCCTTCCACAGTCATTTCTGGATACAGCGGCGGGTTTTCCGGCAGATAGCCGATGCGCTGTCTGACTCCCATCGAGTTTTCGTGAACGTCGAGGCCTGCGATGCGGGCGGTACCGCTGGATGCAGGCAAATATCCCGACAAAATCCGCATAGTTGTGGTTTTCCCAGCGCCGTTTGGCCCCAAAAAACCGAGAATTTCTCCTGATTCGACCGAAAAGGACACGTCCGCGATTGCAGCGGTCGAACCGTAAGTTTTGCTTAAGTGTTCTACTTCAATCATTGTTCAGGAGTCACGCGATTTTAGATTTTAGATTTTAGATTTACGATCGGCAACCACAGGCGGAACGACTGTCCCGCGAAGTGGAGATTCTCGCCCGACTGGCGGGGCGATCGAATTTATGGCGCAAGTTTTAATTTTATTTTGTCTTCCAGTGTAGTCCGGCAGGAACCAAATCTATCATAAGTGTCGATCGGACTTCAAAGCAAAATGCTAGTAGGGTGCCGGAGGATAAGAGGGCGTTTGTTTTTGCCACGATTGATAATTCTCACATCTTGCACCGTTCTGAAGCACAGGCTGTCGGGCCTGTTCGACAAAAAGTGCATTTTCTTGTTGGCGTGTCCCGCCGGCCCCAAAATACAGCGCCAGATCAACCGCGATTTGCTGGCCTCGTTGTTGCTAGGCGCTGTTTCCAGATTGAGACCGGCCTTAAAAACAATCACAAATTCAACCTTGGGGATTAACTGGCGGATAATTCGCAGATAGCCATCAGCATCGGAATGTCTGTTATTTCGTATTTACCGTGCTAAATCCTTAGAAAAATGCCAATAAAATAAGGCTGGAATTTCAAAAACAATGGCGTTTTATAACTTAAATTCACAACTCTTTAACAGTTTTAATTTGTTATTAATTACTTCAATTATGGCGTTAGCTGTTCTTTGTTAAAAATAGCCCACTATCCGAGCCAACATCTTTTGATTGTTGGCACGCTCTTTTGATACTATGGTTTTTTTGAACCAATCAATGAATTATAATATCCCTCGCAATTTTGACTGTGTTGTTAAAATAACGAGTAAAAGTCTGATTTTAACCAGTGCATAATTCCTTATACCATTTTTCTTTTCTAAAGATGTGCTGTGGATGAAGTATTAGCCCCCCGAAATCGCGGGGGTTGGGGGGTAATATCTAGCGCTACTTTATTCCATTGGTATTACTCAAGGTGGAGCATCTGTTACTTGTTTTAATTTTTTGTCTGTTGGTCAGATAATTGAGATTCGGCTTTCAGTAATGTATATTTAGTTCAACTTAAAGTCGATCGCAATTTTCTATTCTTTAGTTTGCAGAGGCAGACAAAAGTTTGTGTAGTAGCGGTTTCAACCGCCGAGCTTGGTCGAGTTCGATCGCAAAACACAGGATTTTTCCCAAACAAAAAGCGCCCCTATTTCTAGGAGCGCTTTTTGTCAATCAATTGCTAAAAATTAGCCGTTGATAGAAGGAGCAACCATTGCCACAGGAGTTGTTTCACCAGCGGCCAAGTCAAGCGGGAAGTTGTGAGCGTTGCGCTCGTGCATTACTTCCATACCCAAGTTAGCGCGGTTGATAACATCAGCCCAGGTATTGATTCCGCGACCTTGAGAGTCGATAATCGATTGGTTGAAGTTGAAACCGTTCAAGTTGAACGCCATCGTGGAGACACCCAAAGCGGTAAACCAGATGCCGACAACTGGCCATGCACCTAACAAGAAGTGCAAGGAACGGCTGTTGTTGAAAGAAGCGTATTGGAAAATCAAACGACCGAAGTAGCCGTGGGCTGCAACGATGTTGTATGTTTCTTCTTCTTGACCGAATTTGTAACCGTAGTTTTGTGACTCGGTTTCAGTTGTTTCGCGAACCAAAGAAGAGGTAACTAAGGAACCGTGCATGGCACTGAACAAGCTACCACCGAATACACCGGCTACTCCCAACATGTGGAAGGGGTGCATCAGGATGTTGTGTTCGGCTTGGAACACTAACATGAAGTTGAATGTACCGGAGATACCCAAGGGCATACCGTCTGAGAATGAACCTTGTCCGATTGGGTAGATCAAGAATACTGCGGTGGCTGCTGCAACTGGTGCAGAGTAAGCTACGCAGATCCAAGGGCGCATTCCTAAGCGGTAGGACAGTTCCCATTCACGACCCATGTAGCAGAAAATGCCGATCAGGAAGTGAAATACTACCAATTGGTAGGGGCCGCCGTTGTACAACCACTCATCGAGGGAAGCTGCTTCCCAGATTGGGTAGAAGTGCAAGCCGATCGCGTTAGACGAAGGAACAACTGCACCAGTGATGATGTTGTTGCCGAACATCAAGGAACCTGCTACTGGTTCGCGGATGCCGTCGATGTCTACGGGAGGGGCTGCGATGAAGGCAGTGATGTAGCAGATTGTGGCTGTCAGTAGTGTAGGAATCATCAGGACGCCGAACCAGCCTACATAGAGGCGGTTGTCGGTAGATGTTACCCAGTTACAGAACTGATCCCACAGGTTGGCGCTTTCGCGCTGCTGTAAGGTGGCTGTCATGTATTTATGATTGCGTTATTTGGTTTTCAATGTTCGTGACGGCTTTGTGTTCCGCCATGTAAATAAATATAAAGCATATTCTCAGATTTGTCAAGAGCTATAACTGCAGATTAAGTGATGAAACATATAAGATTGACTTATTTATTTGAAGAAAACTGGGTAAATGGGCAAGAATACACAAGAAAACAGGGAAAGCCTGGAAGCTTGTCGCTTTCAGGCATGGAAATATTAAGATACAGACTTTTGCTGGCTGGGTATCATCACCAGCGCCCAATAGGGAACTTCCGCCGGATCGACATCGGCGATCGCCCGAATTCGCTGATTCAGCATAGTTGCGCGTTCTATATATAGTGCGCGATCGAACTGTCCCAACTCAATCAGCACCTCCCGAACTTTCGCAAAGTGCCTCCCCAGCTTAATAATCACAGCAGCATCAACCAGCGCCAGCCGATCGCGCAAAGTCTCCGCATCCAGCGTCGCAGGCATAATACTCAACACATCGTTGCGATAAGTCAGCGGTACTCCCAGCGAACTCGCACTCGCCATCGTCGAAGAAATTCCCGGCACGACTTCGGTAGTAAACTTTCCCGACAAACGGTTGAACAAATACATAAACGAGCCGTAGAGAAAAGGCTCGCCCTCGCACAAAACCGCCACATCCCGGCCCTCAGTGAGGTGGGCGGCAATTTTCTCGGCAGCAACATCATAATAAGGTTGGGACGATCGCGTCGGACTAAAAGGCAGCGGCATCGGAATCTCAATTTGTTCTGGACGCAAATAATCCGCGACGATCGCCCGCGCCAGCACCTTACCATTTTCCATCGCCGGATATGCAATGACCGGCACCGACTGCAAAATCCGATAAGCTTTCAAAGTAATCAATTCCGGATCGCCAGGGCCGATGCCCAATCCGTACAATTTACCAGCAGTCTCAGTCATAATTCGTCCTCTTTAGCTAACGCATTCACGGCCGCCGTTGCCATTGCACTGCCACCGCGCCGCCCGTGTAGCGCGATAAATGGCACTCCCCGACTGTTGGTAGCGAGTTCGGCTTTAGATTCCGCCGCCCCCACAAATCCTACCGGGAAACCCAGAATCAAGGCCGGTTTGGGCGCTCCAGCATCCAGCATTTCCAGCAGTCGGAATAAAGCTGTCGGGGCATTGCCAATGGCCACCACCGCACCATCTAAGTTATCTAGCCACAAATCCAGTGCCGCAGCCGATCGAGTATTGCCGATTTGGCGCGCCAACTCCGGGACATCGGGATGCCAGAGGGTGCAAATCACCTGATTGTTAGCGGGAAGCCGCTTGCGGGTGATACCTTCGGCTATCATTCGGGCATCGCACAAAATCGGCGCGCCTGCGGAAAGGGCTTGACGTCCGCGGGTGGCGGCACCGGGGGAAGCTGCTAAGTCTGCAACAATATCTGTCATGCCGCAACTGTGAATTAGTCGCACGGCGACGGATTCTAAGTCTGGTGGCAATTTTGACAAGTCTGCTTCGGCGCGGATTGTGGCGAAGGATTTTGTGTAGATTTCTGTTCCGTCTCGGATGTAGTCAATCATTTGTCAGTTGTCAGTTGTCAGTTGTCAGTTGTCAGTTGTTAGTTGTCAGTTGTTAGTTGTCATTGGGAGACTATACTTAACTTTATTGGAAACTGCTATTGGTAGTTTGTTTGATTGGTGAAATAGGTTTTTTAAATGAACCGCGTTGGCGTAGCCTGCGCGAAGCGCTTAGGCGCTCATAGCGCGAAGTAAGAAAGAGAAGGGGAGATGATTGTAATTTGTTTGTTTTAATGGATGTTTTTTTAGTTTAATTTTTGATTTTTGGGATTCATTAATTTTTGCAATTTGTCGATCGCCCACCGATCGCAAAATTCGCCAAATGACTCGTCCGGTTCTCGAAATTGCTGGTAGGCGCGCAGCATTTGCTCGATCGCGCGGGGCATTTCGGCTACTGTCACGGCGGGGAAGATTTGCCGTCCAAAGGGCTGGTCTTTTTTACCTACATAAATGTTGTAACCTGCGATCGTCTGGTTTTCCTGCTGCATCTGAATTCCTATTAGGGTGATGTCAATTGGCTGGTGTTGGGCGCAGGATTTTTCGCAGCCGCTGAAATGGATGTTTATCGATCGGTCGATCGTCAGTTTTTTCGCTAAATCCTTCGCCATTGTTAGGGCGTGACTTTGAGTATCTGTCGCCGCCGACGCGCAGCCGCTGCTACCGGCGCAAGCAACTAAGCAGGAATCTAGATTGGTTGCGGATGAGTGCAATCCTAAATCGGCGATTTGCTGTTTGACCTCAAAAACTTGGGAGTTGGGGATGTCGGAAATCAGCAGATTTTGCCACGGTGTAAGCCTCAGAGTGCCGTTGGCGAATTTTTGGGCTAAGTTTGCCAAATTCCGCAGTTGCTTTGATTCTAGCTTGCCTAGAGGCAGGGCAATGCCGATGTAGGAAAAACCGGACTGTTGCTGACGGTGGATGCCGAGATTGGCGTTGGGTTCGATCGCATTTTCTGAAAGTTCGATCGCGCTTCGCCCCAAGGGAAACGGCAATTTTTTCTCTACTTTTTCGAGATAATTTTCAACGCCCCAATCGGCTAGCAAGTGCCGCAAGCGCGGCTTTTTGCCATCAATTCGCGGCCGATTTTTGGTGTATTCCAGATAGATATTAGCCAGGGCTGCTAATACTGAAATAGTTTGCGATTGTTCGATAATAATTCCTGTATTGCTGTTCAAATACAGGCGAAAAACTATTTCATAATTTGTCGAATCCCTTTCTGCTACTAATAAGATATCGTTCCGTAAATTGCGGATTGAAACTAATTCTCCGCCATCAAAACCAATGCTGAATTTAGCCGAAAGTTCGGCTAATTCGGGATGTGTTTGCAGGTAATCGTCCCAAGCTTTCACTAGGGGGCGAGTATCGAGTAACTGCTGTCTGTCGATTCCGGCTGTCGGGCTTGCCATCATATTGCGAATTGGGTCAACTTCAACGCGGCGAGACGCTAATCCCAATTCCTGCAAATCTTGCCAAACTTCTGGGGGAATTTCTGAGTGCAATTCTCGGATTTGCAAATTTGCCCGATTTGTGATTTGCAAACAGCCGGTACTGTAGCGATCGACTAAATTGGCGATCGACCAACATTGCTGTACGCTTAAAATTCCCCCCGGAATCCGCATCCTCGATAAAACTCCGTCGCGGGCGCGGGAACCGCAAAATAAGCCCGGACAAGCTGGTAATTCAGTTAAACTCAACAAACTATCTCCTCCCCGTGCGACGCAGGGAATGTAAAGTAAACTTCCTGAAATCGGCATTCTGACTTTCACAGTTGCGGCACAGCGCCGGAATTGCACCGGACTTTCCCGCTTTCAGGTTTAAGAAATGTATCACAAGTCGATCGCCCGCCGCTTAAATTCTCAATTTTCTTAACAAATGCCCGCTAATTTTGTATGGTTTTTAGAGGAATAGCGAGAAACCGGCTTTTTTACAAAAATATAAAGGTTGCAGACGGCAGATTCCCTAAAAAGACAAATTTATCTAGTTAAAATGCACTTAGGAGTGAGTTAAAATAATGACTCGTTTGCCCCGATTTATCAATCGGAAAAACAGTGCAAGTGCAGTTCCCTAGCACAGCCACAATAGATTTTTTTTAAATTGTTCATCTGCGTGCATCCCTGTCGATCGGCTTGACATCGGCGCTTGACCTTTTTATCAAAAAATTATCCAATAAATACTGTAAATTTAAGCTCATATTATTGTTGAAAATTGATAAATCGTAATTACCTTGGCGCAATGCACAAATGGCTTTCGGTTGTGGGAATTGGGGAAGATGGACTTTCGGGATTGAGCTCGATCGCCCGATCGTTACTCGATCGATCTAAAATCGTTGTCGGGGGCGCGCGCCACCTCGCAATGCTACCAACCGACGACACCCGCGAAAAATTAGTTTGGGCTTCACCCCTGCAAACAACCATTGACGACATCATCCGCAGGCGCCCAGAATCTGTCTGCGTGTTAGCAAGCGGCGATCCGATGTGTCACGGGATTGGTGTCACGCTGTCGCGCCAAGTTCCGATTTCGGAAATGATTGTGATTCCCGCAGCATCGGCTTTTAGTCTGGCTTGTGCCCGTTTGGGTTGGGCGCTGGCGGATGTTGAGACTTTTAGTTTAACAAATCGCCCGATCGCCTCGATCGCCCTTGCTTTGTCTCCGGGGGCGCGTTTGCTGGTGTTGAGTGCCGATCGGCACACGCCGGGAAAGGTCGCCGATTTGTTGACTGAGCGGGGGTTTGGCAGCAGTTTGATGACTGTGTTCGAGCGGATGGGGTCGGAGGCGGAACGGCGGATCGAGGGGGTTGCAGCGGCTTGGAATGTGGCGGATTTGGCGGATTTGAATGCGATCGCCATTGCAGTTGCAGCCGATCGGCAAACTCTTATCCTCCCTCGAACTGCGGGTTTGCCGGATGCTGCTTACCGCCACGACGGACAGTTGACTAAACGGGAGGTTCGAGCCGTTACTCTGTCTGCGTTAGCGCCGATTCCGGGTGAGTTGCTTTGGGATGTGGGGGCGGGCTGCGGCTCGATCGCGATTGAGTGGATGCGGAGTCATCGGAGTTGTCGGGCGATCGCGATCGAACGCCATCCAACTCGACTAAAATACATTGCTGAAAATGCCTCTAATTTGGGTGTTCCCGAACTCCAAATTGTGGCGGGAGACGCACCGGCAGCTTTGGCAAATTTGCCGAAACCGGATGCTATTTTCATCGGCGGCGGTGTTACTGTTGAGGCTTTGTTAGAAACTTGTTGGAATGCTTTGGGTGAAGGTGGCCGTTTAGTTGTGAATGCGGTGACAATTGAGAGTGAACTTACGGTGCTGCAATGGCATTCTTTGCACGGCGGCGAATTAATCAGAATTGGAATTCAGCGCACGGGGGCGATCGGTTCTTTTCAGGGTTGGAAGCCGCTTGCACCGGTGACTCAGTGGGCGGTTGTTAAGGGGTAATATCAATTCTGATTTGGATCGGAATGATTTAACCACAGAGTACGCAGACAGGGTAAGAGCATCTCAATCAGTCTTGACAAAAGGATTTGAGAAGAAGCATCATGTATTCATCATTCATTGCAGCCCGTTTCCTTTTCTGTGGCAAGCTACGCTTGAGAGTGGTTTCTTGATTGA
>NZ_JADEXD010000212.1 GCF_015207285.1 Tychonema sp. LEGE 07203 | reverse complement strand
CCCTTGCTAAGGGGGGGCTTTCGGAGCAAATTCCCCTTGCTAAGGGGGGGCTTTCGGAGCAAATTCCCCTTGCTAAGGGGGGGCTTTCGGAGGAAATTCCCCTTGTTAAGGGGGGGCTTTCGGAGCAAATTCCCCTTGTTAAGGGGGGGCTTTCGGAGGGAATTCCCCTTGTTAAGGGGGGGCTTTCGGAGTTGCCTTCGGTTGGTAAAGCGGGGCTTTCAGGGCTTTCTTCACCCCCCTTAGCAAGGGGGGCAGGGGGGGTCGAATTAATCCTGGTTTCCGGTTACTCCGGCATCGGCAAATCCTGCTTGGTAAATGAAGTTCAAAAACCCATTGTTCGGCAGCGCGGCTATTTTATTACCGGTAAATTTGACCAATTCAAGCGCAACATTCCCTACGCTTCTTTGATTCAAGCATTCCAGTCACTGATTCGGCAGTTACTAACAGAAAGCGCAGCATCAATCCAAACTTGGAAACAAAAATTGCTAGCCGCTTTGGGAACCAGCGGCAAAGTTGTCACAGACGTGATTCCCGAAGTCGAACTAATTCTCGGGAAACAGCCGGAAGTCCCGCAATTGGGGCCGGCAGAATCGCAAAACCGATTTAATCGGGTTTTCAAACAATTCATCAGCGTGTTTACCGCCCAGTCACACCCGCTGGTAATTTTTCTAGACGATTTGCAGTGGGCAGATTCCGCCTCGCTGAAATTAATTGAACTGCTGGTAACAGACTCCGAAAGCAAACATTTGCTGCTAATTGGAGCCTATCGAGATAACGAAGTCAGCGCCACCCATCCGCTGATTCAAATCATCGAAAACATCCAAAAAACTGGGGCAAAAATGCCCAAAAATTTCAGCAATATTGTTCTCTATCCCTTAGAGTTGAGTCAGGCCGAACAATTGATCTCCGAAACTTTAAAAAGCCCAATTTCGGAAAAAATAAAAAATTTAGCAGAGCTGCTGTTCAACAAAACTCAAGGAAATCCCTTCTTTTTGACTCAGTTGCTCAGAACTCTTTATCAAGAAAATTTATTAGTTTACGACTTTCAATCTGCTGCGTGGGATTGGGATATCAAACAGATTCAAGCTATTGGGATAACTGACTGCAATGTAGTAGAGTTGATCGCTCGAAATATTAGGAAGTTGCCCGCCGCAGCGCAGTCAGTATTAAAATTAGCTGCTTGTATTGGCAACCAGTTTAATTTAGAAGTGCTGGCAATTGTCAGCGAAAAATCTCAGAAGGAAACAGCATTAAACCTCTGGGATACGCTTCAGGCAGGTCTAGTTTTGCCGCTGAGCAGCGATTACAAAATTCCGCTGGTTTTTGAGGGTTTGGAAACCGGGCTGTCCGGGCTGCAAGATGTTAAGGTTGGCTACAAGTTTTTGCACGACAGAGTGCAGCAAGCAGCTTATTCTTTGATTCCCGAAGAGCAGAAACAACAAACTCACTTCAAAATAGGTCAACTGCTGTTAAAAAATACTCCTCCTGAAGCACGGAAAGACCATATTTTTGCACTGGTAAATCAACTGAATTTCGGGATTGGGGCAACCACAGGAGGATTGCCCCTACTGACTTCGGAACAGGAAAAATGCGAGTTAGCTGAACTCAATCTGATGGCAGGTGAAAAAGCGAAGGCTGCGGCAGCTTTTGAAGCCGCACTCAGGTATTTTAATCGCGGAATTGAACTCCTCAACTCTCTCTGTGGCACTGATGAAGAGTCAAGTGAAGTTCAATCAAGTTGGCAGAGTCATTATCACTTGACGCTGGCTATATATACAGAGGCAATGGAAGCCGAATATCTGAATACCAATTTACAGCAAGCTGAAACTCTGGGCGAGTTAATCTTGCAGCAAGCTACTACTCAGCTAGATGCGGTAAAAGTATACGAGATTAAAATCAAAATGTATATCAACACCTTGCAAATGCCCAGAGCTTTGGATACTGGATTACAAGCTTTGGAGATGATGGGTTTCTCTCTGGCAAAAATCCAGGAATTGGCTGGCAATGAGGTGAGACTACCCGAATTTGAGGAGTTAGAAAATGTGCCAAAAATGATCGATCCCGATCTGATAGCGGTAATCAAGTTACTGCAATCTACTATGGTTCCCGCTGTCGTTATAAAACCAGAGATTGGCTTCGCAATTGTTGTCTCTCAAGTTAATCTCTGCATACAAAGAGGTTATTCAGCTAGCGCTGCTTTATCTTATGTTTACTACGGCATGTTACTCTGTACATTTGGAGAAATTGAAAAAGGATATCACGCAGGGCAACTGGCTCTGAGATTGTTAGACAAATTCGATGGCAAGCCACTTATCTGCCCCGTCTACAATATGTTTAACTCTTTTATTAGACCTTGGAAAGAACACGCCAAAGAAAGTTTAGCACCGTTACAGGATGCCCTGCAAAATGGACTTGAATTTGGATCTTTGGAATATGCTGGCTATTGCGTTAATAATTATTGCATCTACCTGTTTTTGACTGGAGGGCAACTAGATTTGCTCTTAAAAAAGCAAGTATTATACATAAATTTGAGCGAAGAAATTGGCAACCCATATATTTCGATGGAAATAAATTTAGAAAGGCAACTAAATTTAAATTTGCAAGGTTTAGCAGCAGACAAGTATCGCTTGATTGGAGAGGCAATTGATGAAGTAACTTTGCTGCCGCAGTTGCAAGCTGCCAATAATATTTGGACATTTTTTCATTTGTATATATCTAAAGGAATTCTCCTCTATTTATTGAAAGATGGTGCCGGTGCTGTTGCTAACTTCTCGCAAGCATTAGAATACATTCAATCGATACTGGGGTTGATGTCTGTTGCCGTACACAATTTTTACTATTCGCTTTCTCTACTAGCTGTATATCCAACTGTCGATTGTCAACAACAAGCACAGTATTTGGAACAGGTGGAAGCAAATCAACAAAAGATGCAGAAATGGGCTTTCCACGCACCGATGAATTACCAGCACAAATACGAGTTAGTTGAGGCTGAGAAAGCGCGGGTGTTGGGAGAAAAAGACCGGGCGATGGATTATTACGATCGCGCAATTCAACATTCCGGCGAACAGGGATACATTCAGGAAGAAGCTTTGGCTAATGAATTAGCCGCCGAGTTTTATCTCTCTCTCGGTAGGGAGAAAGTTGCTAAGGTTTACATGACAGATGCTTACTACGGTTATATCCGCTGGGGTGCGAATGCTAAGGTTGCTGATTTGGAGGAACAATATCCGCAGTTGATTTTACGGATGCCGGAAACTGATAGTTTAACAATTAGCAACCCGACTCTGATTGCAACTTCTGCAACCGTTACCGGCAGTCACAAAGCTTTGGATTTCGCTACTGTGATGAAAGCATCTCTTGCTATTTCTGGCGAAATTGTGCTCGATGCTTTGCTGGCAAAATTGATGCAGATTTTGCTGGAAAATGCGGGGGCGCAAACGGGGTGTCTGATCGCGCCGAAAAACGGTGATTTTGCGATCGAGGCTGCGGGAGAAGCGGGCGCAGATGTGGGGGTGCTATCGGGCGCGGGCTTGGATTATCCGTATCCGCGATCGGTAATCAATTTTGTCGATCGCACTCACGAAGATATTGTCCTCCACGATGCCCGCAGCGAGGCTATTTTCAACAACGACCCCTACATTATCGAACACCAGCCGAAATCGGTGTTATGCGTGGCGATCGTCTATCAAGGCAAATTAACAGCCATCCTTTATTTAGAAAACAATTTAATCGCCGGCGCTTTTACTCCCGATCGATTGGAAGTATTGAAACTGCTTTCTTCCCAAGCTGCGATCGCCCTGGAAAATGCCCGCCTTTACACAAACTTAGCAACGGCAAACCAACAACTAGCAGAATACAACCTTACCCTAGAAGCAAAAGTTAAAGAACGCACCCAAGAATTAAACAAAAAAAATGCCCTGCTTTCCGAAGAAATTCAAGAACGCCAAAAAGCCGAAGCCGCCGCCAGAGATGCCAGTCGCGCCAAAAGCGAATTTTTAGCTAACATGAGCCACGAATTGCGAACGCCCCTCAACGGCATTTTAGGTTACGCTCAAATCTTCAAGTGCGACAAACATTTATCAGCGCAACAACAGGATGGAATTGGCGTTATTCACCGCTGCGGCGAACACTTGCTCGCTTTGATCGAGGATATTTTAGACCTTTCTAAAATCGAAGCCCGAAAAATGGAACTCGTGCCAACAGAATTTAATTTTGCCGATTTTATTCAAAGTCTAGCTGCCATTTGTCGCATTCGGGCAGATCAAAAAAATCTAGCTTTTAATTGCGACTATCTTTCGTCTATTCCCACTGGCATCTCGGCTGACGAAAAGAAGTTGCGCCAAATTTTGATTAATTTAATTGGCAATGCTGTTAAGTTTACTGAAAGGGGTGGCGTTACTCTTAAGGTTTCAGCCTTTGATTCTGCAAGTAATGGAGCCCGGACTGAAGTCCTCACTAGGAACGTGAAGATTCGGTTTCAAGTAGAAGATACGGGAATTGGCATCGCTGCCGATGAATTGCCAAAGATATTTGCACCTTTTGAACAAGTAGGTAATACTCCCCGCCATACCGAAGGAACAGGCTTGGGATTGGCGATAAGCCACCAATTAGTGGAGATTATGGGCGGTGAATTGAAAGTAGAAAGCACTTTAGGCAGAGGTAGTATTTTCTCCTTTGAGTTGGAGTTACTGGCAGTTGACACCCCCGACAAAAATAAAAAGTATTACTCCAAAAATATTAAGGGTTTCAAGGGTACTAATAAAAAAATTTTGGTGGCGGACGATCGGTGGGAAAATCGCTCTGTTTTAATTCACCTGCTGGAACCGTTGGGTTTTGAAATAATTGAGGCGACAAACGGTCAAGAGTGTGTACATAAAGCTCTAGAATTGCAACCGGATTGTATCTTGATTGATTTGGTGATGCCGGTGATGGACGGATTTGAAGCGATGCGGCAAATTCGGAAGTTTCCCCAACTGCAAAATGTGGTGGCGATCGGCACTTCTGCTAGTATTATGGAAGCGGAAAAGCAGGAAAGTTTAGCAGTAGGATGCAATGCTTTTATTCCCAAGCCGATCCGGGCTGAGGAACTTTTAAATTGCTTGCAAGTTCATTTGGGTTTAGAATGGATTTGCGAGGAGTTGCCAGACCAGAATGCGGAATCTGAAGTTTCCCGCAACCAATCTCAAATTCAGCATCAAGAAATCATCGCTCCTCCCGCCGATGAAATCGCTTTCCTCTTTGACTTAGCCATGATGGGTGACTTAGGAGGTATTCAAAAACAAGCAGAAAAATTGGCAAAAATTGATGTTAAATATGTCTCTTTCGCCAACCATCTCAATCAATTAGCTAAAAGTTTTGAAGAAGAAAAAGTTTTACAATTTGTAGAACAATACAGGAATCAGTAAAAATATGAGCATCTTATCTGGGGAAGAAAGCGCAATTTTGATCGTTGATGATAACCCGAATAATTTGGCAGTGCTGTTTGATTTTTTGACGGAATCGGGGTTTAAAGTGTTGGTGGCGCGGACGGGAGAGAGCGCTATCCAAAAAGCTGAATACTCGCTGCCGGATTTGATTTTGCTGGACGTGCTGATGCCGGGAATTGACGGGTTTGAAACTTGCCGGCGTTTGAAGGCTGGCGATTTGACAAAAGAGATTCCGGTGATTTTTATGACGGCGCTGAATGAGACGGAAGATAAGGTAAAGGGATTTAGTTTAGGGGCTGTTGATTACGTTACTAAACCGATTCAAAATGAAGAAGTTTTAGCTAGGGCTAAGGCGCATTTGAGCGTCCGCCAACTGACTCAAAAACTTCAGCAGCAAAATGTGCAGATGGAGCAGGAAATTGTCGATCGCAAACAAGCTCAAATTAAGCTGGAACAACTGGCTGCTGAGTTGGAAAAACGGGTAGAGTCGCGCACTCTGCAACTTTCTCAAGCCAACCTGCAGCTACAAGCAGAGGTTAACCAAAGGCAACAAATACAGGAGAATTTGCAGAAGTCCCTGCACGATCTCAAGCACGCTCAATCGCTATTAATTCAAAGCGAAAAAATGTCTGCTTTGGGGCAAATGGTGGCGGGAATTGCTCACGAAATTAACAATCCGGTGAATTTTATCTGCGGCAATCTCAATTACGTTCGCGATTATGCTGAAGATATTCTCAAGGTGCTGGAACTTTACCAACAGCACTATCCCGATCCGGCACCGGAAATAACATCAACAGCAGAAGCCGTGGAGCTAGAATTCATCCAGGAAGATTTGATAAAAATACTCAGCTCGATGCAGGTAGGGGGCGATCGCATTCGCGAGATAATTCTGTCTCTGCGGTATTTTTCGCGGCAAGAAGGGCGGGAAATGGAGTTGATTGATATTCATGAAGGTATCGACAGCACGCTGATGATTTTGCACAACCGGCTGAAATTTAAGGCGAGCCGCCCCGCGATTGAAGTTATTAAAGAGTATGACTGCAATTTAAAAAATGTAGAGTGCTGCGGTGGGGAAATCAATCAGGTATTTATGAATATTTTAGCTAATGCGATCGATGCGATAGAAGAATCCTGCAGTGAAAAAAACTTCGACGAAATTAAAGCAAATCCCTACGTGATTCGGATTTGTACGAAAGTCAGCAGCTCCAACACGGCAATCATTAAAATTTGTGACAGCGGGCCGGGAATGAGCGAGGATTTGTGCAATCGTATTTTTGACCCATTTTTTACCACAAAGCCGATCGGCAAAGGTACGGGAATCGGCTTGTCAATTAGCTGGCACATTGTCACAGAAAAGCACGGCGGCAGTTTGCAGTGTTGTTCGACACCGGGCAAAGGAACAGAATTTGCGATCGAACTTCCTCTCCTACAAAAAGCACGAGAAATGGCAGTCTCCGGTACGCAAATTGGCACCCGCTAATCAATCCCATACTAGACTTCCTGCATTCAGACTCAGCTAAATTACCACCACAAAAACTGTTCCTAGTGCGGACTACCGTCCGTCCAAAAGCGGACGGTAGTCCGCACTAGGAACCTTCAAAATATCTACGTTGAAACAGCGTTGCATCGGCCTTCAATCTATGGCTTACCTATTAATCAAATATTTAGGCAATTGCTCGCCTAATGCAACAACAAATAAACCTATAAATCCGGCCGCTCCTGACGATCTTCTGCAGAACTAGGGTCTAACTCCCACCGACTTTCATCTCGATGTTCCAGCATATCTGTTGTGTGCAAAATAGCTCCGTCGGCCATTTCAATACCCGCCGCAGCTCCGAGTTCGTCAACCATATCTTGGTCGGGAGTTGGAGCGCTTCCCCCCACCAATTCCTCGCCAGTGGCCTGTTCTGTTTCCGCAGCAGCATCGCCATCCCCGCCGTTGACTTGGGAACTGGTTGAACCGTATTCCGAACTGCTGTCGTTCAAGGTTGTGATTTCATATTGATTCAATCCCGGTTCAGTGATAACGCCAGTGCCGTAAGATTCGGTAATTTCTTGAGGTAAATCGCTGGAATCCTCGCGCTCTTCTGTTGCTTTTTTAGCTCCTTTATTTTGCTGTACCACGATATTTTCTCCTGATTTTTTTTTGATTTTATTCAATAGTTGGGAATTTGGCTATTGGCTTTATCTAAATTGTAATTAATTGCCAAATGCTGTAATTAATTACAATTATAACTGTTTTTAACTTTTTTAGCTTCTATCCCAAGAAATATCTTGATTTCGATCGGCTATAGGGGTTCTCAGTTATGTGTGAGGTATGCCCTATGCCCCATCCCTCCGCAACGCTAGAGCCCTATGCCCCATGCCCCATCCCTCCGCAACGCTAGAGCCCTATGCCCGACAGCACGTCATCTTTCTGAGAAATGCTATATTTCATTGGGAATACAAAAAGCATCGCCCTTTCAAATGGGCGATGCTTTTTCTAAGGAGCGCTAACTCTATTCGGGAAAATCAGGAATTACCCATTTGGGAGGTTCCGTCCGTTTTCTTCTCACTGCTTCCTCTGCCATTTCCAGCATTTTGTCGAGAGAAGTATTTTCAATAAAGTTTGACGTTGCCGCCGCGTATTCTCGCTTCGGGCACTTGTCGCCCAAAACGCAGCCGTTGACGCAAGCTACAGCACAATCGACAGTGTTCTCCACCATAACTTTTTTCCTTTCACGGTTCCAACAACAAGCAGGCAGATGCTCTGGGTGAATTTGTCAAGAGACTGCCCTTTCTCTTCATTTTACTTTACAAATAGTCGTTAATGTCGATCGCCCGGGCAAAACTGTTATAAAATCAAAGCAACCTACCGAATCAGCCGATCGTGAGTAATTTTCTGCGCCGCTTAAAACTTTTACCTTGGCGAGAAATGCTGCAAATTGCCGCCCTCGTCAACTCAATCGTGATTGGAGTTGAGCTATTTTTAGCCTGGGGTTTCACGCAATCGCGCGCAATCCGCAACGTCGTGAAGCTTCTCTACGGCTCCTCCCTCGGAATATTGATACCTTTCGTTGCCGCAGTGGGAATGGGAGCTTTAGCAGTGTACTTTTTAGAGCATTGGCACCAGCAATATTTGCTCAATAAAATTAATTTGTGGGTTTTAGTTTTGTGCGTGCTCTTCGGTTTGGTGTTAAAGTCATTCCTGCCCCTACCTCCTTTGTTAGCAAGTTTATCGGAAGCCTCACTAATCGGAATTACGGTGGGAGTTTTTTGGAAGGGCCGGCCTTATTGGCGATAGTTTTTAGTCATTAGTCATTAGTCATTAGTCATTAGTCATTAGTCATTAGTCATTAGTCATTAGTCATTAGTCATTAGTCATTAGTCATTAGTCATTAGTCATTAGTCATTAGTCATTAGTCATTAGTCAT
>NZ_JADEXD010000211.1 GCF_015207285.1 Tychonema sp. LEGE 07203 | reverse complement strand
TAGTGCCCCCGTGCCTACCCTTCCCACCAACCAGTATCGGTTTTCTGTCTCGGTTACAATCCTTGCGATTCCCCCGGCATCCAGGGCGGGCACGGGGGCACCGCCCCTACAGGTTGTTGATTTGTAGCCCCCGTGCCTACCCCCTTGTAGTGCCCCCGTGCCTACCCCCTTGTAGGGGTAGTGCCCCCGTGCCTACCCTCATGGGGATGTTCCTAATGACTCGGCCGCCAATTCTCATCCTCCAACCTGATACCGCTGTCTTGACAAGCCCTGGTTAAATGAGGGCTGTAGTAAGGGTCATTCTCAATATATTTTTGCCACCGGCTTTCCATCAGCTTCGATTCCTTCCTCAGCCGCTCTTTCTTTTCCGGCGAATCCTCGTAACCCCGGCTTTTAGATTCGTGGTGGTAGAGAACTACATGAGGCAGGTAAATATTGCGGTACCCTTTCTCTAGCATTTTCAAACACAAATCCACATCATTGTACGCCACTGTTAGTTCTTCGTCAAACCCTCCAACACTTTCAAATACTTCGCGCCGGCACATCAAACACGCAGCAGTTACCGCTGAAACATTGTTCATACCTACCACATTCCCGAAATATCCCGGTATCGATCGCGGCATATGATAATAACTGTGACCTGCCACACCGCCGCCGAGTCCCATCACCACTCCCGCGTGCTGGATTTTGTTATCTGAATATATCAACAAATTGCCCACAGCCCCGATCGAGCTTCTCTGAGCTTGTTCAACCATCCCGTCAATCCAATCGGGAGTAATTACCTCTGTATCGTTATTCAAAAACAGCAAGTAATCTCCCTCCGCTTTGCTAGCAGCGTAGTTGTTAATCTTCGAGAAATTGAACGGAATATCTAGGCGATAACTTTTAAACCTCGCTGATTCCTCAGCCGTCCATTTAGCCAGAATTTCCGCCGTGTGTTGCTCTTGACTGCCGTTATCGATGACGATCACTTCGTAGTTGGGATAGACGCTCTTAGTAAAGATAGACTCCAAGCAATTGTCCAAAACATCGCCTAAATCCCGCGTCGGAATAATGATGCTTACCCGCTTGTAATCCGCAATTTTGTAACGGGCAATAAAGTGTCCCAAAAAGTAGGGAACGCCTTCAATCCTTCCCGGTTCGCCCCGGCGTTCGATCGCCTCTTGCAAAGCTTTTTGCCCTGCATCATAGGCATAGGGTTTAGCATCTACACCGCCAGCAGCAGAACCCGCGTGCATTCTCCAATGGTAAAGAATTTTAGGGATGTGAAAAATCTTGTCAGTTTTTTCCGTAAACCTGAGAACCAAATCGTAATCCTGAGCTCCCTCAAAACCCGGTCTAAAACCGCCAATTTCATCGATTAAGTTTTTCCTGTAAGTTCCCAAATGGCAAGTGTACATCCGAGACAAAAACGAATCGGGACTCCATTCTGCCTTAAAGAAAGGATTTATCAGTTCCTTATCCTGATAAATCTTGTCTTCATCCGAATAAATCATGTCCGCCTCCGGGTGGCGGTTCAGCAACAGCACCACTTCATACAAAGCCTCCGGTGTCAGCGTATCATCGTGGTCTAATAAAGATACAAATTCACCCGTCGCCAACTCCAAAGCAGAATTGGAACAGTGAGAAATGTGACCGTTTTTGGTTCGATAAACTACTTTGATCCGGCTATCTTTGGCTGCATATTCTTGCAATATTCGCTTGACATGAGGCGCGGTTGATGCGTCGTCAGCAATGCACAGTTCCCAGTAGGGATATATTTGATTGAGAACTGACTCTATAGCTTCCCTGAGATAATTCTCTGGCGTGTTGTAGATCGGCATCACAATGCTAATCAGCGGTTTGTAGCTAAAGATTTCTAGTGTTTCCGCCATCTTCCGCAAATCAGCTTCTCTGGGGCTGTGCTTGGCGCGCCACTTCGTATAAGCTGGGTCTTGACCGAGGAATAGCGCGTCTCGCAAGTTTTCATAATCCAAACCAAAAAGTTTCGGATCGAGTTTGCTTGCCGTTTGATACTCTTCCAAAGCTTCGGAAAGCTTGTTTTGTTTAGCTAAAGTTTTTGCTAAATTGTAGTGAGACCAGCCAAAGTCAGGAGCAACCTCGATCGCTCTCCTATATGCAGCAACAGCTTCATCAAGCCGACCTTCTTGTTGAAAAATATCCGCTAAGTTGTGGTGCGACCAGACAAAATTTGGATTAACTTCTGTCGATTTCTGATAGCTTTTAATAGACTCATCAATTTTGCCTGTCCATTTCAGGACATCGCCTAAATTGTGGTGAGTTCCAAAGTAATTGGGGTTAATTGCAATTGCTTTGCGGTAGGCTGCTACAGCCTCGGCAAATTTACCTTCTTGTTGCAGAGACTCCCCTAATTCGTGGTACTCCGCAGCCACTCCGGGTGTAGCTTCGATCGCGCTTCGCGAATGTCCATTAACAGTGCGATCGCCCCCCGCCTTCTTAGTTACCCCCTTTTTTTTTAACACATCTTCCAACAGCCCAGAAATAGCCTTGTCATCAGGTCGAATCTGCAACGCCATCTGATAAAAGACGATCGCCCCATCCGGCCAACTCTGCCGCACCAAAGCATTCGCCAACTCAACATAAAGGTCAGCATCATTCGGCGCAATCTCCAGCGCCTTGTGATACAACTGCACATCCTCGGGATTCTCCTGAATCGCCTTTCGGTACAAACCCATTGACTGCTGCAAATCCCACTGCGATCGCATCCTCAAAGCATCAGCCAGCTTTTGCGAAATCCACGGCAAATCCGGCTGAATTTCCACAGCACGGCGGTAAGAAGCGATCGACTCATCCCACCGTTCCAGCTTCTCCAGAGCCGTCCCCATGTTGTAATAAGTCCACGCAAAATCAGGATTCAACTCGCCCGCGCGACGGTAAACCTCGATCGCCTCGTCCCACCTTTCCATTTCTAGCAGCGCGTCGCCCAACTTGCTCTGCGACCAGAAAAAATTCGGGTCGATTTCGTTAGCCCGCCGGTACGCAACAACCGCCTCATCCCAGCGTTCCAAATTCACCAGCGTTTCTGCTAGATTGTTGTGCGCCCAAAAATGATCGGGATTCAGTTCGATCGACCTTTGGTAAGCTTCTACCGCCTCATCCCACCGTTCCAACTTAACCAGCGCGTCAGCCAAATAATTGTGCGACCAACTAAAATCGGGATTTAACTCAGTTGCTTTCCGATAAGCTTCCACCGCCTCATCCCACCGTTCCAACTTCAGCAAAACATCAGCTAAATTGTTGTGAGACCAGCTAAAATCAGGATTTAATTCGATCGCCATCCGGTAAGCATTTACAGATTCCTCCCACCGTTCCAACTTCACCAGACACTCAGCTAAATTGTTGTGCGACCAAGAAAGTCCGGGATTAATTCTAATAGCATTGCTGTAAGCATCAACCGCCGCTTCCCACTGTTCTTGATTCTTGAGAATTTCCCCCAATTCGTGATAAGTCGCCCCAGCATCTGGGTTCAACTCAACCGCGCGCCGGTAACAGTCAATTCCCTGATCTACCTTACCTTGCTCGATCAAAGTTTTAGCTAAATTCTCGTGTTCCTCAGCGGTGGCGGATTTCGGGTCGATCGCATAGGCCCGGTACAAAGCCTCAGCAGCCGCCTCAGACTTCCCTAACTGAGTTAAAAGTTTCGCAAAATTGCGGAAAGCGCCGGCAAAATCCGGCTTCAGGGCGATCGCCTTTTCGTAAGCAGAAACCGCTTGCTGCCACTGTTCCTGCTGCACGCAAATGCTGCCGTAATTAGCATAAGCTTCAGCAAAATTCGGGTTAATTTCTATTGCTTTGACATAGCAACTTTTAGCTTCATCAATTTTTCCAACCGCTTGCAGGGCGTTACCCAGCATTTTATAAAGCGGCGCTTCCGGCTTAATTTGTAGAGCTTTCTTGCAAGCAGAAATTGCCTGTTCCCATTTACCCTGAGCAAAATAACCTTCTGCGAGTATTTTGTATGCTTCTGGATCTTCTGTAGTAATTCCAGCATTAACAGGTTGCTGAACTTGTTGACGCCCAAGCTGTTGTTGAAGTTGTTGCGGTATTTGTTTCAGTATTTCTTGCGGTATTTTCCGCAATATTTGCTCAGGTATTTGTTGTTGAACTTGTGGTTGTTGAATTTGTTGCGGTATTTGTTGTTGAACTTGTGGCGGCTTAGCAGCACCGTTAGTCGCGGTTGCACCAGCCAAAGTTTGCTCTCCCTCGCTGCCGTTTCTAGCATTAGCTGCGTTCAGTTCAATAGCTTTGCGATAATATACTGTGGCTTCTTCTAACTTGCCTTGTTTTTTGAGGGCTTCGCCGATATTTTGGTAGGCTTGCGCCAGATTAGGATTTAATTTTATAGCGCGATCGTAACAAGAAATAGCTTCGGGCAACCTTTCCTGTCGGAAAAAAGCATCGCCCATATTCAAGTGTTCCGAGGGCTTGGCTTTTTCCGGTTCCAAAGAAAATGCGCGGTACCAGCATTCCTGAGATTCTGCCCCTTTGCCAATTTGTCCGAATACTTTTGCTAAATTGCGGTATACTCCGGCGAAATTCGGTTTCAGGCCGATCGCCTTTTGATAAAATCCGATCGCCTCCTGCCATTTTTCCTGCTGCGCGCTAAGGCTGCCCAAATTCGCGTATACTTCCGCAAAATTCGGTTCTATTTCCACAGCTTTAGCGTACCAGTGCCGCGCCTCTTCCATCCTGCCTTGAGCTTGCAGCGCGTTGCCCAAAGTCTTGTAAGCCGGTGCAAAATTGGGGTGCATTTTCAATGCTTGCTCGCAGGAGGCGATCGCTTCTTCTAATTTTCCTTGGGATAAGTATATTTCTCCCTGTTGGTTAAATTGAACCGCTGTTGATTCTGTATTTACTGTTGATGGCATAGCGGCGGCGGCTCCAGAGGCAAGAATTAAATAGGGTAGTC
Source organism: Tychonema sp. LEGE 07203 (assembly GCF_015207285.1). GTDB lineage: Bacteria > Cyanobacteriota > Cyanobacteriia > Cyanobacteriales > Microcoleaceae > Microcoleus. The sequence goes on along the minus strand of NZ_JADEXD010000211.1, from coordinate 4,059 downwards.
AAAACGTTTCACAATTATACTCGCGTTTGACACTAACATTACGCGACTTGTTCCCCCGCCGATTAATTTTTTTGACGGAGGGTGCTGGCGAGGAACCGGGATTCTCGGCGGATTTTTTTGATTTGACTGCTAAATACGTACCAATCAGCTTGGTTTTTGGGTGATTTGCGCGTCTCTCGACACCGGGCGGGTTTGGCAAGCACAAGTCAAGACTGCCGGTGCTTGCTGGTGAGATGCTTTCTTGTGAGCCCGGCAAGGGAACCGGTCTCACAAAATATTACAGATAGCACATTTTGTGCGATCGCACCCAAACTCAAAAAGCCTTTTTCGCGAAAAACGATCGCCCTTTTGGAAAAAAGCGACCGCTCTTTCTTTTCCACCATTAACTAACAACTATTAGCAATTATTAATCAAGCTCCTGCGGCGGCTGTTTCTTCTGCTACTACTTCGTCTTCAGGTTCAGAACCTGCTTGAATTCCCAGCACGCTAACAACCACTTGACTTGGTTCGCCCAGAGCTACCACTCCCTCTGGCAAAACTAATTCATCAATGTGCAGCGCATCCCCTACCTTTAACTTAGAAACATCTACTTCAATTGATTCAGGAATGCTGTCAGGTTTGCACTTAACTGCTAGTTGCGACATCCCATCCAAGATGCCACCTTCTAACTTGACGCCGACAGCTTCGCCGACAAAATTCAGGGACACTTCAACTTCCAGGCTGTCTTGAGTTGCGACGGAGAAAAAGCTCAGGTGGTAAGGATAGCCTTTCCAAGGATGAACTTGAACTTCTCGGAGCAAGGTTTTTCCGCTCCAAGAGAGGTCTGGAATACTGAGGTCAATTAAGGCGCTGTTGACTACGTGCTTTTTGAGCAGGTGTTCAACTGTTTTGGCTTTGATGGTAAGGGCAACGGATTCCGAGCCTTGGTGTCCGTAGAGGACGGCGGGAATCAATCCAGAGCGGCGGAGGGCGTTAGGTTTGCTGCCTTCTGCCCGCTTTTGACATTCTACTGAGAGTTCCATTTTATGACTTTCTGTTGATTGTTTTCACATTTTACCAGAATTGTGATATTGCGATCGCGCCTAATTAAATTCCCTGGAGGTATTGATAATTTTGATTTTCCACACACTTCAGCAATTCCAGCATTTTTCTCAAACGGCATGTTCCAGCTTGATATTCTTCTTTTGAAGGGGAATCACCAAGCTTAGTAAGAACTGCATCGCTTTCACTGATGATTGCTTCGCTGAACATTTTCTTGAACTGAGGAGCGAATATCTTGATTTAATTCAACTAGAGGCAGAATTACATTTTCTTCATCTAGGTAAATTTCGGTTTCGATTGATGCCCCGCCTATTTTTGAAAAATCAGATTGAGCTAACCATTCGTAAAGAGTTTCTCCTACATCTACCGTTTCCGATTGAGATCCATTTGTGGTATAGAAGCTGATATCTAACATTGGGATTACTCCTGCTACTAAACATCTGAAAACTCGTTATTCTGATAAAGCGATCGAAGTAACTTAATTAAAGGACTCGCTGAAGATACCGATAATTTTCATTTTCAACACATTTTAGCAAGTCCAGCAATTTCCTCAAACGGTAGGTTGCTGCTTGATATTCTTCTTTGATAGGGGAATCTCCCAGCTTGGTGAGGACGGTATCGCTTTCGCAGATGATTGCATCTCGGAAAAAATTTCTGAGCTTCTGGCGAATATCTCGATCTAACTCAACTACAGGTAGCTTCTCCTCTTCTTCATCTATCAAAATATTTCTGGGGACAGATTTGCCTATTTTGGAAAATTCTGATTTTGCCAACCACTCGTAAACATCTTCAGACATTTCGACATAGTGTGGTGACAGTTCGGTTTTGAAGGCATAAAAAATCATGTCTAACATTAGCTTTCCTCCTGACCTTCCTGATTCAACAACTTACTCTCTGGAAAATTTTCTACCCAAGCTACATCTGCTTTGTCGAATACAACCTTAGCTGGTTTAGTAATTCCCCCTGTGGTAATAACTCCAATTACAGTTCTTTTTTGACATATTTCCTTAGCTTTTGTGGAATCTATTTTTTTGTTTTTCCAGGCTTAGATTTCAATATGCGGTTCATTCATTATTGTTATTATTTTGATAAATTAATTGTTGAATTCTATTTGCCAATTGCGGAGTAACTGTTTGACTCGCGGAACATCCTGCTCGTTGACTATCAAAATATCACCTTTGGGATTATTTCCGGTTGTTCTTTTGGCTTGTATTCCTTCTTTACTTAATTCCATTATAAGCCATCCAATCATATCTCTGTGAACTTCTAGCCGTGCTATCAGTTCATCTTCGTCAGTCATTTACTTGACTCCCTGTAAATAAGGATACATTTGACCTCGGCGTGGGTCAAGTGCACTAAATGCTAGAACCTTAAACTAAGTAGGTAGCGGCGAGACTGCCAAAAGCTTTGAGTATGATTGGTTGATACCCAGAATGTATTTTAGCAACATCCCAGAATGTATTTTAGCAACATCAGGCTGGCGTACTATCAGCCGACAATAACCCCCGCTTTGGCCCGTGAATCGGGTCTTCGACAATAATAGTTTGGTCGCGGCTCGCACCGAGAGATACAATGGCGATCGGCACTTCCATCAAATCTGCCAAAAACTTGAGATAATCCAAAGCTTGCTGTGGCAAATCTTCCAAATTGCGGCATTCTTCAGTGGACTGTTTCCAACCGGGAAGAGTTTCGTAAATAGGTTTGCAGCGAGCAAATATCCGCGAACTTTTCGGGAAATCGACACATTTTTCGCCGTCAATTTCGTAAGCAACGCAAACTTTTATTTCTTCTAATTCATCCAAAACATCTAGTTTGGTAACGGCCAGACAGTCAAGGCCGTTGATGCGGACTGCGTAGCGGCCGATTACCGCGTCGAACCAACCGCAGCGGCGTTTGCGGCCGGTTGTCGTGCCGAATTCTGCACCTCGATCGCCCAAAACTGCGCCAATACCATCTACCATTTCGGTAGGGAAAGGGCCTTCTCCGACGCGAGTGGTATAGGCTTTTGCTACGCCAATTACGCGATCGATCGCTGTGGGCCCGACTCCGGTTCCCACACAAGCGCCGCCCGCGATGGGATTGCTGGAAGTAACGTAAGGATAAGTACCGTGATCTAAGTCTAATAAAGTACCTTGCGCGCCTTCAAACAGAATATTTTTCCGCGTGTGAAGTCCCTCATAAATCTTCAGGGAACTATCTACTACGTGCGGCCGCAAACGATCGGCATAAACTCGATATTCATCAAATACGTCTTGCGGATTTAAAGGCGGCAAATTGTAGAGTTTTTCGAGAAGGACATTTTTACAATTAATCGTCCATTCCAGTTGTTTTCGGAAGCCTTCCAAGTCCATTAAATCGAGCATCCGAATCCCAGTGCGTTCGGATTTGTCGGCGTAAGTAGGGCCGATGCCGCGTCCCGTCGTCCCGATTTTATAATTTCCCCGCTGCGTTTCCGATGCCACATCAATTAATCGATGATAGGGCATCGTAACGTGAGCAGTCTCTGAAATCATCAGCGAGGCTGTCGAAATATTCAGTGCCTCTAGCTGATCTAACTCTGCAATTAAAACTTTCGGGTCAATGACCGTACCGCAGCCGATGATACACTCTTTATTAGGGTAGAGAATCCCGGACGGAATTAAGTGCAGCTTGAAAGTTTGACCGTTGACTACCACGGTGTGACCGGCGTTAACGCCCCCTTGGTACCGGACAACGATATCTGCGGATTTGCTGAGCAAATCGGTAATTTTGCCTTTTCCTTCATCGCCCCACTGGGCGCCGATCACAACTACGTTAGCCAAGGGTTTCTCGCGTTCAGTTCAGGTTGACACAAGCTCCGATTATGTACGAATGCGTCCCAAATGTCAATCATTCGATTTGAGATTTGGGATGCGGGCATTGGGAATGGGGAATGGGGCATGGGGCATTGGGCATGGGGCATTGGGCATTGGGCATGGGGCATTGGGCATTGGGCATGGGGCATGGGGCATTGGTCATGGGACATTGGGCATTGGGCAG
>NZ_JADEXD010000210.1 GCF_015207285.1 Tychonema sp. LEGE 07203 | reverse complement strand
GTACCTCAACTTCAGTATCGGGGTTTAAGAGGCGGATTTGGGCGATCGTCCTTGCAAACCAACCCGCACCGCCATCCGGCAAATCGTCCCTTGCCACCGAAGTCAGCACCGCATAACGCAAACCCAACAATTGCACAGCCTCGGCCACCTTTTGCGGTTCCTCCGGATCGAGGGGCATCGGAGAATGACCTTTATCTACTTGACAAAAAGCACAAGCGCGGGTGCAAGTGGGCCCCATCAACAAAAAAGTCGCCGTTTTTTGGGCGTAGCACTCGCCGCGGTTGGGACATCTGCCCTCCTCGCAAATCGTGTGAATTTGCCGCTGTTTAATAATTTTCTGGACTGGGGAAAGTTCGCTAGCTTTGCCAAGGGGCCGTCGCAGCCATTCCGGCATCGCTGCGATTTCACCCCGCATTTGGGCGGCAGTTGCTTTGACAGTAGGAGTTTGAGGAGTCTGGGGCGACATAAAATTTAAGGGCGATCGAGTTAATGCCTTAGATCCTATCCGAAATCACAGTCCCTGAACTTGTAGGAATATTGCCCCAAATCAGAATCGCGCGATCGTTGCAGCAAAACTATATTGCCCAGAATTCTGGGTAGAATTCTGTTAGGGATATACTAAAGGATGCGAATCATCACTCATTACTGAAGGAGTCAGTCGTGGCTGGTCAAAAAATCTTGGTAATCGATGACAGTAAAGTCATCCGAGTTCGAGTCCGAGAGATGTTGCCCCAAGGTAACTTTGAAGTTCTAGAAGCAAAAGACGGCGAAGAGGGACTCAAACTGATCCGTCAAGCCCGCCCGAATCTAATCATGTTAGATTTCCTGCTGCCCAAAGTCAGCGGTTGGGAAGTGTATCAAAAAGTGCAAGCCCACGCCGAGCTTTCCAAGATACCTTTGGTGATCATGTCCGGCCGCGAAGAAGAGGTGATGGAAAAAATTCCCAAACCCTTCGAGAAGCATTTTTTTGCATTCATCGCCAAACCCTTTGAGAAGAAGCAGCTAACCGAGGCGATCAAATCGGCAATGGTACTGGCCAAAAAGAAACCAGTGCCCGAAGCCGCCGCAGCATCAAGCTCAGGAGCGGGCGCTGCCGACATTCAGGCGATGACTGTGAAAATGGCAAAAATGCAAGCGGAAATTGATACACTCAAAAAACAAATGTCTCAGGTGATTGCGATTATCAAGCAAAAATTGAAATAATTCTGCTGTTTTTTGAAGGCACTTATGTAGGAGGAAACTTCTACACCGTGAAAGTTTGTTTTGAGTCTTGATGCAATTATTTGCCAAGTTGGTTGAGCGAGTGCGATCGCCTGCATACTGCAATAAATTTCTCACAATCAAAGCGAGACAGTCAATTAAAAGTTAAAAATCAAACCAGGGAGGAAATTAATTATTAATCTTTATTAGGATTTTTAAGTGCCGCTCATCCCCTGCTCAACAATCCACTCCTCAGTCTCATTTTTTTTGGTTAATGACTAACGACTATTCCGATTTTTTGCCTCAACTGCGTGCCTCAACTGAGCAATTATTGAAAAGATTAGACTGCTTCGATCGAGCGCAGGTATTAGCGATCGGAGATTTGACCTTGGACGAGTTTATTACCGGACAAGTAGAGCGAATTTCCCGCGAAGCACCTGTGTTGATTTTGCGCTACGAAAATACTCGGCAACTACCCGGAGGTGGCGCAAATGCTGTCTACAATTTGGCCAAACTGGGAGGCAAAGTCAAAGTTGCTGGTTTGGTAGGAAAAGACGACCAGGGAAAGGCTTTGTGCAGTATTTTTGAGGCTGCGGGAATTGATACGGGTGGGATTTTCATCGATTCGCAGCGTCCGACTGTCACCAAAACTCGAATTTCCGGGCACGCGCGGCAGTCGGTGACTCAGCAAATTGTCCGAGTCGATCGCAAATCTGACGAGTTGCCGGATTTAGACTTGCAGTTGCAATTAGCAAACTACATCCGGCAGCAAATCCCGACAGTAGATGCCGTGGTTTGTTCCGACTACGGCGACGGAGTTTTGACCAATTTGGCGATCGGATCGGCAATAGTTCCCGGCAAAACAATAGTAGACGCTCAAACAGATTTGCAGCGATATTCTGGAGCAATGCTGTTTACTCCCAACTTGCCCGAAGCCGAACAAGCAGTCGGATACGCTATCAACAACCCTCAAAGTTTAATGCAAGCAGGACGCGATTTGTTGAACTTAACTCAAGCTCAAAAAATCCTGATTACTCGCGGCGAAGAAGGGATGACTTTGTTTGAAAGAGCGAAGGGCGAAGCCATCAAAAACTCACCTCCTCCAACATCGACTTGTGAAAAGGGGGAATTTGCCATTCAAAGCTGGGACATTCCCCCTTTTAACAAGACAGATGTATTTGATGTAACCGGTGCTGGAGATACAGTAGTAGCAGCAATGACTTTAGCTTTATGCGTCGGTGCATCCGGTTGGGAAGCAGCAGTTTTGGGCAACTTGGCCGCTAGCATTGTCGTGCGTCAATTCGGTACGGCAACGACAACAGCAGAGGAAATGAAAGAAGCTTTGAAAGTAATGACTTTTGATTAGGCAGTTGTTAGTTGGCAGTTGGTAGTTGGCAGTTGGCAGTTGGCAGTTGGTAGTTGGCAGTTGTTAATTGTTAGTAGTTAGTAGTTAGTAGTTAGTAGTTAGTTGGTAGGGGCTGTGCCCCCGTGCCCGCCCTCTTAGTAGTTAGTAGTTAGTAGTTAGTAGTTAGTTGTTAGTTGTTAGTTGGCAACAGTCAACAGTTAACAGTTAACAGTTAACAGTCAACAGTCAACCACCAACTGCCAACTGCCAACTGCCAACTGACTACTTACTCTTTTTCAAGATTTGTCCCTTGTTATCAATAGTCAAACCAGTATTGGGAAAATCGCTCTTTGTCAAACGGCGAATCAACCCCACACTCCTAAAATCCTTGTCTACAGACGGAATACCTTTGCTGTCAAGTTCGACGGGGATAATCTTACCAGAAACAAAATCCCCTTGTGGATTCATTTTTACATCCAAAATCAGAGATTGGCCGAGTGCTCCGGCTGTAGACAAAGTGCGATAACCCATAAAATTGCCCAGGGAATAAGCAATCAATTTCCCCTTGTAAAGTTCCAAAGCTCTGGTAACGTGCGGGCCGTGTCCTAAAATCAAATCCGCTCCCGCATCAATCATCGTCCGCGAAAACAAAACCATATTTCCCCGGTTTTCTCCGTAAAAGAACTCGGTTTTATTTCTCACATTCTGAGCTCCGGTTCCTTCAGCTCCAGCATGAACTGATATCACTACAATATCAGCTTTTTGCTTCGCTTTTTTGACAATTTCTGCTCCTGCTTTTAGTTCCAGCAAGGAATTGTGGACTTCGCCGTAGTTGCTGAAACCGATAAAAGCAACATTCACGCCCTTGACATTTTGATAAACAATTTGATCTCTTTTGCCAACGGCTTTCATGCCGTTGCTGTCGATGTTTTTAATCGTGTCCTTAAATCCCTGCTCGTTAAAATCGTAAGAGTGATTGTTGGCAATATTCAAAATATCAAAACCAACATCTTTGAAGATTTTGGCATAACTCGGAGGAGTCCGAAAGGCAAACAGCATTCCTCCGCCGACTCCTTTGGAACTGTAAGGGTAATTGGTCATCGTGCTTTCAAAATTGCCAAACAGAATGTCGGCTCCTTGAAGGTACGGTTTTACCGCATCAAATAAACGATCCTTATTTGCCGGCAGTTTGTTGTAGGGGAAATTGGTGCCGGGGATGATGTCGCCAACTGCTTTGATGCTGACTGTTGCGGGGGGATTGGCGGGTTTTTGTGCTGCGGGAGAGGGCGATTTTGGAGCTGGCTCTGGTTTGGGTGTTGGTGCTGGTGTCGATTCCCTGCCCGATAGCTTTACTTCGCGCACTTTTGGTACCGCAGGTTTTGATGCGATCGGGTTAATGGTGGGGGTGCTTGAGGATTTGTAAAATTGAGAACGGAAAACAAAGCCGGATACTGGCACGAGAATCAGACTGAGAATACCGACTGACAGCCAGGGGTTTTTAGTTTTGGTGCGGGCTAAGTTTGGCCGGGGCGATGGCTTTTGCTGCCGTTGGTTTGTGGGTTTGGGAGTTGGGATTTTCCGTGGTTTGGGCGGGGATTTTTCTGGTGTTTGAGTGGGGGCAGTTGTGACATTTTGAGTTTTTGCTATTGTTGGCAAAGTCACAGGAATTGGGGCAGTGCGTACACTGGCGGAGGCCGCAGGAATTGGGGCTGCAGGTACACTGACGGGTGCGGGTACAGTGACTGGTGCGGGTACACTGACGGGTTTTTTAAATTCTACTGTCTGAGTCCAAGCGGGCAGTTGTTGACCGATCTGCCGCCCGTATACTGTCAGGGAGTAAATGTTATTTGGTTGCAGCCGCTGCAACCCTTTGACTGCGACTCGCAGACAGGCTTGTTCTGCGGGCAATTTTTCTGCTTCTAGCAGCAGGTGCAGGGTGTCATTTTCCAGGCTGGCTTTAGCTGTGACGCCGAAGCTTTGGAGTGCTTGGCCGATCAGAAATGCGATCGCCCTTGGGTCGCCTTCTTTTGCTAATTTTAAAATATCTTGTTGGCTCACAAATGCCTCTACTCTCACACGAAAAAGTTAGCTCCATCTTATATCAGATTTTGTGAAACAGGATTAAATACCGATCGATCTAACTGAGGTAAGCGAGTACAAATAAACATAGTGAAAATATGCGGTAAAGCCGCCAGAAATACAATCAAAAACCGGGTTTCTGGTTGCCGCTGCAAATCCTCTTCCTCCAAATGCCTGCCCAGACGAAGATAAAAGCGATCGCGACCGGTGCGGCTTCACAGTTAAACTTTGATCGGCGGGACGCTATCTGTCAGAAATCGACGGCAAGCAACAATCGCCTCAGCTACCTGCTGCAATGGACTTTGCGGATGTCGCTGCTTTGCCCGGAGCCGCTGTTATTGAGGCAATTGTACGATCGAGAATTCGATCGCTGCCGTCTCCAGCGAGGATTTTTTTGTGAGAAGGCGTGTTATTTGTGAGTTAGTTGGGCGCATAGCAGCTAGGATCGAGCTAACTCAAGGTTACACTAAAGCTCGTCTCGCGGCGTTGCCTCTCAAAACCCGGATTGAGTCTTATGGCGCACTACCGCTCCACTCTATGTTTATTGACCTGTATTGCCTGTCTGGGCCCTGCCTTCAGTCCAACTGCGGACGGAAAGCAACAGACTCTCAATGCCTCCTCCTACCGAGCTGTTTCCCAAGAAATTGCTCGGGCGGACGATCGCCCGGACGATCGCCCGGACTCCAATTCTCCAAAACCCTCTCCAGGGGCCGATAAAAACAAATCTAAGCCGTCCAAACCGCCAAAATCCAATTCCAAAATCCCCAAATCAATCTCCAACCTAATCGTCATTTTGTCTCGGCAGCGGGGATTCTTAATATTGGCTTTGGCAGCAGTTGTCATCACGGCAGCGGCAGTATTTATCATGCTGAAATTAGTTAGCAACGACGAGTCAAATAATTATAGGCGAAGACCGGGAAGAGTCGATCGCCACAACCCAAGAAACTCTCGACCCAGCAATCCCAATCCTCAGAGAAACTTGGGCCCAATTGGACACCGAAATGTTTCTTCTGAAGAACCAAAACTGCCGCCAGCATTGCCCGATCCTTTGGATTTTTCAAAAGGCTACAGTCTCGACAACAGCCATCGACCTTTACCGTTTATCCTGGAATCTGGCCCATCGGAATCCGAGGGTGCAGGGGTGGAGGGCGATCGAATTAATGCCAACAGCGGGCCCTTGGAAACTAACAGCAACGGCTGCAGCGACACAGGTTTCAACATTTCCGAAACAACTAATCGAGCCAATTCCCTAGCGAGTCAGAACCAAAATAGTTATTTTCCAGAAACGGACGATCGGCTTAAAGTTGATCTTATTGAAGAACTGATTGAGGATTTGCAGCACCTAAATCCGGCTCGCAGGCGCAAAGCAATTTGGGAACTCGGCCAGCAGGGAGATTCCAGAGCAGTTGAGCCGTTGCTGGATTTGCTAGCAAGTTCCGACTCAAACCAGTACAGTTTAATTTTGGCAAGTGTCTCGGAAATTGGCATTCGCACGCTCAAACCCATGAATAATGCCTGGTCACTTTCCCTGCAAAATGAAAACCCAGAAGTGCGGAAAAATGCGATTCGCGACTTGACGCGGATTTACGAATTGGTGAATCAAATCAGTCATTTGTTGCACCGCGCGACTGACGATCCAGATGTAGAAGTTCAGGAGACTGCTCGCTGGGCAATCAATCAGTTGAATCGCATCCATCCTCGTTCTGAAAGGGATGATTAGTCAGTAGTAATTAGTCAGTAGTCAGTAGTCATTAGTCAGTAGTAATTAGTAATTAGTCAGTAGTCAGTAGTCAGTAGTCAGTAGTCAGTAGTCAGTAGTCAGTAGTCAGTAGTCAGTAGTCATTAGTCATTAGTCAACAGTCAACAGTCAACAGTCAACAGTTAACAAATAACAATTAACAGTCAACAGTCAACAGTCAACAGTCAACAGTTAACAATCAACAGTTAACAGTCAACAGTCAACAGTCAACAATCAACAATCAACAGTCAACAGTCATTAGTCATATCATATCCGGTCGATTATTAATAACAAAAACGGTTGGTTCGTAGTGCAGACTTGCATTCCGCTCCAAATTGCGGTTTAGTCCGCACTACGAAGAATTTTATTCCGGTTAATCGAACAGGCGCGATTTGAATGCAGTGCTATCCCGAACTCGCGACAGCACGACAATCGAAAAAATATTATTACGATGCAAACCGAAACATTACGATGATAGATTCTATGCTAAAATAAATGACTGATGACTGATGACCAATAACTGATGACTGTTAACTGTTGACTGTTGACTGTTGACTGATGACCAATAACTGATGACTGATAACTAATGACTGATAACTCTTTAAAAATATTGTTCCTATCAACTTCTGTCGGTCAACTCGGTTCGGGGTTGGGCGGCGGAGTCGAACTTACAGTCCTCAACATTGCGAAAGAATTGCACCGCCGAGGTCATAAAATAGCAGTTGTAGCACCCGTTGGTTCAGTCTTAGAATCAATTCCAGTAATCGAGATAGCGGGGGATTTGCAACTAACTGCCCAAACACAAGATTACCACGATCCGATTGTGATGCCGGCAGATGCTGTGCTGGCGAATATGTGGGATTATGCTCGCCAAGTTCAGGATGAATGGGATGCGATCGTTAACTTTGCCTACGATTGGCTGCCGTTTTATTTAACGCCATTTTTTAGAACTCCGATCGCACATTTTATCAGTATGGGTTCTCTTTCGCGATCGATCGATCGCATCGCCGAACAAACCGCCGCCCAATTTCCAGGTACGATCGGAGTTTACACCGTTTCCCAAGCCGAAACCTTTGCCTTTGCCGCAGAATGTCAGTTATTGGGAAGCGGCATCGATTTATCGCTGTACGAATTTTGCAGCCAACCACAATCAAAATTAGCTTGGCTCGGCCGCATCGCCCCGGAAAAAGGCTTAGAAGATGCAGTGGCGGCAGCAAAAATTACAGGCATTCCCCTAAAAATTATGGGCAAAATGCAGGATGAGGATTATTGGCAAAAAATTTGTGCAGATTGCGCCGATGCTCCGGTAGAATATTTAGGGTTTCTGACAACAACCCAAATGCAAGAGCAAGTCCGCCAGTGCCGAGCCTTGTTGATGACACCGCGCTGGGTGGAAGCTTTTGGAAATGTGGCGATCGAGGCTTTAGCGTGCGGTGTACCCGTGATTGCTTACGAACGCGGGGGGCCCGCCGAAATTGTTCGAGACGGACAGACGGGCTTTTTAGTGGAACCTGACAGCGTAAATGGCTTGGTAGGTGCGATCGCCCGAATCGAGCAAATTGACCGCAGCGCTTGCCGGCGACAAGCAGAAGTAGAATACTCTGTGGGTGCTTTGGGCGATCGATTTGAACGCTGGTTCAAATCTATTCTAAAATTGAGTTAAATAAACTCTTAATCTACCACAAAAAAACCAAACAGAAACAACTATGCCAACCGAACATTTAGTGCTTTTATCCAGTAGAGAAATCGAAAAAATGCGTCAAGCAGGCCGCTTAGCAGCTCAGCTTTTATTGCATCTCGAACCAATGATTAAACCCGGTGTCAGCACTCTCCAAATCAACGACGAAGCCGAACGCTGGACTTTAGCACGCGGAGCAAAAAGTGCTCCCCTAGGTTACAAAGGATTTCCAAAATCTCTTTGTGCAAGCGTCAATGAAGTAGTCTGCCACGGCATCCCCAATGCCAAACAAATTCTTAGAGAAGGCGACATTGTAAACATAGATGTAACCCCTTTAGTTGACGGCTATCACGGCGATACTTCTAAAACTTTTTTTGTGGGAAAACCTTCACCAGTCGCCAAAAAGTTAGTTGAAGTAACCGAGGAATGTTTGAGAAGAGGAATTGCCGAAGTCAAACCGGGTGCTCGTACCGGCGACATCGGTGCAGCAATTCAAGAATATGCTGAAGCACAGGGTTTTTCGGTAGTGCGAAATTTTGCCGGACACGGCGTGCACCGCGTTTTTCACACAGAACCGGAAATTTTGCATTACGGCAAGCGGGGTACGGGAAAGAAGCTCAGAAAAGGCATGGTTTTTACGATCGAGCCGATGATTAACGAGGGAACTTGGGAAGTAGAAATTTTGGACGACGGTTGGACTGCTATCACGCAGGATGGAAAGCTTTCAGCTCAATTTGAGCACACTCTGGCTGTTACTGATTCCGGGGTAGAAATTTTGACTTTGCCGTAGCAATCATTAACAAACAATCTCAAAAACTCAGTCCTAAATCAATAATTAACCAGATCCCGTAGGGGCGGGTTTCACCAACAATATCTCACTATTATCAACAATCTAGATCGACCCGCCCCGCCACAACCGATAATATCAAATCAACCTGAAATTTGCCTCGAATCCGAAAATGTAGGTTTGTCTTTATGGGTGGGTGGGGGCGGGTTTGCGAGA
>NZ_JADEXD010000011.1 GCF_015207285.1 Tychonema sp. LEGE 07203 | reverse complement strand
GACAGGTGGGAGAGTGGGAGAGTGGGAGAGGGGGAGATTGGGAGAGTGGGAGAGGGGGAGATTGGGAGAGTGGGAGATTGGGAGATTGGGAGAGTGGGAGAGTGGGAGATTGGGAGAATCACCAATTCCCAATTACCAATTCCCAATTCCCCCAACATTTATTATCCGTTAAATCCCGTACCTTGTTCGTTGGCCGAGCTTCCATCTTCCATCTTCCATCTTCCTAATGACTAATGACTAATGACTAATGACCAATGACCAATGACTTCAAACTTGCCCGATACGTTCTAGAGGCCAAAACCGCACTACAGCGCGGCCGATGATATTCTGCTGGGGTAAAAATCCCCACCTGCTGGAGTCATTGCTGTTGTTGCGGTTGTCTCCCATCACGAAGTATTGATTTTCAGGGACGCGGTAAGGCCCCCACTGGTATTTAGGAGGTTCGGCAATATATTTTTCGACTAGGGGTTGGTCGTTGAGATACACTAAACCTTTTTTCACAGTCACGGTTTGACCTGGCAAGCCAATTACCCGCTTGATAAAGGCTTGGTCTTCGGTAAAGCCTTGTTCTTGCAATTTTTCCGGCGGGGCAAATACTACGATGTCCCCAGTTTTTGGAGGTTCGAGGTAGTAGGAGATTTTTTCGACTACGACGCGATCGCCCACGTGGAGAGTTGGTATCATAGAATCTGACGGTATGAAGCGCGGTTCGGCGACGAACGCTCGAATCACTATTGCTAAACCCAAAGCAATAATCACTATCTGAAGATTTTCTCGCTGAGACTTCCAGGCTTTCTGCCACCAAGGTTCAGCCGAAATTTCTGCTGCTTCTGCTGTACCCAAATTCTCGTTCTCAGATGTCATGTATTTCTCCGCTATAAGTAACTAATTCTTCTCTTGCTGGGCGCTATCTGTGCAACAGCCGTCCTGACTTTGAATTTCTGGGGTTGATTTTCGATCGCGATCTTATGTTATTGTAAATCAACAGTCGGCGATCGCACTCATCTATTTGAATTATAATTCAGCTTATTGAGTCAACTTATTTAACGCTGAAATAATCTGCTGAGCTAGCATTAAAGCAGTTCTCGCTTCTTGTTGTAAGTTAAATATAGTATCTTCATAATCAGCTTTATTTCTCATTTGTCTCAGGCGAGTTAAATCTTTACCTATCTCTATCATTGTCTGGGAATTTGGTCGATAGTGAATAAATTATATAGAAACTCGGTTTCTAGCCTCATCTTCCATCATCCCGAAACTAACGGCGGAAAATACCAGGCCACACACCTACAATTACCGCAGTCAGCAGGCTAGCCGCTACCCCACATAGAATGCTAAATCCCAGAATCACCCTCAATCCCGAACCAGCATCGAAAAGTGGCACTAGCGTATTTATCGCAGGGTAAGCTCATCTAATTTGGTATGAATTGTACTTGACAAAAAGCCGCAAATAGGCTCTATATCTGTGCACCGAACTCAAACCTATAATTAAGTTTGACTCTTAACAAAGTCAATCAAGTTGAAACGGAGTTAAAGACAATGACAAATGGTTTTGCACCCTGATTGAAACTCGCTGTAAAATCTCAAGCCAAAAGAGCAGAAAAACGACATTTAACACCTCTGGGCGACATCCAAGCCAATTTATTGAATTATGTAGCAGAAATCCCGGACCCCAGAGTTCAAAGAACCCAAAAACACTCATTAAAAGATATTTTAGTAATCTCTATTTTAGCCGTCATTGGCGGTGCCGAAGGTTGGGAAGACATGGAAAATTATGGCATCGCTAAACAGCAATGGTTAGAGGAATTTCTCGAATTACCCAATGGTATCCCGAGTGATGATACTTTTCGACGAGTCTTTGAAAAAATCAATCCTGATGCTTTAGAACAATGTTTAGCGAAGTGGCTTCAAAGTATGCTTGGTTCGATAGTTGGCGAGATTATCCCCATTGATGGCAAAAGTGTTAGAGGTTCTTATGACCGTAATCAAGGCGTAAAAGCTTTGCATTTGGTCACGGCTTGGGCAAGTGAACAGCGTTTAGTTTTAGGGCAAGTTAAAGTTGAGGATCGTTCCAACGAGATTACGGCAATTCCGGCACTCTTAGAATTATTAGACCTGACCGGGGCGATAGTTACCATTGACGCGATGGGAACTCAAACCGAGATGGTGAAACAAATTCGCCACAAAAAAGCTGATTATATTGTATCTCTTAAAGCTAATCACCCCACTTTACATTCTTAGGTTAAAGAATGGTTTGATACCAGAAGAGGTAATAACTTTGAAGGCATTAACGTTAGTTATAACCAACAGATAGAAAAGGGACACCATCGCACTGAAAAACGTTATGTTTGGGCGGTTCCTTTAGAGGCTTTCGGTGGTCTTTATCAACAAGAACAATGGTCGGGACTGCAAACCATCGTCATTATTGAAAGAATCCGCCATCTTTGGAACAAAACGACTCGTGAAGTCCAATTTTATCTGACTTCTCTGCTTGCGGATGCTCAAGTTATTGGTCGTGCCATTCGTCAACATTGGACGATTGAGAACCAAGTTCATTGGACTTTAGATGTCACGTTCCATGAGGATAAATGTCGGATTCGTTCAGGTCATAGTCCTCGTAATTTTGCAATTCTGAGACGGATAGCACTTAACGCTCTTAATCAGGAGAAAACATTGCAGCGTAGTCTTCGTCAAAAAATTAAACAGGCTTCTATGAATAATGATTATATGATGACGGTTCTCAACTCATTTTGTCAAGCTTGATTGAGATGCTCTTACCCTGAGGGTAATTAAGCCTTGCTTTACTTCTAAATAAGTTTCGGGGATGAGGGGCGATTTCTTGAATTCGCGGGCTGGTTCGTAGCTGGCTTTGGCTTTGTGGAATGATTCAAAATAAGTGAATGTTTGTTTGGCGTGTTGGTAGTGTGCCTCGCCTTTTGCCTGGTGCAAATTGCCGCAAGCGAGAGGATAGTCGCGGTTGCTGGGGAGATATTTCTGTAAGCCTTCATCCCAGTTTTGAATAGCTTCAAAGTAGCGCCATGATTTGCAAAATACCCAACCTCGATTTCGCCAAACTTGCCAGTATTGATCGCCTGTAATTTCTCAGGCTTTATCGTAGAGTGCGAGCGCACTAAGCTAAGAAGATCCGCAAGTAGTTCGTCAGGGGTGCTATCGATTTCTTGGATGAGGAGTTCTTTGATAGTCATCGCGGCATTTGGTGGAGGATTGATACACTGATTGTAACGAGTGTCGATCGATCGTTGTACGAGTTGCGATCGCACCTCCGTACAAGCATCGCAGTGTTTGGTATTTGGTATCAGGGGCGATCGATCTTTCATTTTAGGCGATCGGTCATCGGAAACAACAAAGGGATCTCGCTATCTATGCAAGCATTTCACTATTTAGTATTTGCTTTGGTGAAGAGTTTTGAGGTAAACTAGAATTGCTCGAAGTTTCTGGAGTCTGACTAGGAAACAATGAAACTGCGCTCGCATATTGGATGTGATGGCATATTGCTTAAACAAATGCCCGCTGAGTTTAAAGATACTTCTGTTGAAGTGGTAGTAGTTGTACAGCATCTACCATCTGAGGAAGTTAAACCGAAGTATAACGCTTGGGGAAAGGTGACTACTAAAAAATCAATTCAAGCAGCAATTGCTAGAATGCTACAACTGCGGCAACAAATTGCTTTGGCTCAAAGCTCAATCCGTTCCATGATTGAAGAAGGGCGCAGGTTTTAATGCAGTTTGTATTGGATTGTTGTGTTTGCCTTCTTCATCACCACACCCGCTGAATTGGATAAGCATCAAAAGCCTCATCACGACTAATCAAAACCAGCGAATGATTCATCGTCTGTGCTACCAAAATGCGATTGCGCTAAGCGCACGCTACGCTAACGAACGGATCTCGATGATGCAGTGGAAGACTTGTGTAAATCTCAGTATCTTCAAATGTAATTGGTAAAATTTGAGCGTTAATGTATTCCAATTCTTTTGGCAGATATTCAAACCCTCGATTCAGTTGAAGCTTGCCAACATTAATTTTAATGGAGATTTCCCACAGGCTGGCAATACTAAAATACAAACCTGTTTTAGTATCGATCGCTTCTTTGGCTTTACTACCGAGATTGGAATCGCCAAGCAAGTACCACAGAAAGGCATGAGTATCTAAAAGAAATTCCATGTTATGTATATTCCTTTAAATCTTCCAGCGGTTCATCGAAATCATCAGACATAACGATTTGACCGGCCCAGCTACCATAACCATGAGGTTGTTCAAGTTGTTCTGGAGATGATTCAGTTTTTGCGTGTTTTTCAAGTAAATATTTTGCATAATGCAATATCTCTTGTTTTAGAGATTCTGGCATCTTGACGACAGTTTGAAAAATCTGTAGATCGATAGTCATGATTTTTATGCAATTTTTACGCTTATCATGCTTACTCATTATACTGTAATTGCAGTCAAAAGGTATTTGGTGCCAGGGGCGATTCCCTACGGGATAGCTACGCACGCGCGTACTCCGTACAATCATCGCAGTGTTTGGTATTTAGCGTGAAGGGCGATCGCTCTTTTATTTTAGGCGATCGGTCATCAGAAACAACAAAGGGATCTCGGTTTTGATGCGCGAAGGGCGATCGGCAAATATGGCATCTGTAAGTTTCATCCAAGTCCCAAAGTTTTCAGCCGTCAGCTAAAAACTCTAGTTGACGGCTGATGCTATGTGCCCAATCCTATTTTAAAAATCCCCAGGTAAAGTCGTAAAGTTACCCGCACTTAAAGCAGCAGGTTGGACTCCCGAAACAACACCTAAAATTTGTCCGGTGGTAACGATGCGAATGGCAGTATTGCTACCGGAAGCATCTAAGGCAATTCCCGAAAATCCGAGTCCGTTCGTCAGGACGATCGCATCTTGACCTGCTGTAAAATCAGCAATAATATCGGCATCCGCTACACTAGAGCCAGAAGCATTCACGCGCAGGATAAATAAATCGTTTCCAGCGTCACCCGTTAGAGTATCTTTACCACGATCCCCAACTAACTGGTCATTTCCTTCTCCTCCAAACAGAAGGTCGTCATTCTGTCCGCCCCGCACAATATCGTTGCCCGCACCGCCATACAGCGTGTCATTTCCCAAGTTTCCAGAAATCAAGTCATCGCCAGCGTTGCCCTCAATGCGATCGGCATCGCGACCTCCAAAAAGTGTATCATTACCATCGGCTCCCAGTAGAATATCGCTGCCGGCATTGCCATTCACCAGATCGTTAGATGATGAGCCTTGCATGACATCATCGCCATCTAAACCGCGAACCAAAAGATTGCCGACTTTAGTGGGATCGATCGTGATGGTATCGCTATCGTTAGAGAGGTTGAAGAAAGTACCATCTGGACCGAAGGGAACAGCAGTGGCTCCAGGTGTGAAAAAGTTTAAAGTATAATTACTTCCACGATTGCCAACTCCGTCACTTATTTCTACGAAGTAAGTTCCAGGTTGTAAAGCTTGATTAACGGAAACAGGCTCACTAGATATACTTCGTGTACTCGTGCTACGACCTGCAATCGTTTCATTGCTCTCAACAACATTGTTATTATTGCGATCCTGAATTAACTTCACAAGTATACTCTGAGTAGTTCCTGACAAAGTAAGACTGACATCAGTCGGTTGAGCCAGAGTGAAACGATAGAAATCAATAGGATCGAGCGTGGAGTTTCCGGCATACTCAGAAAACGTCCGGCTCCTGTTGAGAATGCCGATGTCCAGTGACTGACTCATCTGATTTCCCGGATCGACGGTTAAAGTTCCAACAGGAGTATTGGTCAGAGTCAGACTATAATCTGTAGCACGACTGCCTATGCTACTGTTCAACAATCCTACACTAATAAAGTAGGTTCCTGCGGGTAATTCTGCATCAATTGAGTCGTCGCTATTGCCAAAGTTCGTAAATTTTCTTACCGCTTCATTACTGTCAACAATATCATTATTATTGAAGTCACGAATAATGTTTACATCTACAGTAGCAGAATTGAATAAGCTAACATTCAAGCGGCTACTGCGATCGAGGGTGACTCGATAAAAATCCACATTATCCATCGTTTCACGGTTGAGTGAATCTGCAAACGCAACTCCACCGACAAGCGAACCCACATTCAGGGCTGTACTCATCCGATTTCCAGGATCTATCATGATTTTTTCTTTTAACTGCTGTCAGGAAGATGGTTGAATTTTTGGTTAGAACTGAGATGTTATAGAATTCTCAATTCTTTTAAAATAGTTATTGAGAGAAGATAACGATCGGCAAACCGCTGATGGTAATTCCTTTTGCTATTGGAGCATCGCCAGCCAAGGCAACTCGTAGAATCATTATCTTTGTTAATCTAAATTTTGTCTACCCAAAAATGCTCAATTTTGTTGGCAACTTTGTTGGCAATTCAAACTCGCTACGATAAAAATGTTGGAAAATGCTATAAAATGTTGGAAAATGTTAGGTATAATACGGAAAATCACAACATCCACGATGCTGCATGAATCTTAAGGAAGTGCTACAAATGGCTGACGAGATGGTATTTGCCAAAACTGGTCAGCACCTCGATAACTTACAAGAGGCCATTCTGCGAGGAACCATGCAAGGTGAGAAATATACCAAAATTGCCGAGGAGATTCACTGTAACGAGAGTTATGTCAGGGATGTTGGCTCAAAGTTATGGCCGATACTCTCAGAAGAGTTGGGAGAAGATGTTAATAAAACAAATTTTCGATCGGCAATGGAGAGGTGGCAAGTCTCCATATTTTCAAATGTTGTAGATTATGTTGGAGTTGGTAGCGTTAACATTTGTGGAGAAGCTAGACACCCGCCAAATTTCCCAAACTTACACCCACCAAATCAGGAAACATCTAACACAAAACAAACTAAAACTCTACATCAAGATTTAAGCGAAATGCCGGAGTTGGGCGATTTCTTCGATCGCACTTCCGAACTCCAAACCCTCACAACCTGGATTCTACAACAAAACTGCCGCCTCATCACCCTCACCGGTATCAGCGGCATCGGCAAAACATCCCTAGCAGTACAACTCGTACAACAAATCAAACACGAGTTTGAATACGCAGTTTGGTGCACGCTAGACGAATTCCCCACCATCGATAAATTTCAATATAACCTAACACAGCTTTTTTCCCAGTCAGAAAAACCAGATTCATCCCCAACCAACCAGAAACGCTTACCGCTGATTAAATATTTACAAAACCATCGCTGTTTAGTAGTCTTAGATGACGTTCAAAACCTTTTCTGTCGCGGCGAATTTGCCGGAAAATATAAACCAAACTACGAAGAATATCGCTCTTTATTCAAACAAATAGAAAAATTATCCCATCAAAGTTGCTTTCTGCTAGTCGGTTGGGAACCGCCCAAAGAAGTTCCTCAACTCACCAGCCAAAATACTCCCATTCGTACCTTACAACTCACAGGCTTAGATATCGCAGCAGCAGGGGAAATCCTCAGAGATAAAGGATTAGCAGAAATCGACAACTGCGACGCACTCATTCACCGCTACCAAGGCAATCCCCTATGGTTAAAAAGCGTGGCGACTTTGATTCAAGAGCTAGGAATCAGTGCCACTGAGTTATTAATAGATGATACCATATTGTTACCCGAAGATTTGAAAGATGTTTTGCAAGAGCAGTACGATCGCACTTCCGAACTAGAAAAACAAGTTATGTCATTGTTTGCGACAGAAAACCAGCCAGTCAACTTCGCCAAATTGCTACAAAACCGACAAATACCACCATCAGATTTGCTAAACGCCTTGCAATCTCTATCGCGGCGCTGCTTTATCGAAAAACAGGAAAATCTTTATACTTTGTCACCTGTAATGAAGCAGTATATCAAAGGATTGTAACGGAGATTTTGCACCATTGTTAATAAACCTTTTATTTCTTAGTCTGCGGAGGCAGACTTTGTTTGACAAGAAGCGGTTTCAACCGCCCCATCATTAAGAGTGGTGACTGTGCTATCATAGAATACAAAACATATTGATTCGAGTTG
The DNA here is from genome assembly GCF_015207285.1 of Tychonema sp. LEGE 07203. GTDB lineage: Bacteria > Cyanobacteriota > Cyanobacteriia > Cyanobacteriales > Microcoleaceae > Microcoleus. The sequence continues at coordinate 54,388 of NZ_JADEXD010000011.1, read as the reverse complement.
TATGACCACAATAACTACAGTCACAACAGCCTCCCAACTCGCAGATTACTACATCTGGTTTGCCAATGATGTCGGCTCCTATCTCAGCAACCACAAGCTACAAAAACTATTGTACTACGCTCAAGCATGGTATCTAGCATTTGAAGATACACCGCTGTTTGATGAAGATTTTGAAGCTTGGGTGCACGGGCCGACTATTCCGGCTTTATTTTACGAATACAAAGAACAATTTGACTGGAAGCCAATTCTGAAAGAAGTCGAAAAACCAGAATTTCCAGAAGAAGTACAAGAGTTTTTAGACGAGTTATCCGACGAGTATTTCTTTTGCGATGCCTATGAGTTAGAATTGATGGTAAGACGCGAAGACCCTTGGATTAATGCTAGAGGTAATTTGCCAAAAGATGAGCCTAGTCATGCTATTATTACCAAGGCATCAATGAGAGAATTTTACAAAACCCGTCGTGTCATTGAAGAAAATTAAAAAATCCGATATACGCCGCCAGCAATCTTTATCTAGCATCAATCGTCTAGATGTTAAAATACCGGAAGGAGTTAGTTTTTCTTTCAGGTATTACCAGGACGATAAAGATAAGTTTTCAATTGGGATAATTAATGTTACCCAAATTTAGGACAGGGCAGTGCTGTTTCCCTACAATTAATTGGGTAGGGAAACGGCATTGCCGTGTCCTTCTCGCTGGCGGGGTTTCCCTCAGACTAAAGAAACCGGGTTTTTGATCGAATCTGTGGTTGTAACGAAATATTCTCGAAAAAAACCCGGTTTCTGGCACCCGTGGGTAAGTCCTAATTTTAAGCAAATTTTGCATAGAGAGCAGAAATAAAATTCACGCTTAAAAAGCCTACTGCTAGGACGAGAATGATAAAGATTGTGATACTAAAAATAGATTTTAGCCGATCGGCAATTTCGGGTTTTTCTGATTTCATTGGTCAATTTTTGCTGTAAATTTGCTCCGGGAAATAGAGCAAGAGTAAATTATACCAATGCACGAACAAAAATTCAACTCCCGATCGGCTCCTCACCTCAATTTCCGCGAGTAGGTCGCATTTTTTTAATTTTTCATCTAAAATCTCAAATCTAAAATCCGACGAGGCATAGTTTGGTTAACCGCCTCCGCCCTCGGTACGATCGCCCGAACCCGATCGTACCCCCGTCCTGTAAAATAAAGGGCGCGTTCGGTTTCACCTTTTAACAGCCGGAATTCTAGGTTCTCGAACCCAGTGCTCCCAAATACATAATAATACGCCAGTTATCCTTAACCTACTCAATAAGGTAAAAATAGAAGAGTGTCAGGAAATAATCGAAAACATATAACTGAAAAAAGGATATAAATCAATGCTCCACCCAGTCTCGCAACCTTACCAACAACGAGAACATACTATGACCCAAAGAGCCGTGCGGAAGCCAAACCCCTCTGCTAGAAACCACTTGAGGCCAAGCTTTCCTCAAAGACACTGGCTGGAACTAGCAGAGTACGCCTCTCTGGCGGCCTCTGGAGTCGGTTCCCTGGCGGTGGCCGTGTCGGGTCAAGCTTTTTACGGAGTAGCGCCCCTGACTTTGGCTTTGTCGCTGAATGTTGCTAACCGCTATCGGTTCGAGCAGCAAGTGCGGGTTCATCAAAATTCGGAACTAGCCAGCGTCCAAAACTCGGTAAATAAAGTCGAAAAAACGGCAGTGACGGTAATTGTTAAATTGCGGAAACAGTTGTCAGCAGATATTGCAGCGCTGCGCCAGCAAATGGCTGCACTGCCTAGAGTCGAAGGCTTTGAGGAGTCGATAGACATCGAGCGGCAGTTGCTGAGTTTGGGAGAGTCGGTAGCTTCTTTGCAAGAAATCGTAGCATCTGCTGTCCTCAATGTCCGCCAGCAGGTGAGCCAAGAATTGCAAGATTTATCGGTTGGCCAACCGACAAATCTCCAAGCTGTCGAACAGGCTGTAGAGAAACTCGAAAGCGCGACAAAAGGCTTGGCAGAAACTTCTATCACCCGAGACGACTGGGAAGCAGTAAATACTCGATTCTTGGAAATCCAGAAAGTCATGGCAAATCTGCAAAGCCAACTGCAAGCTACCCCGCACCAATCAACTCCCGATTTGTCAGCAGTCCAAGCTCAAATCCACCGTTTGGAACACGAACAACAAGAAGTTGTCAAACCTCATCTCAAGCGTTTAATCACGGTTGTCAAGCAGTTGCAGCACACGCAAGAAAGTCATTAGTCATTAGTCATTAGTCATTAGTCATTAGTCGTTAGTCATTAGTCATTAAGCTGTTATACATTTAAATTGTGCATCAAAAATCAATACAAATATTGTGGAATGGGCTTCTAGCCCGTTCCGAATATCCAGTTTAAATGCGCCACAGCTTAGTCATTAGTCATTAGTCATTAGTCAGTTGGTAGGGGCGGTGGATGGTGCGTGCGGGCCCTTAGTTATCAGTCATTAGTCCGAAGGCAGATTTTCCAAGTCGGACATTCTGACACTCAGACATTCAGACATTCTCGCGCGCGAGTCGAACTTTTTGGGAGCTTCCCAATTTTGTAAGATATAATATTTTTTACAAAAATGGGATGCTTTTCACATCTTGCATGATTGTTAATCAATCTTTCATGGGCGGACTCTGTGGTTCACCCTGCCAGAAAATTGATTTTTTGCGGAACAGGCATCTTGCCTGTTCATCACACAGGTGTAATATCGTTTCCAGTAGCATCGGAATAATATAATCTAGTCAACAGTTAACACTCAACCATTCAGTTTTTTGACCCGCCCGTCAACAGTCAACAGTCAACAGTCAACAGTCAACAGTCAACAATCATGTTTGAGTGCAACCGGAATTGATATAACATCTGCGAACCTCCCACTTTTAAACGCAAATGTGTTACAAATTTCAAAGGTAATCTGTATAGTTTACCTGTTTTCAACCTGTTACAAGAAAATTAAATGACTGCAACCGTAAATATTCCTGATAACCCGTTACTAATTGGCAAAGGATTGCCGACCTTTGACGCGATCGCCCCAGAGCACGTAGTCCCCGCCATTACCCAACTGCTGACCGAGCTAGAAGGCTCGCTAGCTGCCTTAGAAGCCTCTGTAGAGCCGACTTGGAGCGGTTTAGTAGAACCCTTGCAACAGCTTGGAGAGCGTTTAAATTGGAGCTGGAGCATTGTCGGACATTTGATGGGGGTGAAAAATAGCCCCGAATTGCGATCGGCCCACGAAACAGTGCAGCCGGAAGTAGTAAAATTTTGGAGCAAAGTCAGTCAAAGCAAACCGCTTTATGAAGCTTTTAAAGCGCTGCGGGCCAGCAAAAACTGGGACAGCTTAGAGTCAGCTCAACAGCGAATTGTCGAAGCTGCTCTCCGAGACGCACAACTCTCCGGCGTGGGTTTAGAAGGCGAACAAAAAGAGCGTTTTAATGCCATTCAATTAGAATTGGCCGAAATTACTACCCAATTTTCCAATCACGTCCTCGACGCTACCAAAGCTTTCAGCATCACCCTCACAAACAAAGAGGAAATTGACGGTTTACCGCCGAGTTTGTTGAGTTTAGCAGCCCAAGCCGCTCGCAGTGCCGGTGCAGAAAATGCCGATGCCGAAAACGGCCCTTGGCGGATTACTTTAGACTTCCCCAGTTACGGCCCTTTCATGCAGCACAGCACTCGCCGCGAGTTGCGCGAAAAGTTGTACAAAGCTTTTGTCGGCAGAGCCAGCAGTGGAGAGTTGAATAACTGGCCTTTGACCGATCGCATTTTAGCACTGCGCCAGGAAAAAGCAGCCTTGCTCGGCTTTAACAGTTATGCCGAATTGAGTCTGGCGAGCAAAATGGCTCCCGACGTTGCAGCAGTCGAAGCTTTGTTAGAAGAATTGCGCTTAGCTAGTTACAGTGCGGCTGTCAAAGATTTAGAAGATTTGAAAGCGTTTGCTGCCGAAAAAGGTGCGCCGGAAGCTGGGGATTTGAAGCACTGGGATATTGGTTTTTGGTCGGAACGGCTGCGGGAAGAAAAGTTTGCTTTTAGTGCCGAAGAATTGCGTCCTTATTTTGCTCTTCCGCAGGTATTGGAGGGGTTATTTGGATTAGTAAAGCGGCTGTTTGGCGTGACAGTAACGGCGGCGGACGGTCAAGCTCCTGTGTGGCACAAAGATGTGCGCTATTTCCAAATAGATGATGAAGCCGGAAATACGATCGCCAATTTCTATTTAGACCCCTACAGCCGCCCGGAAGAAAAGCGCGGCGGTGCTTGGATGGACGATTGCGTGGTGCGCGCTAAATTTGTGGAAGCGGGAAAGACAATCACGCGGTTGCCGGTGGCTTATTTGGTGTGCAACCAAAGTCCTCCGGTGGACGGAAAACCGAGTTTAATGACTTTTTTGGAAGTCGAAACTTTGTTTCACGAATTCGGTCACGGTTTGCAGCATATGCTGACAACGGTAGACTATCCGGGGGCTTCTGGCATCAATAATGTTGAGTGGGATGCGGTGGAATTGCCTAGTCAATTTATGGAGAATTGGTGTTACGATAGGGCGACTTTGTTCGGGATGGCAAAGCATTACGAAACCGGGGAAACTTTGCCGGAACACTATTACCAAAAATTGCTAGCAGCGCGCCACTACATGAGCGGCAGTGTCATGCTCAGGCAAGTACATTTTAGCAGTGTCGATCTCGAATTGCACCACCGCTACCGATCGGGCGGCAGCGAAACTGTGGCGGATGTCCGCAACCGCATCGCTAAAACTACGACTGTTTTGCCTCCTCTGAAAGAAGACGCATTTTTGTGCGCTTTCGGACACATTTTTGCGGGCGGCTACGCGGCGGGCTATTACAGTTATAAATGGGCGGAAGTTCTCAGCGCTGATGCTTTTGCGGCGTTTGAGGAAGCGGGTTTGGAAGATGAAAGTGCGATCGCATCTACAGGCAAGCGTTTCCGAGATACAGTGTTGGGATTGGGCGGCAGTTTGCACCCGATGGAAGTGTTTAAAACTTTCCGGGGGCGCGAACCGAGCACTAAAGCTTTGTTGAGACACAGCGGTTTAGTTGCGGCTTAATTTAAGTGTGTAAAAACCGGGATTAATGCGGGTGAATGTATCTGAATTAATCCCGGTTTTTTGCTTGTTTGTCAGGTTGGTAGTTAGGGATGCGAGTTTTTTTATGCGGACTGAAGTCCTCACCACGAACCTGTTTTATTGTTGAATATCTAGCACTAAATATCTGTGGTTTTATATCAATTCCGGTTGCACTCAGACATGATGTTAACTGTTAACTGTTAACTGTTAACTGTTAACGCCTGAATTTACTATTCCGATGAAGATAGGGTTTGATATTACAGGCTATTTTCTATTTTTATGTGGGAATTTGAGGATTGCGGGCGATCGCCAGCCGGTTTTAGCTTAGGTTGAAGGCTCATCAAAGCAGCATCAGTGTTAATACTTTCAGTATAAACTGCCCTTTGCAAATATTTGCTGTAATCTATCAGTGATTATACTTAATTTTCCCTCAACCACAAGTTAACTTTATATTTCGCAATATTTACGGGCTGTTTTTTCGATACAGCTAAGGCTTTTATTGGCAACTAAAAATCCCGGACTTTACCGAATCTTTAATATCAGCGGTCAACAGCGCTAGTTTTTTAAAGTTTTGATAAAGGCTGGCGGACGGCGACTCAAAAAATAGAAAAAAAGCAGGTAAAAATTCAAAAACTGAGTTATGAATAATTTTATTATTGTAAAAAAAACTTTGGTATATATGATAATAAGTAAGGATTGATAGTTACTCGTTCACCCATAAATTAAGATATTCATGGATATTCAATTAATTAATATCGGTTTTGGTAACATTGTGTCGGCTAACCGAGTGATTGCCATTGTCAGTCCCGAGTCAGCGCCAATTAAGCGTATAATTACTGATGCGCGGGAGCGGGGACAACTGGTTGATGCTACCTACGGCCGCCGCACGAGGGCGGTAATTATTACAGATTCTAGTCATGTCATCCTGTCAGCGATTCAGCCGGAAACGGTGGCAAATCGTTTTGCGATCGGTAAAGACAGTCAAGGTCGGGATGATTGAAATTTGTCAGTTGCAATTTGAGCACTTACAGTATAGAGTAAGCGGAAACTTAAATTGTTACAAGTTTCTATTCTAAAAATGAAATTCGGTAAATTAATTGTTTTGACGGGGCCTAGCGGTGTGGGGAAAGGCACCTTAGTACGGTCGCTCCTCAACCGCCATCGGGAATTGCATCTTTCGGTATCGGTGACAACTCGCGAACCTCGTGAGGGAGAAGTTGAGGGAAAACACTACTATTTTGTCAGCCGCAGCGGTTTTGAGCAAATGGTTGAGGCTGGCGAGTTGGCGGAATGGGCAGAGTTTGCGGGTAATCTTTACGGTACTCCGTATTTTGCTATCAAACAGGGCATCAGTGAGGGAAAATGGGTAATCCTGGAAATTGAACTGGAAGGAGCAAGGCAAATTAGAAATAAGTTTCCAGAGGCTTTGCGACTTTTTATTTTACCTCCGTCTTGGGAAGAATTGGAACGGCGCTTGCGGAGTCGGGGTCAAGATTCCGAAAGTGCGATCGCCCGGAGATTGCTGCGGGCTAAGGAGGAAATTGAAGCGGCGGGGGAATTTGATTTTCAAGTAATTAATGATGATTTGGAAGTTGCTTTGAAAAAGCTAGAAGCAATACTTAATTTGGTTGAAATTTCTGGTAACTAAGAGCTAATAACTAAGAGCTAATAACTAAGCTGTTGCAGTATTTTAATTCTATGTTAAAAAAAATCAAACAATGAGTGGGGTGTCCCGCCCGCGGAGAATATGCAATGTTTATTTGCGCGACAGCCTTTGCCTTATTGTTGGCTTTTTTGGGCTTGGGTGCAGCTCACTTGTGGAGAAAGTCGAGAAAGCAAAACAAATAATCATCTTTACCAACCTAACTTGAAGCGGGGCGTAGATAGAATTACTGATATTTTAAAAATATCGAGTTATTAAGGGCAAAAAAACTCTAGTAATTTTACGGTATCAAATACCGCAAAAAAGCTTGATTCTTTGTCTCAAGATGTTATTTTCGTTAATTGCTACAAACGAAAACAAACTCACTGTTGTGGGTGAAGCCTGTCAAATCAGGAATATCTAATGAACATAAAATATGGACTGACCGCTATCCTGGGAACATATTTAATATCCACATTTGGAGGAGATCCCGCTATGGCAGCCACAATAGGAGGCACGATCAGGGTTGACGTAACTAAGGGCAGCTTTGCAGGGGTCTACAGGGGTGACTTTGCTTACGACGATACACATCTGACCAAAGTAGGCTCAGAGTTCATGACCATCAATGGTGGTGGAAATGGAATTATACCGGGACTGTTATCTATGAACTTTAGATTTCTGGACTTTGCTACTGGCTTAAATCCTGTCACCTACACAGCCAGTGATGTTGATGGATTTCCAGACTATCCACTTTTGTATTTAGAGAACGGAATTCCCACTCAATTTGCCTTACAAATTTTTTCTGCATCTGGAAATGACGGACTTATGTTCGGAGATCCCAGGTCATTTAATTTCGCCTTGCGAAATGGAACTATTGGAGGTGATGGGATTGTGAGCTTAGAAATTACTGAACCTACTACTGAACCTACTTCCGTACCGGAGAACGCCTCCCCCTTCGCCTCATTGTTGGCTTTTTTGGGCTTGGGTGCAGCTCACTTGTGGAGAAAGTCTAAAAAGGCAAACAAATAATCATCTTTACCAACCTAACTTGAAGCTGGGCCTAAATATAATTACTGAGATTTTCACAATCTATCCTAATTTTGGCTCAAAAACTCTAGTAAATTTACGGTTTACAGTACCGCTAGCAAGCTTTAATCTGTATCTCAAGATGTTGTTTTTGTTAATTGCTACAAACGAAAACAAACTCACTGCTGTGGGTGAAGCCTTTCAAATCAGGAATATCTAATGAACATAAAATACGGACTGACCGCTATCCTTAGTACATACTTAATATCCACATTTGGAGGCTCAACCGTTATGGCAGCTACAATTACAGGCACAATCAAAGTCAACGTCAACGCCACCGATCCGAAATTCGCGGGTGTCTACACGGGTGACTTTTCCTACGACGATACACATCTGACCAAAGTCGGCCAGGAGTTTATGACCATCAATGGTGGTGACTATCAAACTCGATCCGGATTGCTATCTTTTAACTTTAGATTTCTGGACTTTGCGGAGGGTTTAAATCCTGTAACCTATACGGCCAGAGATGAATTCACCTACCCCGATGGTCCTGTTTTGGCTTTCTTGAACGGAGTTCCCAGTCAATTTGGGATGCAAGTTATGCCGGCAGATGATGGCGGAGTTTGGGGTGGAAATAACGGATTTATGTTTGTCGATCCTGGGACATTTTTTTTCATCTTGCGAGATGGAGCTATTTCAGGTAATGGGACTGTGACTTTAGAAATTAACGAATCTCCTCCTGCTCCCGTACCAGAGAACGCCTCGCCCTTCGCCTCATTGTTGGCCTTTTTGGGCTTGGGTGCAGCTCACTTGTGGAGAAAGTCGAGAAAAGGAAATAACTAACAAGTAGGTAGGAACAAATAAACTTTGGGATACAACAGATTTAAAGCGATTGTAAACCTTGCGATTACTCCTTTTCACTCGCAATTACATATTTACTGTATTTTCCCACTCATCTACTTAATCTTTACCAACTTAACTTGAGAGGAATGAACGATGACAGTGATAAATACTGCGTTTACGGTAACAGGTGGCGAAACTAACAGACCGCCCAACAATGTCAAAGATCCAAGCGTGCGTGAAATAAATATTCTTGCGCCTTTCTCGGTTCCGTCTGCGGATCAATGGAGTGGTGAAAAAGTGTGGCTGCTGATTCCTGGTTTCACAGCAACCAGCGATTCTTTTGATGCTATCGCGACAGCCATCGATGATGCTAACCCAACTGATACAGTTTTAGTCTTGGACTGGACTCAAGTGAGCGGCACCCCAACAAATAATGCAATAGCAGGGATCGCTAGAGGAGACCTTTACAGGTCGGGTTCGTGGATTACCCCAGTGGCAACTGAAGTCCAAAACAAACTTGCTGAGTGGGGAATGCCAGCCGCAGCACTTAATATTGTTGGTCACAGTCTTGGCGCTCACCTTGCCAGCGAAATTGCCGCCAGTTTCAATAGTACCTATGGGAGTCAAGTTGGTTCGGTTACAGCCCTTGACCCAGCATCAAATAGCGCGGCCTTTTTGAGTAGTCCATACGATAGAGTTAATGGCTTCGATACTGACTTATCAAATGGATACGTAAGGAATGGAGGAATTGCAGATCCAATCAAACCCTTAGACCTTGGTGCTACGGCTTCAAGAAGGAGTTTTAATGGCATCAGCAGTGTAGCAGGAAATGAAGCTCAAGCTGGAACTGCCAGGGAATCTTTCCTGTTTGACTTTGGTAACACTGCCAACGATCAGCACAGCGCTGTCGTCACCGCCTACACAAATTTGGTGGCTGATGCAGGTGGAAATTCTCGTTTAGCCACCAATATTCTGGGTTTGAACGACACGCAGGCAGATCATCAATTTCGACCAAACTTCTATAAAGGGGATTTTCCTAACTCTCTTCAAGTGCATGAAGGAGTGATTCCGGTTGATGCTCAAGATAATCCTTTGTTTCTGGTTGCTGCTAAGCTTAATGGCGGAATCAACGATCGCTTCATCTATGGGACTAACGGAGACGACGAATTCAGATTAAGTGGGAGTTTTGCGAAATATTACAACAACAACGGCAACCATACTTATAATGTGGGTAACGGCAACGATCTTGTGTTTGGTGGCATAGGTAATGACATCATCTTCGGCGGGGCTGGAAATGACACGGTTGATGGCGGAGATGGGAATAATCAGATATATGGTGATGAGGGTAATGATATTCTCGGTGCTGGCACAGGTAATGACACCCTCTACGGCGGCGAGGGAATTGACATCATTAATGGCGGAGATGGGACTAATGACATTTATGGCGATCGGGGTAATGATTATCTGACTGGTGGAAACGGCACTAATAGGTTTTTTGGTGGTTCTGGAAACGATGTTCTAGAAGGTGGTACGGGTCTAAACTTACTCAAAGGTACAGACACCAACACGATGTCTAGCGATGAGGTAGATACTTTAATCGGCGACCCTAACGCCAGAGTAAACGCATTTTATATTGGCGATCGCACCAGCAATTGGTACTCAGTCGGGGGTAACAATGATTACGCCTACATTGTTAACTTCAATCCGGCAAATGGCGTAATTTTGGGCGGCACTAATTATATTGAGGCGCAAAACCTCATCACTCAAACCTTTCTATGGGCGGGAAGTGAATTGATTGCCAAGATTGACGGTTTGTGGGCTTCGCAATTAGAGTCGCAGTTCCCTACAAGGATATTTTAAAATAGACTCCTCGGAAATTGGCGACACTACAAAGAATTTGTCTGTTTGTAGGTTGGGTTGAGTTCGCGAAACCCAACCCTGTCTGTTGTGGTAACAAAGGAACTCAAACACCTTCTATTTGTTTGCCGCTGTTAGCGCAGCCCGCCCCTACGGGGGCTGCGCCAACGAAGACGATCGCTGTTGGGTAATGCTTGCGATCGACCCAACTTATACCAAATTCATAAAATAGCCCTACATATCTACCCCCCCAACCCCCCCGCGATTTCGGGGGGGAGTAAAACTTTCGGTAGTAGCATAACTTTATGAAATTGGTATAACTTCCAAAGAAACCGGGTTTTTTATTGAATCTATGCGTTGCGACCAAATATTTTCGCAAAAAAACCCGGTTTCTGGTCCCTGCGATCGACCCAACTTACTTCCAAATAAACCGGGTTTTTTATTGAATCTATGCGCTGCGACCAAATATTTTTGCAAAAAAACCCGGTTTCTGGCTGCGGTACTTCCCGGACTAATCTTTGCTCCCTGCTTGACATCGATCGCACATCTAAGAAATAAGTTTTGTGAAGAAAAAGCCCGACACTTCGAGAAATATCAATTTTGCGCCTGCGCGAGACCAAAAAAGATTGTGCTAGAATCCTCAATACATAGTCAGTCGTAGGTTGGGCACGGGCCGAGGAGAGCAATCTTCTTGCAGTCTAGGGGAGGTTGTAGGTCAGCCACCATTTGGGTCTTCCCAGTTGAAAGCCACCCTGCAACATGAGCCTGGAATCTGCAACCGCAGCCGAATGCGGCCGAGCAGTTGGGAGAGTCGCGCTAGAATAAGCAGTACGAGTTAACACTCGACTAAAAACGCTCGTTGTGCGAGCGTGACCTCGAAACGGGCACATAGCAGCAGGTGATGGGAATAAATCATGTTTGAACGCTTCACAGAAAAAGCAATAAAAGTAATCATGTTGGCCCAGGAAGAAGCTCGCCGCCTGGGTCACAACTTCGTAGGCACAGAACAGATCCTCCTGGGTCTGATCGGTGAAGGAACCGGGGTAGCAGCTAAAGTCCTCAAGTCAATGGGCGTCAACCTGAAAGACGCTCGGATTGAAGTTGAGAAAATCATCGGTCGGGGTTCGGGCTTCGTAGCAGTCGAAATTCCGTTTACCCCACGGGCAAAGCGGGTTCTGGAACTGTCCCTCGAAGAAGCTCGCCAACTCGGACACAACTACATCGGCACCGAACACCTGCTGCTGGGTCTGATCCGCGAAGGTGAAGGAGTGGCGGCCAGAGTCCTGGAAAATCTGGGAGTAGACTTGTCGAAAGTTCGCACCCAAGTGATTCGGATGTTGGGCGAAACCGCAGAAGTCGCAGCGACGGGCGGCGGCGCGCGCACCAAAACTCCAACCCTCGACGAGTTCGGCGCTAACTTAACTCAAATGGCTGTCGATGGCAAGCTCGATCCGGTAGTGGGACGGCAAAAAGAAATCGAACGGGTAATTCAAATCCTCGGCCGCCGCACCAAAAATAATCCGGTGCTGATTGGCGAACCCGGAGTCGGTAAAACTGCGATCGCCGAAGGTCTGGCCCAGCGCATCGCTAACAACGATATTCCGGACATCCTGGAAGAAAAGCGGGTTGTAACTCTGGATATCGGTTTGTTGGTCGCGGGTACGAAATACCGGGGCGAATTTGAGGAACGCCTCAAAAAAATCATGGACGAAATCCGCACCGCAGGCAATGTCATTCTAGTGATTGACGAAGTGCACACTTTGATCGGTGCGGGTGCTGCTGAAGGGGCGATCGACGCAGCGAACATTCTCAAGCCGGCTTTGGCTAGAGGCGAACTTCAGTGTATCGGCGCTACCACCCTCGACGAGTACCGCAAGCACATCGAGCGCGATGCAGCCCTAGAACGGCGCTTCCAACCGGTGATGGTGGGCGAACCGACTGTTGACGAGACGATCGAGATTCTCTTCGGCCTGCGGGAACGCTACGAACAGCACCACAAGCTGAAAATCTTGGACACGGCCTTGGAAGCTGCTGCCAAACTCTCAGACCGGTACATTTCCGATCGCTTCCTGCCAGACAAAGCAATTGACCTCGTAGACGAAGCTGGTTCGAGAGTGCGTTTGATCAACTCGCAACTGCCCCCCGCAGCCAAAGAACTTGACAAAGAACTCCGCCAAGTCCTGAAAGATAAAGACGAAGCGGTGCGTTCTCAAGACTTTGACAAAGCCGGCGAATTGCGCGATCGAGAAATGACGATCAAAGCCGAAATTCGTGCAATTTCCCAAGCTAAAAAAACTGACTCGGCGGCCCGCGGCGAAACCGACCCATCGCCAGTTGTTACCGAAGAAGATATCGCCCAAATTGTGGCAAGCTGGACGGGAGTTCCGGTGAACAAACTCACCGAATCTGAATCTGAAAAGCTGCTGCACATGGAAGATACTTTGCACCAGCGCTTGATCGGTCAGGAAGAAGCTGTGAAAGCGGTTTCTAAGGCGATCCGCCGCGCGCGGGTAGGTTTGAAAAATCCCAATCGCCCGATCGCCAGCTTCATCTTCTCCGGGCCCACAGGCGTCGGCAAAACCGAACTCACCAAAGCCCTAGCTTCCTATTTCTTCGGTTCCGAAGAAGCAATGATCCGGCTGGATATGTCGGAATACATGGAACGTCACACCGTCTCCAAACTCATCGGTTCTCCGCCAGGGTACGTCGGCTACAACGAAGGCGGCCAACTCACAGAAGCAGTCCGCCGCCGTCCTTACACGGTAGTGTTGTTTGACGAAATCGAAAAAGCCCACCCGGATGTCTTCAATATGCTCTTGCAAATATTGGAAGACGGCCGTTTAACCGATGCCAAAGGCCGCACCGTGGACTTCAAAAACACGCTGCTGATCATGACTTCTAACATCGGTTCTAAGGTGATTGAAAAAGGCGGCGGCGGCCTCGGTTTCGAGTTCAGCGACAACCAAGCCGATGCCACTTACAACCGCATCCGTTCTTTGGTAAACGAAGAACTCAAGAACTACTTCCGTCCAGAATTCCTCAACCGACTAGACGAAATTATCGTCTTCCGTCAGTTGAACAGGGAAGAAGTCAAGGAAATTGCCGTCATCATGCTCAAAGAAGTGTTCGGCCGCTTGACAGAACAGGGAATCACCCTGGAAGTTACAGACAGGTTCAAAGAACGGTTGGTAGAGGAAGGGTACAATCCAAGTTACGGAGCTCGTCCGCTGCGCCGCGCCATCATGCGGTTGTTAGAGGATAGTTTGGCTGAGGAAATTCTGTCTGGCCGCATCAAGGACGGCGACATCGCCCTTGTGGATGTGGGCGACGATGGAATTGTCAAGGTGCTGCAAGGTCAAAAGCGGGAATTGTTGCCCCAAGGTGCTGAGTAAGGCCGAGTCAAGTACGATCGCCGATCGAGATGTGAATGAATTTCGGGCGATCGGCCAACTCAAAATTATAGCATAAAAGAAGCAGAGAATTGCAAAATTTCTCTGCTTCTTTTATACTGTTTAGTGTAGGCGATCGAGTCACGCTAACACAACCCCTTCGATCTTCTCAGCTTGGTGCGATCGCCCATCACGCATCAAGAGCGAGATCCCTTTGTTGTTTCCGATGACCGATCGCCTAAAATGAAAGAGCGAGATCCCTGCACACCAAATACCAAATACTGCGATCGTTGTACGGAGTGCGATCGCTTGAGTAAAAAAGAGCGATCGATCTCTGCGTGACAATATCAGTGTAGCGATCGGGAGTTAAACGATGCAAACAATCCTTTTAAGTTGTGAAGAACTGGCACACCGTGCGGGACAGTTGTACGAAAACACCATCCGTACTATTGAGGTACTGATTTTACACCGGAAGCTGATAGTTGTCTCAAGAAACTGTTAAAAGATCGCCCGCCATTGCGGAAAAATCGCCTCCAAAAAGATATGCGAATTGCAGCCATTGCCTTGTCCGTCCGTGCTACCGTTGTAACTCGCAACCAACAAGATTTTAGTCAAGTTCCAAGACTCTGCATCGCAGATTGGACGTTTGATACCTAACTGTTGACTAATAACTAATGACTGATGACTAATGACTAATGACTAATAACTAACTAATGCAAAAACTTGCGAACTTGATATTCGCGGCTTTCGACGATCGCAATTTGCAAATCGCCCATTTTCGCATCCAACTCCTCGATTGTGCTTTGTGGCACCGACTTCCACTTCTCCCTAGTTTCCCAGCGAATCAAAATTACCACCTCATTTTCCGTCGCGTCTACCCAAATTTCCTTACCCAAAAAACCGGAAAAACTTTTTAATCCAGCCGTCCAAACTTCCTCATCTCGCTGAATAAACTGCTCCCACTTTTCTTGAGGCACTTTAAACCTGAGCCACTCGATTACCATATTATTTCCAATTTGTAAATAGCTAATTATATCGTTCGTTTCCGGTTGCATCGGAATCATAAAATCGAGTTAACAGTTAACAGTTAACAGTCAACAGTCAACAATCACCTGACGGTACAACCGGAATTGATATTAATCGTTGCCGATCGCAATTTTCACTATTAACTCAGTTCCCTCTCCCGGACGAGAAACACAGTGCAGCTTACCGCCGTGCTTTTCTACTACCAAATGCTGGGATATTGCCAAACCCAAACCCGTGCTCGTGTCCTGACATTTAGTAGTAAACAAAGGGTCAAAGATGCAGCGAAGAACTTCTTCAGTCATGCCGGGGCCGTTGTCGCTAATGGCGATCGCAACTTCGTTTTCCCCTAGCACACAAGTCCGAATCCGAATTTCGGGATTGAATGTTTCAGTTCCCGAGCCGCCCCCAGACAACAAAGACTGACTTTGCATTGTACCATACTTTTCGGGATTTCTCCCTCCTTCTTCCAAAGCGTCGATCGCATTTGTCAACAAGTGCATGAACACTTGATTTAACTGTCCCGCATAGCAGCGGACTCGCGGCAAATCCCCGTACTCCTTAATGAGATTAATTCCCGGCCGTCCCCCCTTAGCTTGCAGGCGATTTTGCAAGATCAGCACTGTGCTGTCCAAACATTCGTGGATATCTGCAGGCTTCATCAGGGCTTCGTCGGTACGCGAGAACAACCGGAGCGATCGCACGACATCCCGAATCCTTTCCGAACCGACTTTCATTGAATTTAGCAGTTTTGGCAAGTCTTTTTTGATGAAATCCAAGTCTAATTCTTCCATCCAATCTTGAATTTCCGGCACGGGATCGGGATAATGCTTTTGGTAAAGCTCGATCGATCGCAGCAGTTCTTGAATGTAGCCCGTGGCGTGGCTGACATTGCCAGAAATAAAACTAACTGGATTGTTTATTTCGTGCGCGATTCCTGCTACCAACTGCCCCAGAGATGACATTTTTTCTGTTTGAATCAGTTGAGTTTGAGTTTGTTGCAAAATTAACAGCGCCTGCTCTAATTTAGCCGCTTGCTGTCGCAGGCGCTCTTCCGACTCTTGCAAAGCCAAAAGAGACTGTTTGCTTTCTGTGATGTCCAATCCCACAAAGACCGCAGCCGTATTTTTGTGATATTTTTGAGCAACAATCAAATAAGTTTTCTTTTCTCCTCTGATGTTCGTTATTACTTCTTGAGAAGTCTTCTTTTGGTCGCTGGAAAAAAAATCGTATACTAAATCGTTAAATTTGGGACTTGTATCTAAAAAACCTACTTTCTGACCGGCAAACAGTTCTGCAGGCATTTGATACGCGGCAGCTAAATGTCGGTTCACTCCCAAGTAGCGCAAATCGGAACTTACCCAAGAAACTAATCCGGGTACGGCATCCAAAACGGCTTGAAGTTGCTCTTTCGCTTCTAAAAGCCCGGATTCTGCAGCTTGGCGGTCCGAAATGTTCCTGGCGATCGCACAGCGGTATTCGCAGCCGCCGTATTCTAAATAATTAACTTTAACTTCGACGGGAAAACGACCGCCGTCTTGGGTTTTGTAAGTGGTTTGAAAAGTGAGGTTGGTGTGCTGCTTGAGTTCCTCCCAATGCTCTGGCCAATTCGACACTGACAACTGCGAATTGAGGTCGTTAATCCTCATGTTTAGCAGTTCCGATTCCGAGTAACCGAACAGATCGGAAGCCGCTTTGTTCGCGTAGCAAATTCGACCGTCGGAGGTAGTAAAAAAAACTGTATCCGCAGCATTGTCGAGGGCAATTTGAGTTAGTTGCAGTGCTGTTTCTAACTGCGGGCTTTTGAAATTTGAGGTAAATTTATTGTAGCAATTGGTTTGGGCGATATCCTCAGCTATCTTTTCGGCAAACAAGAGCAAACCGCCGATCGCGCCAGAGCTATTTTTCCAAGGCTGAAACACCCATTTTACCGACCGGCCGCCACAGCCTTCGATTTCTTCTGCTACAGATACGGGCGATCGTCCTGTCACAAACTCGCTGTATTCCAAAACTCCAGCCAAACAAGCGCGAGCATTTTGCTGCCAATATTCCGGGAGATTCGGGAACAGTTCCCAATGAGAGCGGCCGATCGCCTCCCCGCAGCCGAACCCCCAATCTGTTTCCCAGCGACGAGAAACCGACAGGTAGCGCATTTCACAATCTACCATTGCTACGGCGTCGGCGGAGCGCTTTACAAACCGCCGAAATCGCTCTTTACTCTCGGACACGGCTGCCTCTGGGGTTGTGGGTGGGCGATCGGGATTCTCCCGCCGGCATACCTTCGGAGTCTCCGACTTTGTTACTGAACTGGCGAGTGTTTGCACGGTTTGGGATTTCCTCCATAACTGTCAGTCGATTTGAGTTTTGAGATTTTAGATTTTACATAAACTCCACAGATGAATCACCCCAGCTTAAACTTTCTTCTAAAATTTGGCCGCCACGACAACCCTGCGGCAGCCTGTATCCGTTTTTATGCCGGTCAATTTTGAAAAATTCTGTTTTAGATTAAAAATGCTGCTTCCCTGATTTGCTCTGTCGGGTGATACCCATAGAGGGTGTCACCCATCATTAATATCATTTTTGATGGGGATGTGTCTATAGGTACTCAATAAAAGTTTTCCCAAACTTTTCAATTATGAAGATTTCTTCAGAATTGTGAGGTATTTGAACTCGTGCAGGTCGTGCAATTACCTCAAGCGATCGAGCATTTAGGTATCCGCTCACACAAATTTGTGCGTAAATTCACTGGTAAAATCCACTCTTCCCTTCCGCAACATTGCAGGATCTAACCTTTCAGTCGTGTTGCAAGTCATCAACACTACGAGTTTTTGCTGAAATTGAATGCCGTGTTCGTCCATAACACTTTGATACAAAGTTCCATCCAGCAAACTCAAAATATGTTCAGTTTTGTTAGTGCGTTGGGCCGCATCGGTCGATCGATCTTGAGCCAAATTATCAGCCTCGTTAATAATGATACAAATCCGCTCCAAATAACTCGGCGGCACAAAATTTTCCACAGCATCGTGGTCTAAAATAAAAATCACGTAACCCAGCGGCACCAAAATCTCCTTTGCTACCGCTTGCGTCCAAGCAGTTTTGCCAGTCCCCGGTTCACCGCTAACCAAAACAGCCAACTGATTTTGGTCGAGAATTGCCTGCTGAACAGTATCCGTAAAACCTTGAACATCTGCAGAAAACGTCCTAATAGGGAACTGACTGTGAACCTGGCCGACGCGGCTTTTGTACCCGCTCAGAATCACCGCTAAATTGTAAGTTGCCTTGCTAACCAACGGCGCAATATCTTTACAAATCAGACTGTAGCAGCGTCTTCCCCTATCGTAGCTGTCAATTTGCAGCCAACAGCCGCATTCAGCCCAATAAGCATAAACAGTACCCAAAACATCCAAGCGTTCCCAGCTCACAAATCGCTCCCTGGGATAAGAAAAATGTCGCTCCATAAAAGACTGAGTAATCGCATCAGGTTTGCCCAACAAATCCAGAACCTTGAAAACAGTAGTCTCTTGGAGTTTGTTCAGAACGTAGTCGATAGGAATGCTAGCGCGGCTGACCAATTGCACCACCGGAGTTTCAGTAACTAAAACGTCTTTGTAGCGGTAATCCGGGTAAACCGGCTGCGGAGTAATGTAATCCCAAAATTCATCGATTTCGTAGCGAGTATTTTCCGAAAATACATTTAAAATATTTGCCCACCAGGTATATTGATGCCGCCCCATTGCATCGGCAACATCGCTAGCTGCATCTAAAGTTTTTTGAGCTAATTCTACGGGGTCGCTAGACGCTAAGTACAGCAGGTGTTCCCAATCAAATTGACGGTAGAGAGGTCGCCAGCCCGATCCTAGCAGCCCTCGATTTTGAGGATTGTTTTGAGTAAAATTGTTTTCGCGATCGCTCATGTCTTCCGCACTCACTTACTGCAACTCCTAGTTACTCTTATTTTACATTTTTTGGTACAGGTTATACAAAACACAAAAAATATTAACTTATTTTTAGATAATTTGGAGGCACAAAATCTACCAACCAAACTTTGTTTTCCGAGCAGTAAAATGTATGACCTTCGCGCTGCATTGCTGCGGCATCTACAGTAAAGACTGCGGGGATACCGTGTCTGGTACCTACTTGGCGCGCCGTCTGGATATTCACCGACAAATGAACGTGAGGCCGCGACATCTTGCTAATTCCTTGACTGAGAATAGACTCGACGGCAGTGCTACTGGTTCCGTGATATAAAATATCTGGAGGAACAGCGGGTTCTAACTGCAAGTCAACCTCTACACTGTGTCCTTGGTTGGCACGAATTAGAGTTCCCGTTTCGTCAAAGGAAAAGCGCTGTTTGTCGTTTTCGGCTACTACTTTTTTGAGTTCTGCAAGCTGAACGGGGAAGTTGTTTGTTTGGCACGCAGCGAGGAGTTCGCTAACAGGAACCCAGCCGCCTGGACTGAGTTGAAGGCCGATGCACGATGGCGAGTGGCGCAGGTGTCTGCTGAGATATTTGCTAATTTTTAGTAATCGTGAATTATTCATTTCATTGATTGCACAAGCTAGCTTTTTACTGCCCCAAAAATAGCAAAATTGAGATAGCGCCAGTGACATCCTGCATCTGCAAAACCTGCTCCTGCAAGCCACTTAGTCTGGTCTTCCACAGAGGAAGGAATATCTTCTTTTAGATAGTTTTGAAACCAGGCTGCACCGTCTTCTCCGTTAGCTTTCATGTACTGCCGCCACAACTGTTCGTATTGCTCGGTTAGCCTGGGAGTAGCACCTGTCACAATATCTCGAATTAGCAAGGTTCCCCCTGGATTCATGGAGTCGAATAGTTTGTGAAAAAGTTTTTGTTTCCCTTCGCTGTCAAGGTGGTGGATTGCTAACCCTGAAACTACCAAATCGTAACCGCTGCCGAAATCATCTTCTGCGAAATTTCCCTGCTGCAATCTCAGGCGTTTTCCGAAAGCTGACAAGTTAGTTTGACAAATTTTCAGCATATTTTCCGCCAGGTCAAAGGCTAGGACTTTCGCTTGAGGAAATGCTTGCAAAATCAGAGCCGACAGTATGCCAGTCCCCGCGCCTAAATCCAGAACTTTTATGTTAGCATTGGTTTCAAAAGGAATTAACTGCAATATTAAATCGTGTTGCTCGCGATAGTGCGGAATGAGGCTGGGAATTAAACCGTCATAATTAAATGCTCTTTGTTCAAATTGCTCGCGTACAGCGTCTAAATTCACAGAAAATTTTCCTCTACCTGTTAATACTTCAGTGCGTTAATGCAGTTAGCCCGGTCTCTCTATAGCTATACTACAGTTATAGTACAAATTATTTACAGGACTGTCAAGATGTAGCAGAAAATAATTTAACAGAAGTTGGAGACGATCGCCAAACAGGGATTTTGTTCCCGCTTTCCCAACCAAAATTTTGAGAAATGTTAAGCCCCGCACATATCTGCTCGAGTGGAGATAAGACCGAAGGCGGGAGACTCGAAAGCCTGCGGAAGCAGAAATTTTGTGCCGGGTGGGGGACAGCAATTGTGAGAAAAAAGTTGAGAGTTGTTACCCAGCACCCGATCGGGAAAATCCGATAAAATATGTCCTCAGATTGACAAAATTTTGCCAAACTGTAAATAAAATTTGAGTTGGCTTCCTAGTGTCTGTGCGGACGGTCAAGTTTTCAGGAAGAAAATCAAGAGATACAAAATATTGCACCGCAGGTGCGGAAAAAAAACAGTGATAATGAATCAGGATGCGAGTAGATTAGGTTTCAGCCGTCAGGGGAAAATAGAAGCAATGGAAATCCAACAGCGGAGCCAGGATAAGACCGATCGCCCGCAAGCACTTGCGCCCGCTCGCCAGGGCAAAATTTCTATGACAAAAGAACAAGATTTATCGGTGCAAGAATGTTTGGATTTTAAAGAAGCGATCGACCGAGCAGCACTGGCGGTGAGGACAAACGCCCGAGGAATTATCAACTACGTCAGCGATCGAGTTTGTAGCATCTCTAACTATTCGCGCGCCGAACTGATCGGTCGCCATTTCCGCATCCTTCACTCGGAATATAAGTCTTGGGAATTAATCAAAAATCTGCGGTCAACAGTTGCCAAAAATGAAGTTTGGCAAGGAGAAATTAAGAGTCAAGCTAAAAATGGCAGCGATTATTGGGTTTACGCAACAGTAGTTCCGTTGCCGGACGGCAAGGGAAAACCCAATCAGTATATGGCGATCGGATTCGACATCACCGATCGCAAAACTGTGGAAGCAGCCCAAGCCCAAGCCAACCGGGCAAAAGACGAATTTCTGGCGATCGCCTCCCACGAACTCCGATCGCCCCTGAGCGCGATTTTGGGATGGGTACAGCTAGCCCGATCGCGCAAGTTAAACGAAGCCACCACCAGCCGCGCATTGGAAATCATCGAGCGCAACGCCAGATTGCAGAACCAGCAAATAGATAATCTTTTGGATCTTTCGCGGCTGCTGCGCGGAAAAATGCAGCTCAACATCGGGCGGGTTCACCTCCCGTCTGTCGTCGAATCGGCGATCGACACCCTCAGCCCCGCCGCCGAAGCCAAAAACATCCGCATAGAAACAGATTTTAACCCCGCTGTCACCTACATTTTGGCCGATGCAGAACGGTTGCAGCAAGTAGTCTGGAACTTGCTCGCCAACGCCATCAAATTTACCCCCGAATCCGCCCCAGGGCTAGTCCAAATACAGATCGAGCCGAGTGCGTCGGGGGCGCTGATTCGAGTCAGCGACAGCGGTTGCGGGATTGACCCCCAATTTCTGCCGTACATCTTTGACTACTTCCGCCCCGGAGATAGCTTCCAGAGGAAAGAACAAAATCGGCTCGGTTTGGGACTCTCAATTGTGCGGCAGTTGGTGGAACTGCACGGGGGAACTGTTTGGGCGAGCAGTCCCGGCATCGGACAGGGGGCGACCTTTGAGGTGCAGCTACCGATCGCCAACAGCAACAACGGGCGCGATCGCAGCAGCGCGATCGCGCCCGTCGAAAATAGACGCGGATCTGTTCCCAAACCCTTAGAGGGAAAGCAAGTGCTAGTGGTTGACAGCAGCGCCGAGAGCCGGGACTTTCTGAGAACTGCCCTGGAAGCATTTGGAGCCAAAGTCAAGGTGGTGGGCAGCGCCTGCGAAGCGATGGCCGAATTGGAAGAGTCGCGGCCCGACGTGTTGGTGAGCGATATCGCTATGCCCGAAGCTGACGGCTGCGATTTGATCCGCCGCGTCAGAGCAATGGAAATGTCCCAGCAAAGGGAACTGCTGCCGGCGGTGGCGCTGACGGGAGGCTTCCGGGAAGAGGATGATGCCTCGGCACTGGAGGCTGGGTTTCAGCAGCATTTGTCGAAGCCTGTGTCGGCGAATCAGTTGGTGAGCGCGATCGCCCAATTGGCCGGACTGACTGGATTTAGCACTTCTGAGTGGGGCGCGGGAAATATCGGGGCGATCGCGCACCCCGCCCCGCTGCCCGACTCTAACAGTTTTGATAGCAAAAATCATGGGGAACAATCAACAACTGACAGCGGAGAATTACCGCTGCTGCTGGTAGTAGAAGACAACAATTTTCTGCTGGCTTACCTCCAAACATTATTGAGTCCGTACTATCGAGTCGCCGTGGCGGTGGACGGGGTAGAAGGTTTAGAAAAAGCCAAAACTTTGCACCCAAATTTGATTTTGAGCGACCAAATCATGCCCAGACAAAATGGACTCGATCTGCTCAAGGAGATTCGGAACACACCGGAGTTGAGTTCGACGCCGGTAATCTTTTTGACAGCGCGATCGGGGATGGAAGCTCGGATCGAAAGTTTGGATGCGGGTGCTGACGATTATATTGCAAAGCCTTTTGACGAGAGGGAACTGCTGGCAAGGGTAAGAAATTTGCTCAGAACCCACGCAGCCGAACAGCAGTTGACATTGCTCAACCGCCAGTTGCAGCAGCAAAAACGTCAGTTAGAAACTGTGAATCGAGCCTTGCAGTATTTGGCAACTTACGACAGTTTGACTGAGGTAAGAAACCGCCGCTTTTTCAACGATTACCTCAATACGGAATGGCGGCGTTTGGCGAGGGAAGAAGCACCGCTGTCTTTGATTATGTGCGACATCGATTATTTCAAACTATATAACGATACTTACGGCCACCAAGTGGGGGATGAGTGTTTGCAGCAGGTGGCTGCAGTTCTCCAGCGTTCGGTAAAGCGATCGGCTGATTTAGTGGCGCGCTACGGTGGAGAAGAATTTGCCATAGTTTTGCCGAATACGGATATTGATGGCGCGGCTTGCGTAGCTGAAATTATCAACCAACAGGTGCGGGGTTTGCAGATACTGCACGCTAAGTCGGGTGTCAGCGAATACGTGACGCTGAGTTTGGGTGTGGCTTGCTGCATTCCAGCGCCGATGTCGCAGCCGGGAACCTTAATTGCGATCGCCGATGAGGCGCTTTATCGGGCCAAAGCAGCAGGGCGCGATCGGGTTTCGGTTGCCGCCTTTGAAGGATAATTTAGTTATTAGTTGTTAGTCATTAGTCATTAGTCATTAGTCATTAGTTATTAGTTATTAGTTATTAGTTATTAGTTATTAGTTATTAGTTATTAGTTATTAGTTATCAGTCATTAGTTATCAGTCATTAGTTATTAGTTATTAGTTATTAGTTATTAGTTATTAGTTATTAGTTATTAGTTATTAGTTATTAGTTATTAGTTATTAGTTATTAGTTATTAGTTATTAGTTATTATAGCACTTATCAGAAAGATGAGGTATGCCCGGTTTGGCCGATGCTTTTAGGCCCGATGCTCTTCGGCCCGATTCCCGACAGTACCTCATCTTTCTTAGAAAGGCTATAGTATATCACTCATTAATCTGTTGGGCATTTAAAAGAGGATAGTAAGGTGCGGAGCCGTACATAAATATTTCCAGCATCCAGCAAGTGTTCGCTTCTGACGCACCCTACCTCTATCGTTATTGGTTTAAATGCGCGACAGCTCGATCGTTAATCATTAACAAAAGAAACCCCTAAAATCTACACCGAGAGCGTAATATCAAATCCGTTCGCATCAAAATTATTTATCTCTCTCCGCTCTTCCTTTGCCTCCTAGCGCTGACGCGCGGCTTCGCCTAAAGCGCCTTCGCGGTTCGATCGTTCCGATGCAACCGGATTTGGTAAAATTTGAAAGGGCGATCGCAGACTGAATTGTTGTAGATAAAAATAAAAACAAAAAAGGTCGTGCAGTGATTAATCGATCGAACGCGAATAAATACCCCGCCCTGTGCCAGTTAAAATGGTGGAATGCACCAACCCCCGATCGCCCAAAAACTATCAATAATCGCCCTTTCTACAAGTCCGATAAATCGATCGCAAGCTGTGGAAACAATTAAAGCGGCTTGTGCGATAATTGGCAAAAACGATCGGCGTTATGAATATCCAGTTTATTTGTTAAAAATGACCTGTCCGAGTACGGGATGTATTCATGCTTTGCGAGTGCCGCCTGATGTACAATTAGCTAAAGAGGCAATTCGTTGGGTAAATTGGGATATGGACCCAGAAAAGTTTTCGGTGCAAACTTGAAAGCGAAAAAGCAGAAATACAGGAACCTTTGATTATTTGTTCGTTAGGATGATTTCAGGAGAGATGATTTATGGTAGTTGCAGCAACGTCAATGATTTCTCTTGCAGAGTTTTTGCAGTTGCCAGAAACTAAACCCGCAAGCGAGTATACAGACGGTCAAATTTATCAAAAACCTATGCCACAAGGAAAACATAGCCGATTGCAAAAACGATTGCTGGATGCAATTTCTGAGGTTGGGGAACCCCAAAAATTAGCCTGTCCTTTTCCAGAATTGCGCTGTACGTTTGGGGGGCGATCGATCGTTCCCGATCTTGCTGTTTTTGAGTGGTCTAGGATTCCTGTTGATGAAGATGGAGAAATTGCCAACCGTTTTGAAATTCCACCGGATTGGATAATTGAAATTCTGTCACCAGACCAATCTCCAAATCGGGTAATTAAAAAAATTATTTTTTCGATCCAGCACGGCACTAAGTTGGGTTGGTTTGCCGATCCGAGCGATAAATCAGTAATAGTTTTTGTGCCTAATCAACTGCCTGAATTTAAATCGGGCACGGATATTTTACCTGTTCTTGGCGTGTTGGAAGATTGGCAACTATCCGCAGCCGATTTATTTAATTGGCTGAAAATAAGTTGATTGAAACTGATAGAAGAGCACCTGTGGCAAAAACCGGGTTTCTGACCGCAAATTTAGCATCAAAACCTATGTTTCTCGTTCAGAAACCCGGTTTTTAAGAATTTCCACACGAAGGGTGCTCTTCTGTCAGTTGAAACTGAGATATTGTACCATTGTCAAGAACTGGTTCTCCGGCCCATTCACAACTTCACAGCGGGTTTTCCGGCCCATTCCACAACTTCACCACAGTGATTAATCGATCGAACACGAATCAATACCCCGCCCTGTGCCAGTTAAAATGGTGGAATGCACCAACCCCCGATCGCCCAAAAACTTTCAATAACATAAGAAAGAAGCCCACCTTAAGTCAAAGTTGGGCTAAATTCATGCCAGCTTACCGACAGCTAGGCAATAGGGTCTCTTAGCGGATAGACGTAAAAGTTGAGAAAAAGATCCGAGTCTTCTGGAAAAACTTATCCCCAACAATTAAACTTCAGTTTACCCAAGCAGATAGAGAAAATTTCGCACGCAGCGATGTTTCCCTGCAATTGGGGAAATGCTGGAGCTTTATTTTTCCAGCAATCCCCAACCTCAAAGGGTTTAAGCGTCGTCATCGTGGGCAAAGCGGCGGAAGAGGAAGTCTAGGGCGTAGTTCCGCAAGTTGTAGTATTCCGGATCTTCCATCATTTGCACCCGATCGCGCGGACGAGGAAAAGGAATCTCCAGAACCTCGCCAATCGTCGCTGACGGGCCGTTAGTCATCATCACCAGCCGATCGGCCAAAAACAGCGCTTCGTCAATATCGTGAGTAATCATCAACACCGTACAGCGGTGATCGTTCCAGATTTTCAGCAACTCTTCCTGCAATTCCTCCTTAGTAATTGCGTCCAAAGCACCAAACGGTTCGTCTAAAATCAGCACCTGGGGGCGAATTGCCAAAGCGCGGGCGATCGAAACCCGCTGTTTCATCCCTCCCGAAATTTGCGGCGGTCTTTTCTCAGCAGCTTCTGTCAATCCCACCATCGCCAAATGCTCGTTGACGATCGCATTTTTTTCGACCTTCGACTTGTTAGGAAAAACAGCATTAACGGCAATGTAAACATTTTCAAACACAGTCCGCCAAGGCAACAAAGCGTAACCTTGAAACACTACCATGCGATCGGGGCCCGGCTTGACAATCCGCTGGCCGTTAATCGACACCGTGCCCTCGCTGGGATGGCTAAAACCCGACACCATATTTAATAGTGTTGACTTGCCGCAGCCCGAGTGTCCGATCAGAGTAATAAACTCTCCCTCAGCTACAGTCAAGTTAATGTTTTCTAATGCCCTGTAACCGTTTGGATAGACTTTTTGAACATTGTCCATCACCAAAAAAGGCCCGCGGCGATCGTTTGGTGACTGGATCTGAGTTTGGGTGTTCGTCTGGTTGACAGCAGTATTAATCATGGGTTTGAGAAGCCGTTAGTAGGTGATTAGCGATAGCAAATAATGCAGTTTTGAATGGTGAGTTGCGAGTAGAGACTACTGAAACTCTCTCTGAAACTCTCTATTTTTCTCATTAGTCTCGAAATCTCGATCCCCCTAAATCCCTCATTAATCGGGAGGACTTTGAACTCTCTTCCCCCTTCTTAAGGGGGGTTAGGGGGGATCGAATTATATCAATTCCTCTCTTCATCGTCCTGTATTCATCTCTCTCTAATCTCTCTGTGTTCTCTGTGTTCTAGCGCCGGTTAAATCACCTGACGATGCAACGGTCAACGATATTACTCATTGTCAAACGCAAGTCTAAGCAGCTCTGCGGCCCGAATCCAGAATCACTTCAGCCATAGTGTAATCGCGCTTGATCGCGAGATTGTTGAGATAGCCGATCGGATCGTCAGCATTAAACACCGAGCCATCAAACAAGCGGAGAGAACCCCGAGTGTAAGTAATATCCGACATACCCAGCTCTCGGGCTGCCGTGCTGAACGGGCCGACGCGGACCACCCGTTCCAGAATTTCTACCCAGTTGCGGGGAAAGACTGTATCGCCCCAACGCGCCATCTGCACCATGTGCCACAACTGTTCGGTACGGCTGGGGCGGTTCACCCCGTCTCCGGCGAACAAGTGGTGGGCGTATTCCCGCATTGGAGTATCCAGATTGCAAGCCACAGATTTCGGATCGCCCATTTGGATGTAACTCTTGTCGGTACCGACATACTCCCGTCCCGCCACAATTTCGGAAACTTCTTCAGCGTGGGCCGGATCGCTGCAATAATGACAAGCTTCCAGCAAAGCTTTCACCAGAGCAATGTGAGTGTTCGGGTAAGCATTCGCCCACTCTTCTCGAACTCCCAGAATTTTTGCCGGGTGTCCGGGCCACAGTTCCAAATCCGTAGCTACAGTAAAGCCGACTCCTTCCATCGCGGCGCGCAGGTTCCAAGGTTCGCCAACGCAGAAACCGTCAATGGTGCCGCCTTGCAAGTCCACGATCATCTGGGCCGGAGGGATGTTTTTGAGCGAAACATCGAGATCCGGGTCAATGCCGCCGGAAGCCAGCCAGTAGCGCAGCAGCAGGTTGTGCATCGATGAAGGGTGAACGATGCCCATGCGGTGAGTTTGGGCGGGGGTTCGGCGCAGCATTTCTTTGAAATCTGCCAGAGTGTAGATTCCTTGGTCGTAAAAGCGCTTCGCCAGAGTAATTCCGTTGCCGTTGCGGCTCATGGTGAGGGCTGTAACGGTTGGTATCGGCTTTTCTTTGTAGCCTCCCAAGCTCAACCACGCCGCCATCCCAGAGGGCATTTGGGCTGCGTCCAAGTAGCCCGCGGCGATGCCGTCTACGATGCCCCGCCAGCTTGTTTCCCGCACGAGATGGACTTCATCGAGTCCGTGTTTGGCAAATAAGCCTTTTTCTTTGGCGATGGCTAGGGGAGCGCAGGCGGCGAGGGGGATGAAGCCGAGTTCGAGGTTGACTTTTTCTAGGCCGTGGCGGGCGATCGCCGGTACTTTCCGCGCCCGCAGTTTTTTGACTCGTTTCTGCTGGTTGAGGAAGTAAATCATTTCGCTCCGCAGGGCGTAGTAGCTGGGGTGCGTGACTACTTCCATGCGCTTGCGGGGGCGGGGGATGTCTACTTCGAGGATGCCGCCAATCTTCGATTCCGGGCCGTTGGTGAGCATGACGATGCGATCGCTCAACAGCACCGCCTCGTCTACGTCGTGAGTTACCATCAGGGCGCTGATTTCGTACTCTTGGCAGATTTCCATCAACTTTTCTTGCAAGTTGCCGCGAGTCAAAGCGTCCAGAGCGCCGAAGGGTTCGTCCAAGAGTAACAGTTTGGGGCGCAAAGCTAGAGCGCGGGCGATCGCAACTCTTTGTTTTTGTCCGCCCGATAGCAGTGCCGGTTGTTTCTCGGCGTGGGGAGCCAAGCCCACCATGTCGATGTGTCTTTGAATGATTTCGAGGCGTTCGGCTTTGGGCAAACCGTTCATTACCGAGTCTACGGCTAGGGTAATGTTTTCTCTGACCGTCCGCCAGGGCAGCAGCGAATAGTTTTGGAATACTACCATGCGATCGGGGCCTGGCTTGGTAATTCTTTGTCCTTCGATCGTCACCAATCCTTCTGTGGGCAGATCCAAACCTGCCACCATATTTAGTAGGGTAGATTTGCCGCAGCCAGAGTGTCCGATTAGGGAGATAAATTCTCCTTTTTGAATTTCCAGATCGATGCCTTTGAGGGCTACGTATTTGCCCCCGTCTGATAAGTTAAATACTTTTTCTAGCTGTTCAATGGCGATAATAGTTGACATTTGTTTTCTTGCCTTTTTTGTAGGTTGTCATGTAACTAGCTGTTGACTGTTGACTGTTTGTTATTTGTTTCGATCGAACAAATACTATAAATTCGGTTAGTAGTGGGGAATTTTAACTGGTTCCTTTCGCAGAGCGAAAGGAACCCATGTAAGCGAGGAAGAGCCTCACTTTTCTCTTGAGTAAAATTCGAGGCAGAGCCAAAGCATCTGCGTTTCCAGGCAGAGCGAAAGGAACGAGTAGAAGTCCTCACTACTAACCTTGGTTGAATAATTTCGCTGTCAACTTTCAACGGCCAACTTTCAACTGTCAATTTTCAACTATTTATTTGCCTTCAGATGGAGCAATCTTTTGCTGCAACCAAGCCATCATGCGATCGAGCAGCAAACCAACAGCCCCAATGTAGAACACCGCTAATAAAATTTCGCTAATGTAGTTTTGCTGGTAAGCGTTCCAGATAAAGAAGCCGATACCAGTAATCCCCGACATCACAATTTCCGCTGCAATAATCGCCAGCCAAGCCAGCCCGATCGCAATTCTCAATCCTGTAAAAATATAAGGAAGCGCCGACGGAAACAAAATATTCAGGTAATACTCTTTGCGAGTAAGTTGCAGCACTTTCGCTACGTTGTTATAGTCATCGGGAATTTGGCGGACACCTTCAGCCGTGTTGATCAAAATCGGCCAAACTGCTGTGATAAAAATCACGAACAAAGCAGCAGGTTCGTTTTGTTGCAGTGCAGCCAGGGCGATCGGCACCCAAGCCAGAGGCGCTACCATCCGCAAAAACTGAAACAGCGGGTCTAAAGCCTTGTTCAGAAAAGGATTTGTACCTACCAACACACCAGTACCAATTCCCACAACAGCCGCGAGAGTGTAGCCTTTTGCTACCCGTTCCAAACTAGCCAAAGTCTGCCAAAACAAACCGATTCCGTAGGTTTTGGAATTCATGAAAGGAAACAGCAACAATACCCGCGTCCGTTCGTCAGTCCAAACGCTGAGCGGCCCCGGCAGTTTGATCAGTCCCGTACTCGACAGGAATTGCCACACTAACAGAAATCCCAAAATCCCTAAAATTGGCGGCAAAATATTTGGTGAATTCTTCTGCCAAAACTCGCCAAATCCTCCTTGGGCCTTGCTATCTTTCCGACTTATACTTACAGTCATGCTGCTAATCTCCTATGTTTCTGCTGTTGATTTTCAAAACTTAAGTTATGGGAAGCTTTTACCAACTAACAAGGGTGGAGCATTCCCGCCGAGGCGGATTGTTTTTAGGGTAGGGTTTAAATCCCCAGGCCCTAAAAACTTCGCTGTCAACTGTCAACTGTCAACTGTCAACTGTTTAACCCATCAAACTTTTTTAATCGCCAAACTGTTGAGGTAATCTTCTGGCTTTTCCGGGTTAAATTCTTTGCCATCAAAGAACTTCTCAATGCCGCGAGACGTACTTTTAGGAATGTCAGCATCAGGAACTCCGGCTAATTTAGCTGCGGCTTTCCACAAATCTTCGCGGTTGACTTTATCGATCGTTGCCTTTTGGTCTGCTAAGGTTTTTGTCGGCAGGAAACCCCAGCGCACGCTTTCGGTTAAGAACCACAAATCGTGACTCTTGTAGGGATAAGAAACATTGCCGAGGCCGTCTTTCCAGTACAGCGGGCTCATCTTGAAATCGTTGATTTCTGGTTGGCCGTCACCCATCATGTATTTGCCCTCGTAGGGAGGTGTCAAAACTGCAGGAGGTACGTCAAAGTAGTTTTTGCTAGAAGTAATGGCTACTAATTCGGCGCGATTTTCTGGTTTGTCGCACCACTGCTGGGCTTCGATCAGTCCTGCTAGCATGGCTTCGGTGGCTTTGGGGTGTTTGTCTACCCAGTCGCCGCGCATAGCTAGATACTCTTCGGGGTGATCTTTCCAGATTTGGGCGGTGAGGGCGGACATGAAGCCGATGTCTTCTTGGACGATCCGCAGGGGCCAGGGGTCGCCGGTGCTGAAACCGTCCATGCTGCCGGTTTTCATGTTGGCTACGGTTTGGGCTGACGGTACTGTTAGCAACTCGGCTTCTGTGTCGGGATCGATGCCGTTGGCTGCTAGCCAGTAGCGAATCCAAAAGTCTTGGTTGGCTTTGGGGAAAGTGTAGGCTGCTTTGAAGGGCGTGCCTGCTGCTTTGAGGCCTTTCATGTAGTCTTGGGCCGCTTGGGTTAGTTTGAGCCCGATGCCTTTACCTTTGTGTTTTCCGGCGATCGCAATTCCATTTCCTTGAGTGTTCAACTGGGCTAGAACATACATCGGAATTTTGACGCTACCTTTGGTGATCAGACCTTCACTAATTTGATAAGGCATGGGCATTTGCCACTGGCCTCCGTCAATGCCGCCGCCTGCAGATCCGATTTCTAAGTTGTCTCTGGCAGAGCCCCAGTTGGCTTGTTTGGCAACTTCCACATCGGTCATGCCATACTTGGCAAAAAAGCCTTTTTCTTTGGCAATAATCAAACCTGCTGCTTCGACGATCGGGATGTATCCCAAGATAACTTTCGTAGTTTCGAGACCCTCTACTTTTTTCTCGTTGGCCACAGCAACTGCTGATGTGGCTGCTGGGGATGCCCCGCCTGCAGTCGTCCCACCGCCGGCACCTGCGGTACTACCTGGTTCTGGGGGAGTACAAGCTTTGAGGAGTATTGTACTGACTGCGGATGCACCTGCGGTAACAATAAATTTACGCCGGGAAAATTGCTCTGAAAATTTTGTCATAGCCTAGCCTTCGTTCCTATTCATAATCTTCTGTAACGACATCACTAAAGTCGATCAAAGCGCTTTTTTACCATTCGCTTACTCGGCCAAGCAAGGGAACTATTTTGAGCGCAGGTTTGCAGCGGGGCTCGAAAGATTTATTGCTAGCATAAGTCTTTCTAATATCCCTGCTGATTTTACACTTTTGATTGACTTAATATTGCGATCGACCAAGTTGTGTTGACTCGCCAAGAGCGAGTTCCACATTTTCTTGTCTTGGTTATTCAGTTTACCGTGCTCTTGCTGTAATTATAAAACAAATATTAAATTTAAGTGATAAGTAAATGTTTTAGGAGCCTGGTGTCAATAAGCAGAGATAGGGAGCGGGGATCGGGTTGGTTTTGTCAAAACTGTTTCTAGCTAGAACCTATAGCGTAAGGGCTTTTGCGAAGGGCGATCGGGCGGCATTCAAATTCATTGTCAATAAGCTGGCAGAAACTGAGCGATCGCACATTTGTTTTGTTAATATATCGCTATTTTTTTCAAGGTATGAATTTATTGTATCTTACGATACAGACAGAATTGTCGTAAGGTGCATAGGTTGGCTCGGAATGTTTTAACCTTACTAGGGCGCAGAGAACACAGAGGAAGAGAAGAGAGAGGTTAGTGCCAAAATTTGAGTTGGAATTGTGCATTAGTTGGGCGGATCGAAGCGGTTGATACAGAGAGCAATACCGATCGCAGGTAGCGCTACTCCAAAGCAAATCAGCCACTGACCCAGATTCATCGGAGCTGTCTGGAATATGCTGTTGATCAATGGAGAATGGGCAAGGAGGATTTGCCCGATCGCGGCGGCGACAATGCCGAAAACGAGGGGGAAGACATTGCTAACTTTTTCTTTCGATCCCTTAAATTTAGCGATTAAAGAAGGCAAGAATTGGCTGAGACTCAACAGGTAAATAATTCTGGCGATTGCCAAGGTTTGAATCGCCATCGTGCGGGCGAGTTCCAAATTTCCCCAGGTTGTTTGGCGCACCCATTCAAACATTCCGAAAATCAGCATCCCGTTGTAAAGGGAAATTGCTAAAATCCGCTCGATCCGGTTGGGGGTAAACAAAGGTTCGTTGAGCGATCGCGGTTGTTGTTTCATCACTCCCGGAGACTTGGGCTCAAAAGCCAAGGGTACAGTCACGGCGATCGAGTCGATCGCATTCAGCCAGAGGATTTGTAGCGACCAAATCGGCAATTCCCGACCCAACAAAGTGCTGAGCAAAATAGCGATCGATTCTCCGCCGTTGAGCGGGAGAATGAAGCTAATTGCATTGAGCAGGTTTTTGTAAACCGATCGCGCTTCTGCTACGGCAGATTCGATCGACGCAAAGTTGTTGTCAGTCAAAATCATGTCCGCGGCTTCCTGAGAAACATCCGTACCGCTGCCCATCGCAATCCCGATATCCGCTTGTTTGAGGGCGGGCGCGTCGCTAACACGGCCTCCCGCCATCACTACAATTTCGCCTTTTTGCTGCAAAGCTTCTACCAAGCGGAGTTTTTGTTCCGGGGCGACGCGGGTAAAAACTGAGGCGGCTTCTACCGCTTCGGCAAGTTCGTTTTTGTTCATTTGGGCGAGCCCGGCGCCGGTGTAGGCTAGGAGTTCGCTGTGGCGATCGGTTTTGCCCAATCTCATGCGGCGGGCGATCGCCTTGGCGGTGGCGGTGCGATCGCCCGCAATCATTTTGACTTGGATGCCGGCGCTTTGACAAACTTGGACGGCCGCGATCGCTTCGGCCCGCGGCGGGTCGATCATTCCCTGTATTCCCAAGAAAATCAGCCCTGACTCCAAATCCGATCGATGGACGGAATTTTGGCTTTCGGGTACTGGCTTTTTCGCTAAAGCCAAGACGCGCCAGCATTTTTCGGCCATTGCATCGGCTTGGCGGTGAATTTGCGGGCGATCGACCTCAGCCAGATTTCCTTCAACATCCAGACTGGAACCGCAGCGAGTCAGAATTGATTCTACCGAACCTTTAACGTACAAAATTTTACCGTTTGGAGTTCGGTGCAGCGTCGCCATGTATTGAAACTGCGGTTCAAAAGGAATTGAATCCAGGCGCGGCATGGACTTTGCCAAAATTTGCTTCATCAAATCTGCTTTTTTAGCAGCAGCAATTAACGCCCCTTCCGTCGGATCTCCGACAACAATCCAATTATCATCTTTAAATTCCAGGCGAGAGTCGTTGCACAACATTCCAGCCTGCAAGCATTCTTGCAAAGTTGGAGCGTGGCTGGCTGTAATTGGCAGTTTGTTGAGTTGAATTTCGCCGTCGGGGTTGTAGCCGCTGCCGGTGACAGAGTAGGATGTGCCGCCGGCATAGATTTCTTGCACCCTCATCTGGTTTTCCGTCAAAGTTCCGGTTTTGTCGCAACAGATGACTGTCGCGCCCCCAAGGGTTTCGATTGCGGGCAGTTTGCGGACAATCGCGTGGCGGCCGGCGATCCGGGAAACGCCGACGGCGAGGGCGAGGGTGATGACGGCGGGGAGGCCTGGGGGAATTGCGCCGACAATCAGGGCGACTGCGGCTTCTACTGCTTCTTTAAAGGCTGAAACTCCCGGCGGGACAGGCCGGCCCAACCTGACTGCAAAGGTCAAGCTTGCCACGGCCAGCACTAATAGCAGCCAGTGTTGGCTGAATTGATTGATTTTGCTGGTTAAAGGGGTGGTGAGGTCGGTGTCGCGGTCTAATAGTTGGGAGATTTTGCCGGTTTCGGTGTTGTTGGCGATCGCAATTACAATCCCGCTACCTTGGCCGAAGGTGACGAAACTGCCGGCATAAGCCATGTTATCTCTTTGGGCGAGGAGAGTTTCTGGCGGCAGAATCAAGTCTCCAGATTCTCCTAATTCTTTTTCTACCGCAGCGGATTCTCCTGTCAGTCCCGACTCGTCGATTTGCAAATCGCGCACTTTAACTAAGCGCAAATCTGCAGGCACTTTGTCGCCGGAAGTTAGGGTTACTAAGTCGCCGACAACAACTTCTTTTGAGGGAATTTTTAATTTTTTGCCGCCCCGGATGACTGTGGCTTCTGCGCTGACTGCTTGGGCGAGGGCTGCGATTTTTTTCTTTGCCCTCGTTTCTTGGATGAAGCTGATAGTAGCGTTGATGGTTGTGACACCCAAAATTACGCTGGCGTTGAGCCATTCCCCAATTGCTGCTTTGATTAAACCCGCACTCAGCAAGATGATTAATAAAGGTTGGTTGAATTGCCGGATAAATTTTAACCAGACTGGTTTTCCAGCTTTTACTACTAATTCGTTGGCACCGAATTTTTGTTGGCGGCTGGCTGCTTCTGCAGGTTCTAAGCCTTTTTCTGGGTTGGTTTCTAATATAGTTGCAATTTTCGATATTTCTAGGTAGTGCCAATCTCGGTCTGCTACGTCTACATCGTTAGCTGCTGTTGCTGGCATAAGTTTTCCTGAATATTTACTGTCGGGCGAGCTTTGATCGATCGCGAATCAGCGCTTTGCAGATTATAACTTTAATTTAGCTCGGATAAATGTTAAAACCTAGTTGAGCAACCAAATTCTGAACTTATGGAAATACTTGTGACGCTGGTGCTAGGTTCGGTGCTGTTTGTCTGGGGAATGCGCTTTGGAAAAGTGTTAGTTCGATCGGGAGTGACCGCTAACGATTTGTTTAAGGGCCACAATTCGATCGCCCTGCTGTTTTTGGGTTTTTATATTGCTTTGCTGCTGCTGGCTCTAAATCTGCCGCAAATACCAGCTTTGCCGGTCGAGTGGCGCGTGCACGGGATGCGAGTTACTTGGACTTTGCTCAGAGTAATGCTGATGGGAGTCTGCGGTATTGGGTTTAGCATAAGTTGGCTGACGGGGCGATCGCAAGTAATCGCAGTAATTTTAATTGGCTTGTTGGGATTGGGCGGATTTACCAGCGCTGAGGCTTATTTTCTCGCACCAATTTATGACGATCTAATTGACAATTTGCAACCCAACGGCGTATTTCGGCAAACTTCTAACAGCAGTTGTGCGCCGGCGGCGCTAGCAACTGTGTTGAGACGTTGGGGGATGGATGCGACGGAATCTAGCGTGGCGCGTTTGGCGGGTACGAGTCGTTTGGGCACTTCGATGCCGCAGTTGATTGTCGCAGCGAGGGCTTTGGGTGTAAATGCGATCGAACTAGCGCCCACTTGGGAGCAAATCCAGCAAATCAATCGCCCCGGAGTGCTAGCAGTTTGGCTGTTTGATGGAGGTCGAAAACTGCCGCACGCGGTGGCTTTGCTAGGAATGAATGACAGTGTAGCAGCGATTGGAGACCCTTCGAGAGGCAAGATTTTCTATTTAGATAAAGCAACTTTTGCTTATGTCTGGCGGGAGGAGTACGTGCCGATTTATCGGTCTGCCGATATCTTGTTAAGCGACAAGCAAGCTGCAGGTTATTTAAGTAAATTAGGATATAATAGCGGCAATTTAAAAGCAGACATTGAGCGCTTTCAAACTGATAAAAAGTTGAAAATTACTGGTAAGTTAGATAGGATGGCTGAATTGATGTTGAGCGGTGCTTTTTTGGAGGGCGTGCCGAGATTGGATGGGAAATAATTAGATTATAGGAATTAATGAACCGCAGAGAACGCAGAGAGCGCAGAGAGATATATAGAGAGTTTCTTGGGTAAATTAGATTCGATTAATCAGTTGACAAATATTGGCGCAAAGCTGCAATGACTTCCTCGGCTGACTGCGATTGAAATTTGCCCGCGCGGAAATCTGCTAAGGTTTGTTGGGCATTTGTAGCTATTTCTGCACGGCGACTTTCGCGGTGCCAATTTTGGAGAATTTTAATCAACATTTCCTGCTGTTCGTAGGTTAGATTCAAAGCATTTAGAACTAAGGTGTGCAATAGGCAGGCTGCGATAGTTCATGGAATAAAAATTCTTCTTGCGCCTATGTAATTGCCAGTATAAATGGCAATCTCAACAATACGCTCGACACACCGTTCTCGATAACTTGAGTCATTTAAAACTCGATCGGCATTACCAATTGTCACAACTGGTAATGAGTCTGGAGTGTTTTCTTCGCGCATGACTTGCTCCAACGAGTCTTCATCTTTCATGCTTCGATTAGCTGTGAGTAAAATCATTTGATTTTCCTGAGCGATTCTCCAAACAACTCGATCGCTACTATCAATTGACAATCCCACCTCCTCAAACATGACGAAGCGAATTTGCACAAAATCAAGCCAACCTTGGCTAGCAATACTGCCAAGAAGAACTCGCGCGTGTCCCTTAAAATTGTGATCTATTAAAAAAATCATGAGTGAAGTTGGTGACGCGCCTTCGAGGCTTGAAGCTTTTCCCAAGCAGCTTCCAACCCCGGTGGTGGTGGCAGGGTAGCAATGCGGGCAACACGATCGCGATTTTGTTCTTCGTAATATTGCCGAAGTTCCTCAGTCTCCTTAAGAACAACTTGGTATTCTGCGTCAACTTCTGCCCGATGTGTATCTATGTAGGAGAGGGCTGCATTAATTTGATCCTCTGTCAAATCAAACAGGGAACGAATGAACTTAGGCGGATACTGGGCGATTACATAGTCCATCACGTCGTACAGAGTGATGCGCGTACCTGCGATCGTCAACCCACGCTCTGTACGGATAACCGACGGCTCATTAGATACTAAACTCATAGTCATAGCCTGTTGCTAACTTATGTTTATTCTAGCTCAAACTGAGTAGATTTAACCACATTCATGCCCGCTTCTGCAAATCTTTGAAAAGCCGCTTCTGCTGCTTCGGTAAAATCAACAACACCAGGAACAACCACCGGCGAAGTGCAATCTTCCAGCAAATAAACCTTCTTTGCCAACTCCGAATCTCGCGCCAAAATTTCCGCCAGCAAATCATCAATCGTCCAAGCAACGCAGTGACTTTTTGCTTGTCCCGCAATAATTACCGCATCAAAACCGAGCAACTTATCGATCAAGTCAGCATTTTTTTGAGCAATAGAAACCCCATCCGGCCCGTCTAAAACTTCCGGCCGCAAAACAGAATAGTTTTCTGTTAACGGATTCCCGCCTTTGATTTCAAAAAGTGCTTGACTTTCGCGGGCGATGCTGTGAAAAAATATAGCTTCTTCCACGGCAGAAACCAAGGCGTGTCCGATGCCGCCTAACATTGAATGATAGGGCCAAATGGTCAAGGGAAATTTGCCGTCATCGCTGAGTTTCTGCACGTAGTGGAGAGCGTGTTTTTCCAGTGCCGAAAAATTGCCACCGCTGATGCTGTCGGCGACGGCTGGATTAACTTTCCAAATACCTTGCTGCACATCTTCCAAAGTAATTAATGTGGCGGCTGGGAGGGGATGTTCGCCTGCATCATTTATCCAAAAAATTGGATGAAAAATTTGCATCGCCGTATGGGTATCCATTGTCGGCGCAATAGTGGTAATTGAGTTTAAATTGCGGTAAATGAACTCGCACAAGCGCAGGTTGTCGTCTACGGCACCGCTACCGGAACGCCCGCCGACAAACAGTTCAAAATCCGGCAAACAAAAAGTATTTTGAGCATCGATTATCAACAAACAAATGCGGTTTGTGTCCCTGGCGGCGGGCGGAATTTCGTGCTGTTTCGCCCAACTCTTCGCTTGACAAGCCCGTTCTTGATAGGGAACGCGCCAAACTTCGCCTACTTTTTTTGCCTCGAAATATTCAGGAATTGGGAGTTGCAATTTTGCTGGCATAGCCTGTCTATATTAGAGTGAGTTGTAACAATAACTTAAATCTGCAAATAATCACCGAGCGAATAACCTCTCATTCTCTGATATCTTTCTCTGCGCCCTCTGCGCCCTCTGCGGTTCAAAAAAAATGCTCTATCTCTAATATAATACAAATAACTATTTACGATTGAATTATGCCACCAGAACAAAATCCCAATTATTCCCATAATAAATTCAAACAAAAATTCTGGTTTTTGTCGATCGCCCTTTTCATCCCCCTCTTAATTCTAGCAACTAAATCTCCCTACCTTCAACAACTGCTAAGAACTGCGTTAGTCCAGATCCAGGACTTAGGCTGGTGGGGCCCAGTCGCTTTCATCGCTACCTACAACTTAGCTACTATACTATTTATACCTGGTTCCGTGCTGACCTTGGGAGGAGGGGCGCTGTTTGGCCTGTGGTGGGGTTCAATCTACGTGTTTGTCGCCTCAACTTTAGGCGCTACCTTTGCTTTCCTGATCGGGCGATACTTGTCGCGCGATCGCGTGTTAAGATACATGGAAAGTCATCCCAAGTTCCAAGCACTCGATCGCGCAATTTCTCAAGAAGGATTAAAAATAGTATTTCTGACTCGTCTTTGCCCTTTATTTCCTTTTAATTTATTGAATTACGCTTTAGGAATTACCCAAGTTTCTTTACAAGACTATATCCTAGGTTCCTTCGGCATGATACCGGGAACTATTCTGTATGTTTACTCAGGTTCATTGGTGGGAGATTTAGCGGCGGTAGGCGCAGAAACTGGGTCTGCTCATCCCCAAGATTTCGCAGTAAAATGGTCGATCAATATCATCAGTTTTATAGCGACTGTCGCCGTTACTGTCTGTATCACCCGGATTGCTCGCCAAGCTTTGAATGAAAGTGTTTAATTAGGAGAATTTGCTCGTGTCGCAGTCAAAAGCCGATCGCGTAACCGTCCCCCCGATGGACGAATACAACCAAAAATTAGTCTCCTATTTGCATCCGTCAGATTGGGTGAATCCCCAGCCAGCTAGCAGTTACAATTTAGTAGTAATTGGCGCGGGGCCCGCCGGATTAATTGTCGCAGCCGGGGCGGCTGGTTTGGGTGCCAAAGTTGCATTAATTGAAAAACATTTGATGGGTGGCGATTGTTTGAATGTCGGTTGCGTACCTTCAAAAAGTTTAATTAGATCCTCGCGCGCTGTCGGCGATATCTGGAATGCGAGCGAATTTGGTGTTAATGTTTCTAACAATCCAGAAGTGGATTTTCCCGCAGTCATGGAACGGATGCGCCGGATCAGATCGGAAATCAGCGATGTTGATTCAGTTGAACGCTACCAGCACAAATTAGGAGTAGATGTTTTTTTAGGTTCCGGTAGTTTCACTAGCAATTCTACCATAGAAGTTGCCGGTCAAACTCTGCACTTTAAAAAAGCAGTAATTGCCACAGGTGCAAGGGCGCGACAACCCCAAATCCCCGGTTTGCAGGAAGCTGGATATCTGACAAATGAAACCGTATTTAACCTCACAGAAAGACCTCAGCGTTTGGCCGTAATTGGCGCTGGGGCGATCGGCTGCGAATTGGCTCAAGCCTTTCGCAGGCTGGGTTCGGAAGTAGTGTTGCTGCACAAAAATGCTCATATTTTAGATAAGGAAGATGCGGATGCTGCAACAATTGTGCAGCAGGCTTTTCTGCGCGAAGGAATTCAATTAATACTTGAATCTCAAATAGAGCGGGTTGAGCAAACAAATTTAGGCAAAGTAATTTATTATCAATCGCACAACCAGGAAGCATCGGTAATAGTAGATCAAATTATTGTGAGTGTGGGACGATCGCCCAACGTGGAAGGATTGAATCTGGAGGCTGTCGGCGTTGAATACGATACACAAATCGGCGTATTTGTCAATGACAATTTGCAAACTACTAATCCCCGCATTTATGCCGCTGGGGACATTTGCATGAAATATAAATTTACTCACGCCGCTGATTTTGCCGCGAGAATGGTGATTCAAAATACTCTATTTTTCGGGCGCAAAAAGCTCAGCGCTTTGACAATACCTTGGTGTACTTATACAGATCCGGAAATTGCGCGCGTCGGCACGGGCGATCGCGAAATTCAAGCCCAAGGAATTGATGTCGATACATTTTTGATTCCTTTCGATAAAGTCGATCGGGCAATTATTGACGGTGAAGAGGAAGGATTTGTGAAAATTAACGTCAAGAAAGGCAGCGACAAAATATTAGGTGCAACGATTGTCGCGCGACACGCCGGCGAGATGATTAATACAATTACTTTAGCAATGGTTAACAATATTGGTTTGGGGAAAATTGCTAGCGTAATTCACCCGTATCCGACACAAGCGGAAGCTATTCGCAAAGCCGGAGATGCTTACAATCGCACTCGGTTAACGCCGTTTGTGAAAAATTTGTTCAATAAATGGTTGGCTTGGACGCGATAGATAAATAATTGTGGAACAGGCATCTTAGGAATGAGAATTAAATAACTTACAATTTGATATTT
This sequence comes from Tychonema sp. LEGE 07203, assembly GCF_015207285.1. GTDB lineage: Bacteria > Cyanobacteriota > Cyanobacteriia > Cyanobacteriales > Microcoleaceae > Microcoleus. Next base: position 13,574 of record NZ_JADEXD010000011.1, on the reverse strand, counting down.
CTTGTGGGATGGGCGTTCCGCCCGTCCCACAAACTTGTGTAAAATATTTAATTTGCGATCCTTTCCTGTTCATTATCGGCTTTTATGGGCGGCGTCGAAGCCCACCACAAAATAAAATTCACTCTCTGTGGAACAGGCATCTTGCCTGTTCGCGATCTAGTTGCCATAAAATGTGTGTTTTTACGCTTCTGTTTCTGTTTCTGTTTCAAATACAACGCCTTCATACAAAAGTGCGATCGGCAAATCAAACCCAATACTTGATAAAGTGATAATCTCCCCAGCAGTGTAAGAATAGTACAGCCACATTCTCCCCTCTCCCCGACAGTAACGCTCAACAAAAATCTTTTGTGAATCAATCAAGATATACTCTTGCAAAGTCGGAATTTTCAGGTAACAAGTGAATTTTTCATCCCGATCTTTAGCACTTGTACTGGGGGAAAGAACTTCCACAATGATTTTAGGATTCTGAATGAAATTGCGCGAATTAATGTCTTCTGGATCGCAACTGACTATCACATCAGGGTAGTAGTAACGGCTTTGAAAACTGACTTGCAATTTCACATCTGACACGTTCATCCGACAGCCTCTGGAACGCAGATGCGGGCGCAATGCAGTGTAAAAGTTAAGTGCCAGATCGTTATGAGGAATTGTACTGCCTGTCATGGCAAAAACTTCGCCGTTGACATATTCGTGGCGAATCTCTTGTTGAGCTTCCCATTCGAGATATTCCTCAACGGTCATTTTTGGGGGTGCTTGGGGAATGGATATCATAACAAATTTTTTTGTGATGTTACTTTGATTGTAGCATTAGGGGTTGGGCGATCGCCCAAACAAACCCTACGTCAAAAATCCCCTTCATCAACTTGAAAAACAGTCAATCCTAACGACCGCCACATATCAACAACTTGCTGGCGATCGTCCAGCACAAACTTAACATTATATTGCCCTGCAATATGCTGCTGATAGATTTCCTCCTTCATAATCGCATCCTTCCTCATATCCCCAGTTTTCCGCATATAAAGACTGTGATAATTCACCTCATACTGCTGCAACCATTGTTCAGTTTGAGGCTGACAGTCATCGGTTCTTCCCGACACTACAATAATATTAGCGCTGGTTTGCCACTTGCGGACGGTATCTAAAACAGGCTGATTCGGTAAATCGCGATCGCACGTGGTAGCATCAAAAGGATTTCTACCGTTCAGAAGCGCCAGCGTACCGTCCATATCCACCATAATTGCATCCGGCAAATCCGGGTTATATTCCGGCGGCGCAACGGGAACCCGCACATACTTATTGTACATCTTCAAAATCACATCTTTCCCCACAGAATTCAGCCTTTTCAAATCCCGTTTAATACATTCCTCCACCGGAACTTGCAAGAAAGAATCATTAACTTCTACGATAGCTTTCCCCTTGACCAACTGTTTGATATGCTCGATGTGAGGCCCAAAATTAGTATCGTCAACAATCACGTGCTTGCCGCTTTCCAAAGCCCTCAAAATAATCGTATCTCTCAACTCCAAAATAAACTTTTCATTCGCCGGCGACCAATGGGAAGCGTGAGCCATTTCTCGCAGTAAATCTTTATTAGTACGCACCCATCTGGCAGGTTCAGACAGCAGCAATTCTCGCGCAAATTGAGATTTTCCCGAAGCAGGTAAACCAACAAGTACAATAACTCTTTTCATAGTAATGCGTAATGGGTACTTGGTAATTTGTTAGGAATGACTGTTAACAACTGACAACTGGCAACTGACTACTGACATCTTCTTCACAATCCTAAATGGATGTAATCCAAACCTAACAACTCCTCTATCTTATTAATTGTAACATCGCGCAGAGCTTCTTTCACGCCCGCAACTCTGCGACCGCGCAAAGAAAACAAAATCCCCGAATAAGGCAAATGTTTCACAGCTAAGGCAAAATCTTTCTGCACTTCGATATGTTCGTGTTGTCGGTAAACTTCCTCGATTTCTTGAACTAACAATTCATATTTATCCTTAACTTGTTTGTACAACTCACTCCACTCTGGAAAATAAGCTAAAAACTCTTCTCCTTCATTAGTCAAAATAATTTCGATCATCCGGCGGGTAGAAAATCCTTCGCGCAGATGGGAAATCGCGACATACTGGGGAGACTTGACTTTAACTTTGTTGAAGTCACCATCGCAAATAATATACCCTTCCGAATCCATCGGATCTAAATTTTGGGCTGCTTCGATGACTTCTTTCCAGCTAGTTAAAGGATAGGATGCGACTAATTCCCAGCCGTATTTTTGGGACCAAAAACTCGGCTCTATTTCCAGGAGAGTTTGAGTATTGCGAACTCCGTGGAGGGCGATTTGATTTTTGGCTTGTTGAACAACTATTCTATTGTAAGGTGTCATCAACTCAAAGATAAAACAATAATCGGTTTCAACAGGCAATTGATATCCCAACTCTTGCCAGACTTTCCAAAACAGTTCGGCAAAGCTGAATCCAAAACCGTTAACTTCGCCCGCTGCGTCGGGAGTGCCGCTAGATTGAACTCTCCATTCTCCTTGATAAAAATACAGTACAGTCAAAGAACCGTCTAATTTTTCGTAAACCTTGGCAGTGTTCCAATCAATTGCAGCGGCGTGAATTTCTCCGTAGTTAAAAAATTTGTCGTAAGGATAAGAAACAATCTGCCAATCTTGAGACTCATCTAAAATAATACCCCGGCACTGCTGGACTATTTTTTCGCCCAAGGGAGATTCTATCTGCGAGTATTTCAAACAGACTAGATTGGGGTATTGGCGGTGGCGGGTAAGTTTGATATGATAAGTTTTGCACAAAGTTTCCAATCCGTGCTGGCGTAAATACTCTTGCAGTTCCACGTTCGACTCCTAATTTTGTCGCCTTCTTTATTTTATCGGTAAATCTATATTTTAGGGATTTTGTAAACAAAAATTAAACTATTTTTTTCCTGAATTCCGTTTGTATTTTTTGTATTTTGGAGTATCGTTGTAAATAGGCGAATGCGCTCTGGCGCAAAAATTGACTGTTTCAAAATGTAGAAAAAAATAGTGAACAAGAAATTATTAGTTTTGGCGGCTTCTGCCTGTGTATTGACTGCTTTAGTACCTGTATCGCGAGTTTTTGGTGCGTGCGAATTGTCGCAGCAGTTGCCGGAAACAAAATCTGTGGCTGTAGTGGGTACTGCTGTGCCGGTAAGTCAAATTTTGGCAAAATTAAAAGGCAAAACACAAGTGCCAATTTTGATTCCGACTCGGCTGCCTATTTCGCAGAAGCTTTACTATCAAAGCCAAGCGACAGCAGACAGCTATACTATTTCTATGGAGTATACAGCAGATTGCCAAGGTGCGGGAGCTTGTAGTTTTGGGGAAGTTCGAGCTCAAAAAGGCGGTGAATTTTCTACGGAAGTAGAAGGGGTAACTAAGACTTTAAAAAATGTTAAACTTGCCGGGGGAGTCACAGGAGTTTTTCATAACGGTTGCGGGGCTTACTGTACAGCATCAATTGAGTGGAAGAAGCTGGGATTTATGTATACTGTATCAATTAAAAATGGACGGGAATCGGATTTAACTTTCATAGCAAATTCTGCTATTTTAGCGGGAAATCGTTAAGTTTTGCAGGATGGAATGCAGAAACTAATTATGTAGGGTGCGCGGTTGCACCTTACGTTTATTGTACGGTAAATGTTAACGGACAACCGCCGCTACAAGAATGTAATATGGTTTTTTATGCTTATTTATTTAGAGGGAAGTTAGGATGAGGGGAAGATGGCTATCTGGGGCGATTTTTGCTGGTGAGGTTGCTGTTTTGACAATCCTCTTCGTTGGCGCAGCCCCCGTAGGGGCGGGCTTTCCTTCGGATCGCTTCGCTAACGCTAACGCACTTTTGACACCCTATTCAGCCGCAGCAAAGACAGAAGCCTCGATCGCAGAAATTCGCTGGTTTAATTATACTTCTAAAGATGGCTGGCAATCCGTACAATTTATTGTACCCGACCGCCAACCTAAAAAATCTGCCGGTCGCCGCAAGTTGCGGTTGTACGACGTTCATATTGCCAAGATGTTTGAGATTTCTCATTTTTTGTGCGATCGCGATCGCACTTCGGCCGGTTACAATTGGTCTTATGAAATCGAAAATGGCAACATTGAGATGGGACGCTTCAAAATTAGCTGCAATCTCGCCCGCGAAATCGCCTCAACTTACGGGTTGAGCAAACCGCAAACTACAGCGATTCGCCGCAACTTCAATCAAAAAAACGGCCGCCCTTCTCTGGCTGTAGAAAGATTTTTAATTCCTAGTTTGAACGTTACTAAAAATAGAGTTTTGCAGTGGAAAAATTTTGTCGAAAAATTTCCCCCAATTATTGATAAGTCAGGTACAAATCAAGCTAATACTCGTTTTCCGGTAAGTAACATTTCTCAGCAAATCAAAGGCAAAACGCGAGTGCCTGTTTTTCTTCCTAATATACTTCCTTTACCTGACACCGAGCAACTTGATTTTGATGTGCAAGCTGGCTCCCACGGTTACATTGTTGAAATATATTTAGGCAAAGGATGTCGCGGGGGAGCCTGTGCTTTCGGCACAATCGAAGCTAAAAGAAACGAACCGTTTTCGCCTCCTTCGCAATTGCCGAGGGATACTTTCAGAAGCATTGAATTAGCGGGCGGAATGAGGGGAATTTATTTCCAAACTTGCGGTAATTACTGCATTTCTTATGTGGAGTGGCAAAGGCTGGGTGTACTTTACCGAGTAAGTCTCAAAAATGGAAGGCAGTCAGAAGTTGTTAGGATAGCAAATTCTGCACTTCAAGCAGGATCGCGTTAATACTATTTGAGATTTGAGATTTGAGATTTGATCGTAGCTATCACTAGACTTAAATTGCATTTTTTTCGCAAAGAATCTAGAAATTATCTGCGTCCATCGGTGTCGATCTTTCTTGCATCTGCGGTTGACCGATCGAACTTGTGATTTATACAATAAGTCCACTGTTGATGGTAAGCTATTCGCTGGCTTGAGAAGTTCGATCGCCCTTTCCCCACATTTCTCTCCTCAAATCCTGCAACCTGGGAGCAAACTCTTCAGCTAAACCAGCTTGGGCCCGATCGAGCCAAAGGCAGATCGTACACCGTCGGCTGCCTTTGGCTCTCCAGGTCGATCGGCTCAGTTTTATCCCCCCAATTGTGCCAACTAGCAATTAAAGTCCCCACCTGCGGTACGCTAGATCAGGTGAATATATTGGCTGATTTCAAGCTATCCTCCGATCGATCTTATGTCCCCAACCACATCTGCCCCCTCCCGAACCGTCCGCATCGGTTCCCGCAAAAGCCAACTCGCTCTAGTGCAAACCCACTGGGTGCAAGAACAGCTACAGAAACACTTCCCGCAACACACTTTTGAAGTCCACACCATGTCCACCCAAGGGGACATAATTCTTGATGTCGCCCTCGCTAAAATCGGCGACAAAGGACTTTTTACCAAAGAATTAGAAACGGGAATGATTAACAATGAAACGGACTTTGCCGTTCATTCCCTCAAAGATTTACCTACCAATTTGCCCGAAGGTTTAATTTTAGGATGCGTCACCGAACGGGAAAATCCCGCTGACGCCTTGGTAGTTCACTCCAAGCACAAAGACAAGCAAATAGATACCCTCCCTGAAGGTTCCGTAATCGGCACTTCTTCCCTGCGGAGGCTGGCTCAACTGCGGCACCATTTCCCTCATTTTGAATTTAAAGATATTCGCGGCAATCTCAATACTCGACTCGCTAAATTAGATGATGGCGGTTACGACGCCATTATTCTAGCAGTTGCAGGATTGGAAAGATTGGGAATGGGCGATCGCATCCACCAAATTATCCCTGCTGAAATCTCCCTTCACGCCGTCGGCCAAGGTGCATTGGGCATCGAATGCCGCGCTGGAGATACAGAAATCATGGCAGTGATCAAAGCTCTAGAACATACGGAAACCGCCCAAAGATGTTATGCCGAACGCGCATTTCTGCGGGAATTAGAAGGCGGCTGTCAAGTACCGATCGGCGTTAATACCAAAATAGAAAACGGTCAATTAACCTTAACCGGAATGGTATCGAGTCTCGACGGCAAACGCTTCGTAAAAGATACTGTTTCCGGCCCTGCCGAGACTGCTGAAATGCTGGGAATTGACCTCGCTCACCGCCTGCGCGAACAGGGAGCAAGCGAAATTTTGGAGGAAATTTTTATCGAAGTTCAACGCGGTTCCTAAACCAAGTCAGCATTTATTTGTCAAAGCTTTTAAACGCGAAATATCGCCTTTTATTGAAAAAAAATAACTGGCGATTCGCTTTGACAAAAACGAGTAAATTAGCAGTATGTTTCTAGGTGTTGGATGGGAAGTCTAGAGAAAATTGCGGATGATTTCACAAATATCTGACTAATTGAGGGCTGCTGTTGAGAAACCTGGTTTATGGATGAATGCCGGGGTGCAAAACCTAAAATTTTTCGGAAAAACCGGGTTTCTTGGGTCTCAGTCTGATTGCGGTCAACATACCAATCCAAAATCTACAATCAAACATCCAAAATAAATCAGCAACCTATTTCAGGGAAAGGCAAAATATGAGCGCTAGAGCAACTCAATTAAAGCTTGAATTGAAAAAAGTTCAGGAACTTTATAGCAAAATGCAGGCAGACCAAAAAGCTTTGCAACAGCAATTGAAAGAGTTTAAAACTCAAGCCGGAAATTTTTCGGATGTCGTCGAGCAAGTCTTGCCCTCCGTAGTTTCAGTTTACGTGATGGATTGGGATACAAAACAAGAGATTTCTTCGGGGAGCGGCTTCTTTGTATCGCCGGACGTAATTGTCACTAACTATCACGTTGTCGAAGATATTGCTGATGAAGATTACTTCTATGAAGAAGATGAAGTCGAACAGGTTTTAGTCGAAACTAATGACGGAAAGTTGAGATTGGCGGAGGTGGTGTTTACTGGGAATGTCGAAGAAGATTTAGCATTACTTTTAATTAGCGATTTTACCTTCGACCCGGAAACAGGGGAACAAGTGGAATCTCCCCAAGAGCATCCTCCTTTAGAGTTATCTTTTGATGTGAAAGTGGGCGATCGAGTAATGGCGGTTGGTAATCCTCTGGGACAGTTTGCTGCAACTGTAACTCAAGGTATTATTAGTGCAATTCGCGAACCGGAGGAGTATGAGGAAGTGGACGAAGATGATGGTGGTGTTGCTGAGGTGAAGGTGTTGCAAACTGATGCGGCGATTAATCCGGGAAATTCCGGCGGGCCGCTGATTAATATGGCCGGTCAAGTGGTTGGGGTGAATGTGTGGGGATTGGAGGATGCTGATAGTATTAATTTGGCGATCGCCTCGATCGCTTTGGATGACTTTTTAGCTGGATTTGAGGAAACTTTTGAGGAAGATTCTCAAAATTAGTCGGGAATTGTTCCTAATCTGTCAAGAGGGCGATCGCACTTTCTATGAGAGGGGATGGAAAAGGCGATCGCTATTTCCTTAACTCAATTGGCGTAAGTCCCACGCTGTAATTGTACTCAATTCAGCGTTGGGATATAAGCCAAGCAAGGTATATGAAAAAGAGCGACAATTTACTGTTTCTCTAGCAAAAAAACTTGTAAGATATAAGTGGTTGCGACCCACCCACTCGACTGCAAACAACAGGTCACAGTAGCAGTAGTATGCTTACCAAGGATAACTGCGAGAGAAAGGGGGAAAAAACAGACCGCTGGTTGGCAAGGTAACGCCCTACCGTAAAATATAAACCATGTTTGTTGTACGAAAACAGTTTTTGGTCTTGGGAAACAGGACTTCTGCGTGGGTTCCCTACGAAGGGATAAAGGCTGCAAAGCTAGAGATGCAGTGTCAGACTCGGATCGTCTTCAGTGACGAATCTCAGTAATGAGATACCCAACAGAGCAACGGCAGATGATACACGAAGCCTACACGCTCACCGAAGGTCAGTGCTAGGTATTTCACTCTAGACTAACTATTCCAAGGAACACACAAAAATAATGCGAATTTTATTTGTATCCGCCGAAGCAGCACCCCTCGCCAAAGTAGGCGGCATGGGGGATGTCGTCGGCGCTTTGCCTAAGTTTTTGCGGCGCATGGGACACGATGTCCGCATCTTTCTGCCCTACTACGGCTTCGTTGCCGACAAAATGGACGTTCCCAAAAAACCTGTTTGGAATGGGGCGGCGATGTTCCAAAATTTTTCAGTCTTTGAAAGTGTTTTGGCGGGAACCGATGTACCTTTATACTTATTGCAACATCCATCTTTCTTGCCCCGCCGCGTTTACGGCGGTTTAGATGAAGATTGGAGGTTCACTTTTTTTGCTAATGCTGCCGCTGAATTTGCCTGGAATTACTGGAAGCCCCAAATTATCCACTGTCACGACTGGCACACGGGGATGATACCTGTTTGGATGAAGCCCGATCCCGATATCAGCACGGTTTTTACTATTCACAATTTAGCTTATCAAGGGCCGTGGCGCTGGCGTTTGGAACAGATGACTTGGTGTCCTTGGTATATGCAAGGTCACAATACAATGGCTGCTGCAGTGCAGTTTGCCGATCGCGTAAATACAGTTTCGCCAACCTACGCCGAGCAAATCAAAACCTCAGCCTACGGGGAAAGTTTGGAAGGTTTGCTGTCTTACATCGGCGGCAAAGTTTCGGGAATTTTGAACGGAATTGATACAGAATCTTACAACCCAGCAACTGACAAGTACCTCCACCAACAATTCAGTGTTGATACGCTAGAAAAGCGCCCAGCTAACAAGATTGCCCTGCAAGAAGAAGTCGGTTTAGAAGTGAATAAAAATGCCTTTTTAATCGGCATGGTGACGCGGCTGGTAGAACAGAAAGGATTGGATTTGATCATTCAAATGCTCGATCTGTTCATGGCCTATACCGACGCTCAGTTTATTGTACTCGGAACGGGCGATCGCTACTACGAAACCCAACTGTGGCAAATGACAGCCCGCTATCCCGGTCGGATGTCCACCCAATTACTCTACAACGACGCTCTCTCCCGGCGCATTTACGCAGGCTGCGACACCTTCCTGATGCCCAGCCGTTTCGAGCCCTGCGGCATCAGTCAAATGCTCGCCCTCCGCTACGGCTGCGTCCCAATGGTGCGCCGCACCGGCGGTTTAGTCGATACCGTTTCCCACAACGACCCAATTAATGATACCGGTACGGGTTACTGCTTCGATCGCTACGAACCCCTCGACTTGTTCACCTGCATGATCCGAACATGGGAAGGTTTCCGCTACAAAGATAAGTGGAAAGAACTGCAACAACGCGGCATGAGAGAAGATTTTGGCTGGGATATTTCTGCCAAGAAATATGTCAATTTGTACAGCGATATTTTGGGAATATCGTCCGAAGAAAATGCACCGGAACCAGAACCCGAATTGAGCGGTGGTAAGGGTTAATTGGTAATGGGTAAGTTGACAGTTGACAGTTGGCTGTTGACTGTTGACTGTTGACTGTTGTTATTTGTTAGTTGTTAGTTGTTAGTTGTTAGTTGTTAGTTGTTAGTTGTTAGTTGTTATTTGTTATTTGTTATTTGTTATTTGTTAGTTTTTGGTTCCAATGCCCGATGCCCTATGCCCTGCGAGGGCCTATGCCCTGCGAGGGCCGATGCCCAATCCCCTGCGAGGGCCGATGCTTTTAGGCCCTATGCCCTGCGAGGGCCGATGCCCTGCGAGGGCCGATGCCCAATCCCCAATTAATCAACAAATAAATCGAGAGGTAAATGGCCGTAAGTCCCGCTAACTCCATCTTCCGAAGAAAATTGACACGACACTAAAACTCCTCGGTAAGTTCCCGGATAACCATCAACATAATAGGAACCCTTCAAAGTATTGAACTTAATATAAACCGAACCCGTAAAGGTCGAACCAGTATTTGGATCTAAAACAGCTTGATATCCGAAAGCTTTTAAATAAGTTTCTAAAGCTAAAAAACCCTCAGCCGTCGAATCCGCGCAAACTCCCAGCATTTGGTAATCCGACAAACTTGCTACCAGCAAAATCGCTTGACGCAGTGCCTGTTTTTCCAGCGGCGACGCTACAGATTGCATATCCAGACAAGTAAAATCTTTGAGGATTTGCTGTGCTGCTTCAACAGTTAGGGTAGTCGGGTTTTGAGTAGACATTAATTGTTATGAATCTTTCCAAAATTACGATCGACACTCGGGCACTCGTCAACGGATTTCTGCCATTGCAACCCTCGATCGACGGCGGTAACACTCGCGCCAGCCCCGATTATAGCCTAATTGTGGATCTCGAAATCATTTTGGGCGATCGACCTACTGCATCCCACACTCTACCTAGATTCCAAAGAAATATCACAAAAATGTCAAATTAGCTGAATTTGCCTCTATTAATGGTAGAGACAAAAAGCACACAAATTAGTAAAGAAAGTATGAACTTCGAGCAATTGTTAAAAAACCTAAAACTTGTGAGTAAATTTATTGCTAGGTTGCTAAAGAAAGCCAAACCGCTCTACTTATTCCTGATATTTGGCATCTGTATAGGTATTTCTGGCTGGACAGTAGAATCTAATTTCATCAAAATCCCTTTAATCGGCTTTCACGACATTGTAGACACTCGCAATCCTGCCCAATTGCCACCGAAACGGCTTGCTTTTTCCATAGACTACACCAAACAAGATTTCTCAGTATTTTTAGAATATATAATGAAAGAAAACTATTGGTTATTATCATCTCAAGACTTGTACGTATACTTCATCAAAAAGTCCCAGCCAATACCAGCTCAAAGATTGGGTCAAAAACCGATTATGATCTCCTTTGATGACGGGTATAAAGGCGTTCATGTAAATGCACTTCCCGTCTTAGAAAAACTTTCAGCAGTCCACAAGAAAAAAGGCAAATTTGTGTTATTTGTCAATCCTCAGTTTTTAGGTGTGGATCTGGGCAAAGATTTTATAGCCCACGCTAGTTGCAACGACTTAAGAGACGGATATAAAAAAGGTTTTTATGACGTTCAATCTCACGGCTTGACTCACAAAAACTTCACTCAAATTAGCGAAAAAGAATTAGACTTTGAGCTTGCTAAATCTAAGTTTGAATTGATCAAATGTATGGGAGATTTGGACAAAAATAAGATTGTTGGCGCTCACATAGCTTATCCCTACGGCGCATCAAACAGACAAGTGGAAAAGATTTTGCCTAAATATCATTTAACTGGTTTTTTGTACAATGACAATTTCTTCAGAGCAAACAAACTCAAAAACAACTACCGCATTTCTCGCATCACTGTGGATAAATATATGTCACATCAAGGTTTAATTCAAATTGCCAAACAAGCTTCTACTCTCAGAAAAAAAGAGTAGCTTTAGGTAGCATTTTATTGTTTATGTCCTTAATTGGACGAGTTGATCTACTGGTTGCAAAATCGGGCGATCGTTGTGTCATCGCACAAAAAAGCTAGCAGTTTTTACCGATACTTTCAAGTTTAGATCGGTCCGCGTTTTTTCAGCTTTGCTAGCGCATCTTCTGCCGCATTTTTCTCAGCATCTTTCTTGCTTTTGCCTTTCCCTTCTCCATAGCATTTCTCTGCAACATAAACCTTAGCGAGAAATTTGGGCTGGTGGGGTGTACCTCCTTCTTGGACTGTGACGTATTTAGGCGGAGTCGCGTCGCCGTTGGCTTGTACCCACTCCTGAAAGCGGTTTTTCGAGTCTACAGTCGATCGCGTTTCCACCACATTTTCGGGCACAGAATCAAACATTTGCCATACAAAGTTGCGAACTTTGTCCATATCTTGCGTGTCGAGATAGTACGCGCCAATAAATGCTTCAAAGGTGCTGCTGAGCAAATTTGGATTGGTAATCCCGCCTTCTCGATAAGCTCCTTTACCGAGCCGCATTTTTAAGTCTAAAGCAATTTCCGTAGCAAATCTGGCTAATTGTTTTTCATCTACCAATGCAGAACGCCGGCGAGTCATTTCGTCTTCTCCCATTTCAGGGTGGCGCTGATAGAGATATTCGCCGCTGAGAAATGTCAGCAAAGCATCGCCGAGAAATTCTAAGCGTTCGTTGTCTTCTTCGCGGAATGTGGGATTTTCGTTGACGTAGGAACGGTGGGTTAGGGCTTGGCGCAGCAGTTTTTCATTGTTGAATTCGGGAATGGTTATTTCAAGTTCTTGTGTTTGATTAATCGGGCGCATGGGAGTTTGGTAATTGTTATTGCTTTTGGAGTTTGGTATTGTTATTTTGGCAGACATGAAGGAGCCGCAAATAGCGGTTGCTTTGGAGCATCTAGTTTATCAAATAAACTGGATTTTTGCTATCTGCGGCGGGGTGAATTTCAGGGATATTTATGCTGCTAGTTTGTAAGTCTCGATCGACTTTGGCAACTCATCGATCGAGTAAAATTGATCGGCAAGCTTTTTGAGATTGTGACTATCATTACCTTGGCGGGCAACAATTATTACCTTCTTCCCCTTTTCATGCAGATCGTGAATCAAAATTTCACCGTATCCGTCTCCAGATACAATAATAAATGTGTGTGGGTATGAACTCATTGAAGCCTCGCTACAGCAGTTCATTGACAAATAAAAGTCTACAGCATTTTTGATACTTAGCGATACATCAAAACATTGAAATTTTAGATGAGCTAAAGTTTCTTGTACAGTCTTATTTCTTTGTTTCCAATTGTCGTAAACTTTTTGATTGACTACGTATCCCAGTCCACTAGCAAAGATTAATAAATCTTTGGCTCGTTTGTAATTAGGGATGTTCTGATAGTCCCAATAAATGGAAACTAAAGCTTGCTGTTGGTCAGTCGATCGGCCTGCGGTTCGATGATTGTTCGTCATTTGATTGTGTCCTACAAAGAGGTTGACTCGACAGCCTCGACATATCGCGCATCTAGGATTAATGGAAAGTTGCTTGTGGATTTGCTCAAAAATGAACATCTCGGCACAGGACAATCTGTTACCACAAAACACTGTAATTTTGTTGGGATTTGATTAGCGTCTTAGCTACAGGGCTTACAGAACTCAAAGGAGTTTAGTAGCAGCCCGTTGAAGGGAAATCTAACTCAATGATGTTTCGATTTTGTCAAGCTTGTATCAAACTTGTTAAAACGACATTAGACGTTCTTTCCGCTCAACGGGGTGCTAGAAACTCGTTTGAGTTCTATAAACCCTGTAGCTAAGACGACTCAATCAACATTCCTTAATTTTGAATGCGATATTTTGTTTTAGCTGTGCTTTTAGCATGGCATTTTAATTATGGGATGTCAAGTATTAATTAAAAATTGTTTTTTTGACATTCTTATATAAGGATGTCACCAAGATTTTCGCCCACCCGATACCGCCAGTTACGCACCCTCAGAAACCGGGTTTCTAGGAGTTTTGGCCACGAGTCACCAGAAATATCCCAAGAAACCCGGTTTCTCGCCCCCCGTGCGATCGCCCTTTGAGATTTTCGCCCATCCGATACCGCCAGTTACGCACCCTCAGAAACCGGGTTTCTAGGAGTTTTGGTCACGAGTCACCAGAAATATCCCAAGAAACCCGGTTTCTGAGGGTGCGTAAC
>NZ_JADEXD010000209.1 GCF_015207285.1 Tychonema sp. LEGE 07203 | reverse complement strand
GTTTTCCTGAAGCGGGGAAAAACCGCAACTGCCCAGAAGCAATGAGCACTGAAGAATACATCCGGCAAGCCCAAGTTTGTTTGAATCGGGGGAAGTTAACTGAGGCGATCGATTTTTGCCATCAGGCGATCGAACTACAACCGTTTTCGCCGCTAGCTTACACCACTTTAGGCGAAATTCTCGAAGCTAGTGGAGATCCGACGGCGGCAAGAGATGCTTTTGTGCAAGCTTTGGAAATTTCGCCCCAGTTTGTTCTGGCTCATGCTTATTTGGGTCAACTTTACAGCGAGTATTCGTGGTTGGATGAGGCGGCTTTTCATTACCGCAAAACTCTGGAGTTGAAACCAGATTGGGCGGAAGTTCATTATAACTTGGGAAATATTTTTCACAAGCAGGGTAATTTGTTGGGCGCGATCGACTGTTACCGAAAGGCGATCGCCCTTCAACCCAATTATCTCCTTGCTTACTACAATCTGGCTGTGGTTTTAGATGAAAACAATCAGCTTGCTGCGGCTATTGATACCTACCGTCTGACGATTGCCAAACAGCCGGATTATGTGGAAGCTTACAACAATTTGGGCGTGCTTTTGCTGAAGGACGATCGCCCTGCTGAGGCGATCGAGATTTACCAGCGGGCGATGGAGATTAAGCCGGATTGGGCGACGCTGCACAATAATTTGGGGCAAGCGCTGCTGGACAAAAATCCCGATCGGGCGATCGCATCTTACCTCAAAGCTATTGAGTTGGAACCCGACATGGTTTTAGCCCACTACAATCTGGGGAAAGCTTGGCAATTGCAGGGAGAACATTCGGCGGCGGTTGCTTGTTTCGATCGGGTAATCGAACTAAATCCCCAACATATTTCGGGCTGTACGGATGCCGGGTTTTCTTTGATGGTTTTGGGTAAAATTGCCGAAGCCATGCCTTATTTTCGGCAGGCGATAGCTCTGAAGCCCGATTTTGTTGAGGCTTACTGCCGTTTGGGAGAAATCCGGCAAACTGCTGCTGCAGAGGATGATGAGTTGTCAAGGGCGATCGCTGCGTGCGATCGATTTCTCGCAGCATTGATGGGAAGTTCGGCAACGGATTTTGTAGCGGATGTAACGGATTTAACGGATTTAAAAGTCAAGGAAGAAGGAAGAAGGAAGAAGGAAGAAGTCCGAGGGAAGAAGTCCGAGGGAAGTTCGGCAACGAGCAATGTACGGGATGTAACGGATGTAACGGATGTAAGTCCGTCGGAAGAGGGAAAAGGGAAGAAGGAAGAAGGAAGTTCGGCAACGGATTATGTAGCGGATGTAACGGATGTAACGGATGTAACGGATGTAAGTCCGTCGGAAGAAGGAAGAGGGAAGAAGGAAGAGGGAAGAGGGAAGAGGGAAGAGGGAAGTTCGGCAACGAGCAATGTACGGGATGTAACGGATGTAACGGATGTAAGTCCGTCGGAAGAAGGAAGAGGGAAGAAGGAAGAGGGAAAAGGGAAGAAGGAAGAAGGAAGAGGGAAGAGGGAAGAGGGAAGATTAATTACCGATTCCCCCTTACCAATGCCCAATGCCCAACGCCCAATGCCCAATTGCCCTGTTTGGCCGATGCCCGATTCCCAATTACCAATTGCTGAAATTTGCGATAATTTAGCAGCAATTTACCTGCATTTGGGTAACGCTTTAACAGAGTACGGCGGTGCTGAATCTGCCGCCGCTTATTATCAAAAAGCTTTGCAAATTAATCCGAAAAATCCAGAACTTTACTGGCGGCTGGGCAATTGCTTGGTACAGCAAAAGCGCCTGAATGCGGCCATTGCAGTTTACCACATGGCTTTGACGGTTCAACCAGCTCTACCGCAGGTTTATGTAGAATTGGCAAAAGTCCTGGAAAAACAGGGGCGCTGGCAACGGGCGATCGACTATTATCAAAAAGTTTTAGAATTGCAAAGCTGCGGGTATACTCAACTATCGCAAACAGGGAACTCTCTGGCAATAGCAACAAGTGCGATCGCACTTCCTCAAGGAATTTATCTATCGACTTGGGATTGGTTGGTTAATGCCCAATTGGATGCTGGGAATTATATAGAAATAGTTTGGCAAGCCCAGACAGAAAATGCCGAAGATATGGCTAATTCCCAATTACCAATTGCTCATTCCCAATTGGCAAATTCCGATTGTGGTGGTTTGACTTGCGGGCTGTGTTTGCAGCGAATTTCTAAGTGGTTCGATCCGGTGCATTTGGGTTGGGGAGTTTACGGTTTATCTAACTCGAAACCGATACCTGTGGATGCGCTAAAAACTTTTGTGGCACAGATTCCCCACGGGCGAGTTTGGATTGTGCCGCAGCAAAATTATTGGCTGATTTCCAAGGCGATCGCTGTCATTACTCCCGATAATTATTTGTTGGCTGATGTGTCGAGAGATTATCCTGATTTGTTGCCGGGATGCGACAAGCATGATGTTAGAAAACATAGCGTTTTTGACTTAGAATCTTTTCCAGGTTTAAAACAAATTGAGGGCGTGGTGGCGGTGCTTTCTGGCTTGTCGGGAAATGTCTATTTTCACTGGATGGTGGACGTTTTGCCGCGAATTGAATTGCTGCGGCAAAGCGGTAGGGATTTGGCAGAGATTGATTGGTTTTTGGTGAATAGTTGTCAGCACCAATTTCAGCGGGAAAGTCTCGAAATTCTGGGCATTCCCGAAGCAAAGGTTTTGGAGAGCGATCGCCTGCCTCACATTCAAGCAACAGAGTTAATTGTACCTTCTTTTGCGGGATATTTGGGCTGGCCGCCTGGGTGGGCAATGGATTTTTTGAGGCGGGAGTTTCTCACGAAAATTATCCCAGGTTCGAGTTATCCAAAACGCATTTATATCAGCCGCCACAAAGCGAGGTATCGCCGAGTTTTGAACGAGGAAAATGTGGTTGAGATTTTGGAAGAATATGGGTTTGTTTCTATCTTCCCTGAATCGATGTCTTTGGTTGAACAAATTGCTCATTTTGAGGCTGCTGATGTGATAGTTGCCGCCCACGGTAGCGGCTTAACTAATACGATGTTTTGTCGGCAGGGAACTAAAGTAATTGAGTTGGTGTCGCCTCACTATATCAGCCATTATTACTGGGGGATTAGTCAACATTTGAAGTTAAATCATTATTACTTGGCGGGCGAGGCTTTTGAATGCTATCCTATTAGACAGTTAATGTATCAAAATTCACTGACTGAAGATATTTTGGTGAACTTGAGTTCGCTAAAAAGGATGCTTGAAGTGGTTAATTTGGGTTAGCTGGCATTTGGAGTAAATTTAATTATGCCCTCGATTGAGAAGATGCAAAAAGCAGCGGTTGATTTGAATCGGCAAGCAGAAATTCATTTAGCTGAAGGAAGATTTAATGAGGCGATTGCTGCTTGCGAGTTAGCGCTGAAAATTGAACCGAATTTGGCTGCTGCTTGTCAGACGCTGGGAAAGGTGATGCAGGTGCGAGGTGAAATTGAACAAGCTAAGCAGTGGTATGAATCGGCGCTGGATCGCAATCCAAATTTGCCGGAAGTTTACGCTAATTTAGGCATTTTGTATTCTCAACAAAAACAGTGGGAAAAGGCGATCGCAAGTTGCGAAAAAGCGATCGCCCTAGCACCGAATTTTGCTGCGGCTTACCGACAGTTGGCGAAAGTTTGGACGCAGTTGGAGAAGCGGGAAGAGGCGGCAGAATGTTGGTATCAAGCTTTCAAAATCGAGCCGAATTGGGCAACTGCTGACGAGTACGTCACCCTGGGAAATGGTTTAGTTGAATTGGGAAAAGTTCCACAAGCGATCGAATGTTATTCGCGGGCAATTGAGTTAAACCCGCAACTGGCAGTAGCTTATCATAACTTGGGGGAAATGCTGGTAGGTCAGAAGCGGTGGGATGAGGCGATCGCCAATTACCGCCAAGCCATTGCTATCAATCCAGATTCTTTTGAATCTTACCACAGTTTGGGCAAAACTTGGGCTGAGCGAGGAGAATGCGATCGGGCGATCGCCTGTTACCGCAAAAGCCTCGAAATCAATCCGAATTACGCCCGTGCTTACCTTGGTTTGGGCAATGTTTGGGCGCAGAAACGCGAGTTTGATGTCGCAATTCAATGTTACCGTCAGACTCTGGAAATCAATGATAATTCCTATTGGGCGCACAATTATTTAGGCGAAGCTTTGGCTCAAAAACAACAGTGGGAAGAAGCTATTAGCTGTTACCGCCAAGCCATTGCTATCAATCCCGAAATTCCTTGGTTTTACTGCAATTTAGGAATTGCTTTAACCTGCGAAAAATCCTGGAATGAAGCTGTTAGCGCTTACCTCCGCGCGATTCAACTCGAACCGAATTTGACTGGAATCAATCAGAGATTGGGATATGTTTTGCGGAAGCGCAGCGAATCCGGTTTAGACAGCACAATCGAAGTTTATTGTCAAGCTATTGAGCTGCTTCCTAGCGGAAAAAATTACCACACATTGCTGGGAATTGAGTCGGATGGAGCAGAATTTTATATACAATTAGCCAACAGTTTAGCGAAACAGAAGCAGTTGGAAGGTGCGATCGTATTTTATAGTATGGCACTGCAAATTGAACCCAACGCTGCCGAGGTTGTCGCCCAACTCGATCGGGTGCGGGCAAAACAACAGGAATTGTACGCACAAATTGCCGCTTGCCGCCACCAAATCGATCTCGCTCCGAGGAATTCTCAGGCTTACAA
This sequence comes from Tychonema sp. LEGE 07203, assembly GCF_015207285.1. GTDB lineage: Bacteria > Cyanobacteriota > Cyanobacteriia > Cyanobacteriales > Microcoleaceae > Microcoleus. The sequence goes on along the minus strand of NZ_JADEXD010000209.1, from coordinate 4,655 downwards.
CGATTTAGGAAATATTCTGCCGCAATTAGGGGAATTGGAAGAAGCAATTATTTGCCACCAAAAAGCGAGCGAATTGAGGGGTTGGCCTGAATGTGCGGCCAAAAACTATCAATTCACCCAAGATTGGTTTACCCACAATATCCCTATTTGGCAGCGGCATTTGCAGCAGTTTACCGGAATCGCAGATTTTCAAGTTGTGGAAATCGGCAGTTTTCAAGGAATGTCGGCTTGCTGGTTGTTGGACAATATTTTAACTCATCCGACGGCAAAAATTACTTGCATCGATTTGTATTTTCAACAACATTTTAAGGGCAATATTGTTAAAACGGGAGTGGGCGAGAAGGTAATTGAATTAGAAGGTTACTCTCAAGATTTGTTAATTAATTTAACTTCGGAATTTTACGATATTGCTTACGTTGACGGCTGTCACAAACCCACCAGCGCTTTGCAAGATGCGATTTTATCTTGGAGGTTGGTGAAAGTTGGCGGATTGATGATTTTTGACGATTACGAGTTTACTTTTCCCGACAGCCCGGAGCACGATACTAAAATTGGAATCGATGTTTTTTTGGAGATGTTTGGCAGTCAGTTAGAAGTAGTACACAAAGGCTATCAACTGATTGTCAAAAAAACTGACAATCAAAAATTGGGCGAAGAGCAAACTCTGTTGTCTCTGGGTTGGGAAAAGTTGGGGGATATGGCGGCAAATGCGGGTTATCTGGATGAGGCGATCGCCCGCTATCAAACAGCTATTAAAATTAAGTCTGGCAATTACTTAACCTACCACAAGTTGGGTAAAAGTTTGCAAGCAAAAGATTTGTTTGAGGAAGCTGGGGCCGCTTACCGAAGGGCGATCGCGCTCAACCCTAATTTTAGTTGGTCTTACCACTTTTTGGGGGAAACTTTACAGGCGATCGAGCAATACAGCGAAGCCGCTGCTGCTTACCGCAAAGCGATTGAATTAAAACCAGATTTTTGTTGGAGTTACAATAATTTAGGCGATGCGCTGATGGAGCTTTCTGAGTGGAAAGACGCTGCTGTAGCTTACCGCAAGTTAATTGAATTAGAACCCGATTTTTGTTGGTCTTATGATAGGTTGGGTAAGGCTTTGGTGGCGCTGGAAAATTGGGAAGAGGCGACGGCGGCTTACCGCAAAGCGATCGAATTAAATCCCGATGATTGTTGGCTGTACAATAGTTTGGGCGAAGTTCTGGAAAAACAAGAAAATTGGCCGGAATCAGCGGTGGCTTTTGGCCGTGCTGTTGAGCTAGAACCCGATGATAGTTGGCTGCACAAAAAGCTGGGCGATGCGCTGCGGAATCAAGGGGAATTGGAAAGGGCGATCGCAATTTATCAAAAAGGCATCAATCTCGATCCAAAATCCTGTTGGTGTTACGAAGGATTGGGTTTGACTTTCATTGCAAAACAGCAGTGGGATCTGGCAATCACTAACTTAGTTCAAACACTGCAAATTAAACCCGATTTATTTGGAGTTTACTATCATATCGCCGATATTTTGGAACAAAAAGGAGAAGTTGACGAAGCCGATATCATAAAATTTGGCTATAAAATGTTGCCGTTAAATTTTCTCAAAAAATACTGTGGATTTACAGAAAATTCAGCACTTGTAGCAGAGTCAGATCCGAGCATTACTTGCATTGATATCTATCCCGAAAGTCAAATAATTTTATCCGATTCCACCACAACCGACACCACCAAAAAATGTTGGGAAGATACAATTTTTTATACAAAAAAATCTTTTGTTGCCGTACTGCAAAACGGACGAGCTTGGGCAGATATTGCTACTACCGCTGCCATTACTTCAGACAACAAACTCGTTGTCGATATTTCAATGGGTTGTCCTGAATTAGTCATAACTTCCGACAAATTGTCTCCCCCCGAACACGTCGAAGGAAATGTGGCTTTTTTATCCGCTCGCTGGGGAGGAGCAGCCTATTTTCACTGGATGTTTGATGTGGTGACGCGGTTCCATCTTTTGCAGCGCAGCGGCTGTATAGAAACTATAGATAAGTTTGTTATCAATGCTTGCGATTCTGCCTACGAAAAAGAAACTTTAAATACTTTAGGAATTCCACTCGATAAAATCTTAGAAAGTCGCTATCACCCGCACTTGACAGCCGACAAATTAATAGTTCCCTCAATTTGCGAAGGTGCTTCTGGCACATCTAAATGGAAGTGCGAATATCTGAGGAAACTATTTTTAAATAACCGACTACCGCTAAAAACAGATTATTCAGAAAAAATTTATATCAGCCGCGAAAAAGCATCCTACAGGCGAATTGTCAACGAGGAAGAGGTTGTCGGCTGTTTAGAAAAGTTTGGGTTTCGTGCAGTCAATCTGGAAACGATGTCGGTAGCAGAACAAGCAGCGTGTTTGGCTGCTGCTAAAGTTGTTGTTGCACCTCACGGAGGGGGATTGACTAATTTAGTTTTTTGCACTCCGGGAACTAAAGTAATTGAGATTTTTTCTCCAATTTATACACCAACTTGTTTTTGGACTATCAGCAATTTGTGCGAGTTGGAACATTACTATTTAATTGCTGAATTATTTGATGACGAAACTCATAAATATTTTGGACATAAAGATATGCGCGTGGATGTGCAATCTCTGGAGAAGTTAATCAATTTGGCAGGATTTTTGCATGGATAACGACTACCACGATTTGGGAAATTCCCTGCAATCAAGCGGTAGGTTTGATGATGCTGTTGCTGCTTACCGCAAAGCTGTTGAGTTAAACCCGGATTTTTCGTGGTCTTATCACGGTTTGGGCGATGTTTTGCTGAAACTCGAACAGTGGGAGGATGCTGTCTGCGCGTACAAAAAAGCTGTTGAGTTAAATCCAGATTTTTCGTGGTCTTATCACAATTTGGGCGATGCTTTGCTGAAACTTAGGCGGTGGGAAGAGGCTGCTGCTGCTTACAAAAAAGCTGTTGAGTTAAATTCGGATTTTGCTTGGTCTTTCTGTAATTTAGGGGACGCTTTAACTCAACTAAAATATTGGGATGAAGCTATTGCTGCGTATTTAAAAGCTGTGAAAATTGACGGAAATTTACCGGGAATTTACGAGAAGTTGGGATTTGTTCTCGGACAAACAGAGTTTGATTTACAGTCGGTGTTAGAAAAATGTAAATTGCAAGTTACAGCGGAAAATCATGGATTTTATTTGGATTTAGGTAAGAATTTAGCAAAATTCCATCGCCCAAAAAGCGCAATTATTTTTTACCAACTTCTCTTGACATACGCTCCGAGTTGTGCAGAACTGTCAGCGGAATTAGATGAGTTGTTGCAGCAGCAAGAAAAGTACGATCGCACTTTAGCCTCCGCCCGCGCCACAGTCGCCCAAAAACCAGATGATTGCTGGTCATATTACAATTTAGGTGCTGTTTTGAGCCAGCAAAAATATGGGGAGGAAGCGGCGGCGGCATTTTTGCAAGCAATACACATAAATCCCGATATTCCTTGGTGGTTTTATTACAATTTGTGGGAAGTTTTTGTTAGGCAAAACAAGCTAGATGAAGTTGAGAACTTCTGCCGCGAAGTTGTTACAGCTCAACCGGAGGCTTTTTGGCCTTATTTGAATTTGGGGGAAGTTTTGACGAGACAAGGTAAAATTGCTGAGGCGATTTGCTGCTATCAAACTGTTAGTTACAAACAAAGTTTGGCATCTATTCTGAGCAAGAGAACAGGCAAGATGCCTGTTCCACAAGCAGATAAAGGCAAGATGCCTGCTGCACAAAATTGGAACTTAAAACTTGTGAAAGTTCCTAATTTTATAATTATTGGTTCTCAGCGGTGCGGCACGACTTCTCTGTACACTTATTTAGCTCAACACCCGCAAGTTTTGACTCCGATTAAAAAGGAGATGGATTTTTTTTCGTGGCACTTTTACAGGGGATTTGATTGGTATTTGGCTCATTTCCCGCAAATTCCGGAGGGAGGGGAGTTTGTGACGGGTGAGGCTAGTCCGAGTTATTTTGACTGTCGGGAAGCGCCGAAACGTCTCTACAGCGCCTGTCCAGAGGCGAAACTGATTGTGCTGTTGCGAAATCCGGCCGATCGCGCGATTTCTCATTTCTACCGCTTAAAGGGCTTGAATTGGGAAGGGCGATCGCTCGATCGGGCAATTAAGGATGAAATTGAACGGTTGAATCAAAATCCAGAATACATCATCGGCGAGGAACCGGGGAATTATTTAGCTCGCGGTAGGTATATAGAATTTATGAAAAACTGGCTGGCTTTGTTTCCCAAACAACAGTTATTAATTTTGAAAAGTGAAGATTTTTATGCAGGTGCAGCGGCGAGTGTCAAACAAGTTTTAGAATTCTTAGAGTTGCCGGAATATCAATTACCTGAATATCAAAATGCTAATCCTGGTTTTTATCCGCGAGTCAATGAGTCGGTTCGCGAGCTTTTGAACGATTATTTTAAACCTTACAATCAGGAATTAGAGGAATATTTGGGGAGAAAGTTTGGTTGGTAATTGTTAGTTGTCAGTTGTCAGTTGTCAGTTGTCAGTTGTCAGTTGTCAGTTGTTAATTAGACCTCTTGCAAAAATCATTTTCATCAATTGATGGGACGGGCTCTTCGGCCCATCCCACAAGAGTTGTTTTTTATTGTGGGATGGGCCGAAGAG
>NZ_JADEXD010000208.1 GCF_015207285.1 Tychonema sp. LEGE 07203 | reverse complement strand
TCTTTGATTTGTGCTAAGGAAATCCGCCCTTGAGTGACAGCTTCGCAGACAGCCAAAATCGCCGCTTCCGGGTCAAGCGGCATCAGCAAAACATCAGCACCGGCCTCGGCGGCCAAAACAGCAGCTTCGTTATGGCCGTACTTATTGGCGATCGCGCCCATCACCAAAGCATCAGTCACGATCAAACCTTCAAATCCCAACTCTTGTCGCAGCTTCCCGATCAAAATTTTGCGAGAAAGAGTAGCAGGAAACTCGGCATCCCAAGCCGGAATCAGCAAATGAGCGCTCATGATTGCATCGACTCCGCTGGCGATCGCCCCGACAAAAGGAGGCAACTCAACCTCGGCCAATCTCGCTGGCGAATGCGGCAAAACCGGCAATTCCAAGTGAGAATCAACCGCCGTGTCTCCGTGGCCGGGAAAATGCTTAGCTGTGGTCAAAACCGGGTGTTCGCCTGCGCCGCGAATAAAGGCACTGGCTAATTTGCCGACAATTTTCGGTGTTTCGCCAAAAGCGCGGACGTTAATCACGGGATTGTCGGGATTGTTGTTAACATCAACGACTGGTGCGAGAATCCAATTCAGACCGATCGCCCTAGCTTCGATCGCAGTCACAGCGCCCATTTGTTCCGCATAGCGATCGGCCGCGAGTGCATCGTGCCGCGCAATTTCAGCAATTGCCATCGGCGGCGCGAACCAAGTCGCCCCGGCGAAGCGCTGGCCGACACCTTCCTCAATATCAGCCGCCAGCAGCAGCGGAAATTTTGCCCAAGACTGCAATTGGTGCGATCGAACTGCCAACTCCGCAGCACTTCCCCCGACCAAAATCACCCCGCCCGCGCCCAACTTTTCCAGATAATACCGGAGTTTGTCGGCAGTTGGTTCCCATTCGGGATACCGAATTTGGTGGTCGAACAAGTAGCCGGAAGCGCGCACCACGAACATCTGGGCTACCAGTTCTGGTAAGGAAAGATTGTCTATCATGGGAAATTGTTGGCTGTTGACTGTTGGCTGTTGACTGTTGACTGTTGGCGGTTGACTGTTGACTGTTAAGAGGGCGGGCACTCTTGGCACCGCCCCTACTGACTGTTGACTGTTGACTGTTGGCGGTTGTCAGTTGGCGGTTGTCAGTTGGCGGTTGACTAGGTTCAGACACTAACCCTCGTCTGTTTTTAAATCATCCTCATCATCATCATTTTCATTGCCATCCGCCAATTCTTCGTCATCAAACATACCGGGTTTGCGATCGGCAGAAAGCTGATTCAGCAGTACCAGCATTTTATCCCCGCGTTCGAGGGAACGGTCTTCGAGAAATATTACTTCCGGTGTCCGGCGCAGTTGCACCCGCTGGCCTAACTGGTTGCGGACATAGCTAGTTGCCGATTTCAAACCTTCCATAGTCTCGGCCTTTGCCTCATCAGTACCGTAAATGCTGACAAAGATTTTTGTATGCTGAAGGTCTCCCGAAACAATTACATCGGTAACGCTAACCATACCTGCACCTACCCGATCGTCCTTAATTCCGTTGAGCAGCATCAGGCTGACTTCCCGCTTAATCATTGAAGCTACGCGCTCAATGCGACGACTTGTAGCCATAGCAACTATCCCCTACTTTTAGATCGGCCGTTTTCATCCCGATCGACAATTGTAGCGCGATCGGTGTCAAAATCCGTGTAGTGTCCCGTTCCACCGGAAAGCTAGACTCATGCAATCAAAAACTCTGGAACAACAACTATCTGTCTGTTGCCGGTGCCGAAGCTATCCTAAAATACCTTCCAGAACGAATTCGTGCGGCCCTCGTCGCCCGCGAGTAGTGAAATTGAATATCCGATCGAAATTGTTGTGTCCATGGCAATTGCGAACTTCCTAGTAGGGCGAAGCACTTGGCGAATGCCGATTGCCAACCCGGGCGGGGTAACTAGAGAATCTGAACTTTAAGTTAATGTCGGCAATTAATGGGCGATCGTTCAATATAAAATCTGGCAAATAAGATATCCTGTCACCATGCCCGATTCTCTCCAACAAGAAGCCCGCCAAATTCTTGACACCCTTGCGTTCACAACCTTCGAGCAATGCCAACCCCTCAGCCACAACTTTAATACCATCCCCTCTCGCCCTGGACTTTATGCTGTCAGACATCGTGTGGACGGCCTGCTTTACATCGGTAAAACCAAAAGCTTGCGCGGTAGATTTAGTGGAGGACACAAAGCATTTCTCTGGGCATGGCTCGACAAATACAACTGGGAAGATGTTCGGATCGCCATTCACCCGCTCTCGGCGTGGAGCAACCCTGCGTTATTATTAGAGCTAGAAGCCATTATTCTGAGAGCAACTGAGCCGCCCTACAACGTTCAAATTCCACCGGAAAGCTAGACTCATGCAATCAAAAACTCTAGAACAACTATCTGTTGCCGATGCCGAAGCCATCTTAAAATACCTTCCAGAACGAATTCGTGCGGCCCTCGTCGCCCGTGCTGCAGAAATTGAATATCCGATCGAAATTGTTGTGGAAATGGCAATTGCTAATTTCCTAGATAGCGAAGCACTTGGTTTTGCCGATTGCCAACCGGGGCGCGGCAACTAGAGAATCTGAACTTGAAAATCAGAGAATCATGACTCAAACTATTACCGCGCAACACCTTTCCTCAGAAGCTATTCATCAGTTGGTCGATTATTTGCCTGACTGCATAAAAGCTGCTCTTTTAGAAAAGTCCACTCAACTTGAATGTTCCCTCGAAGCTGCGATCGAAATGGCAATCTCTAGCTTTTTAGACGAAGAATCTTTTAACTTTGAGGATTGTCTGCTGGCTAAACGCCTGAAAAATCGGTAAGCCCATCTAAAAAAATAGAATATAGAGATCCCCCCCTTAACAAGTGGGGAGAAAGAGCGCCCAAAAAAAATAAAACTCATGGAAAAAGAATTTACTATCGGTCAAAAAGTGCGAGTTGTGGCGATGCCGCCCTACGTGAAAACTGCCGAACCGATGCCCATGCTGCGGCCTGCAAATTTAATTGCGATCGGCGCTGAGGGTATTGTGATCGATCGGCGTCCCGGCAATTATTGGGGCATTCGCTTTGAAAAAGGTGCTTTTCTGTTAGACAGCCAGTACATTGAAGCAGTTGGCAGTTGACAATTGTTAGTTGGCAGTTGGCAGTTGACAGTTAACTGTTAACTGTTAACTGTTAACTGTTAACTGTTAACTAATAACTACTGCTTTCCTGTAAACTGCTTTCCTGCTTTCCTGCCAACTAACAACTAACAACTGTCAACTGCCAACTGTCAACAGTGAACTCGAATTTACTATTCCGATAAAGAGAGGATTTGATATCATTGGGAATTGGGAATTGATGTCACAATTAAAATCTGCCTTTTGCTTCTTTTCTCGACTTATTGCATAAATCTTTAATTGATATGTCAAATGCAGATGCAAGGCAGATCGAGACTGATAGACGCAGATAATTTTAAAAAATGATATCGAATAAATGTAATAGCTCTCCATTACCTCCGTTAAATTCGCTAAAAAATCCGTTGTCGAACTTCCTTTTTCAAGAAGCCATCTGATCCTCCAAAACCAAAGAATTAACAGGAATTTCTCCCAATATTTCCTCTAAAATAGGATATATGAAGTTACAAGGTTGAGGCTTTCCCAAATAATAACCTTGAGCGTAATCTACCCCAAGCTCCTTGATTTTTTCCATAATTTTTTGATTTTCCACATACTCGGCAATAGTTTTAATTCCCATGACGTGAGCTATTTTGGTAATAGCTTCAACCATTGCGACATCAATAGGATTGTCGGCAATATTTTTAATGAAATTGCCATCAATTTTGAGGAAATCAACCGGCAAGCTTTTCAAATAAGCAAAGGAAGACATCCCGCTGCCGAAGTCGTCCAAGGCAAACTGGCAGCCGAGTTCCTTGAGTTTGCAAATTAAGCTTGCTGCTTTGCTGAGATTGGCGATCGCCACGGTTTCGGTGATTTCAAAACAAATTATTTCCGGCGGTATTTGATGGATTAAAAACTGTTCGTGAATAAACTCGACCAACTTTTCTTCGTTAATGCTGTCGCCCGAAAGGTTGATGGAATAAAGGCTGGGATATTTGCCAAAGGAGGATTGCGAATTAGATTGGGGAGAGCCAGTTGGTAAGGCAACAATTCGAGCGCTGTCTGCTTCTGGGTTTTGGACTAATAAATTGGCTGTAAATAATTGAGATAAGTTGCTAAATAAAGTGCGAATTACCCAGCGATCGATCGCCTGCATCAGGTTATAGCGTTCGGCTGCCGGAATAAACGCCATCGGCGATACCAACTGACCGGTTTCGAGCAGGAGGCGCAACAGGATTTCGCAGTGGGTGCCGGTGGTGGGAGGGTTGAGCAAATGTACGATCGGCTGAGAGTACAAACGCAAGCGATTCTCTTCTAAAGCTCGATTAATTTGCACTACCCACTGGGTTTCACCGTGCTGTTTGATTAATTCCCGATCGCCCGATCGATAAATCTGCACCCGGTTGCGGCCTTTATTTTTAGCAGCGTAGCAGGCAAGATCCGCCGCGCTCAACACCGCAGATGTCGATGCTGTTTGAGGATTAATTGCCACCAAACCGATACTGACGCCGATCGAAAAACTTTTGTCCTCCCACCCGAACCGGAATTCCTGAATGCTTTGCAGCAGCAATTTTGCAACATCTAAGCCCTGTTCCGGGGGGCAATTGTACAGGAGTACGGCAAACTCATCGCCGCCCAAACGCGCCAAAATATCGGTTTTGCGGATATTGCTTTGAAATAACTGGCTGACTTGGCGGAGCAGTTCGTCCCCTGCAACGTGACCTGCAGTGTCGTTAACTATTTTGAAGCGATCGAGGTCGAGGTAAAGCATCACGTGTTCTTGGCCGTAACCTTGAGCGCTGTGCAGGGCGTGTTCTAGCTGGTACTCAAATTCGCGGCGGTTGACCAATTGCGTCAAGGGATCGTGAGTCGCTTGCCAGGTGAGTTGTCGCGCTTGAGTTCGCACTTGGGTGACATCTCGGAACACAACGACGGCACCGACAATTTCGCCGTTGCTAGCGTGGATGGGGGCGACGCAGTGGTCGATCGCAAATTCGCGGTTGTGGCGAGCCACCAGCAAGCTATTGTGCCCTTGGTCAACTATTCGACCTTCGTACAAAGCGATTTCGGCGATATTTTCGATCGGCATTCGGGTAGTTTCGTCAACAATTCTCATCACCCTGGCGAGGGGCAAACCTTTAGCTTCCGAAGTAGACCAACCGGTGAGTTTTTCAGCAACTGGATTGAGGCTGGAAATGCAGCCGCCGCTGTCAGTAGCGATTACTGCGTCGCCGATCGAGTGTAGAGTAACTTGAGCGAGTTCTTTTTCTTCAAAAAATGCTTGTTCCATGCGCTTGCGATCGGTAATATCCCGCTGCACGGACACCCAGTGAGTGACATTCCCCAACTCGTCAGCAACCGGTACGCTGTTGAGTTCTACCCAATAAGTTGAACCGTCTTTGCGGTAGTTGATCAATTCCAAGCGCAGCGGTTCTCGGCGAGAGAAAGCGCGGCGAATTTTAGCAACTTGAGCGCCGTCGCTATCGGGGCCCCGCAGACAACTGGGTGTTTGGCCGATAATTTCTTCGGGCCGATAACCGGTCATTTGGGTAAAAGCTTCGTTGACGTAGATGATGGCGGGATCGGAGATATCGCGGTTTCCCGCATCCATAATCACGATCGCGTCGTTAGCGTTAACTACCGCAGATTCTAGCAGTTGCAGCCGCACCTCTGCCTGCTGGCGAATAGCGATTTCTTTTTCCAGCCGGCTGTTAGTCAAGCTGAGGGATGCGATCGCTTTTTGCAATTCGCTCGTCTGTTCTTGGACGCTGGCGTGTAAAATGTCGATCGCCCCGGACATTTCCATTGGGTCAAGTACGCGCAGCAAAGTAGTTTGAGTAACTATTCCCAGGAGTTCTCCTCGTTCCCCCCTGACTAGCAACCTGCGGACTAAACGCTGCTGCATTTCCTGATGGGCTACCCACAGCGAGTCTTCTGGCTTGAGACTAAACAAAGGGGTACTCATCACAGTTTGGGCGATCGTTTGCGACAAATCTATATCTAAAGCTTGAAATTCCACAATATCCCGTTCTGTGACGATACCTACAGGAATGGGAAACGGCAAATTCACCGATAACTCTGTAATTACCACACAGCTAACGCGGTGTTGCGCCATCAACTGAGCTAAACTCATAACCGACGCGGTGACAGGCGCTTGAATGACTTCAGCCGTCATTACTTCTTTGACGCTGTGCATTTTTAAGATATTTGCCGGTTGCACCATCGCTTGGCGAATGCTTTCGGGCGTAATTACTCCCAAGAGTTGACCGCCCCCATCCAATACTGGCAAATGGTGAATTTTGTGTTGGCCAAGCAAAATTAGGGCGCTAAAAATGTCTCGATTTTCATCTTTGGTGAGAGTTGCCGCAGGCTGTCGCATCACGTCTGCGATGGTGACATTTTTTAAGTTTTTGCCTGAAGCAATCAAATCGACGAGATCCCTCTCGGTGAAAATTCCTTGCAATTGACTATTTTTTTGAGCAGATTGCCGGTCTGATTTGTCTAAAGATGTTTCCACAACAAAGACGCAGATACCTCTGGCATCTCTGAGGACGTTTGAGGTGGGGGGATTTGCGATTTCTCTTAGCTGCTGGTAGATATCGCTTGGTGGAGTGCCTGCGTTTAGAGAGCAACTCGGGCGCTGTTGGCCCATCAGGGTAATTACTTCTGCTAATGGGGTATGGGGCGCAACTGTCAAGGGCGATCGGTCAATTACTCGATCTAAAGTCGGCAGATACTTGGAGGAATCGTTTTTGAACATATTTAATTAATTTTTGCGATCGCACAGACTTTGCGACATTCCAAAAAAGCGCTGCTTTCCTAGCACTACGTTGACTGTTACAGCGCTGCTGAGACCTAATAAAAAATTTCTTGTGAAAAATACACCCGATCTTTGGCTGGGGAACTCGTCGGTGACGGCTCACCCTCTACCTATAAAGTTATAAGTCAATCTTTATTTTAAGTGGATTTTTCTGTCTCGCGACACTTTTATTAAAAAAAATGTATTTCTTTTCGATTTTTCGCGATCGAGATCGAGTTACCTGCTAAAATCATCCATTCCATTGCCGAACTTATCCATCTTTAGAAAGACACATTTGTGGGCAATTTTAGCTAACATAGAACATATTACTACAAAACTGCACTGTCTTGTAGTTCAGCAGTGTTAAGTTTTGTGGCATATAAGTTTTGCGAGCTTTCGGAAACCATTTGTGCGCTGTCAAGGGGAATCGATGTCACAACATATCTGTGAATGCGATCGCAAGTTGCGAAAACCACCGTGGTAAAATTGTAGATATAAACAGCAGAACTTAAATACATAATAAACCGAGGAAAAAAATATGAAACGCCATCTTTTAGCCGCTACTCTTTTAATTAGTCCCCTACTGTTCGGCGGCCCGGCTCGCGCCGAAAATCCGGCTCAAGTTAAACAGTTACTGTCAACCGGGCAATGTTTTAGGTGCGACTTGTCGGGAGCAGACTTGACAGGAGCTCATTTAATTGGTGCAGACTTGAGAGAAGCAAATTTGCAAGGCGCCAACCTCTACCGCGCTAACCTCGAAGGTGCTGACTTGACGGGGGCCAACTTGACGGGTGCTGACTTGACGGCAGTTTTCTTGACTAACGCCAGTTTAAACAATGCAGACCTCGATCGGGCAAATCTCACCGCAGCCATCATCAACACCGCCGACGTATCCGGTGCATCAATGGAAGATATGACCATCACTGATGCCAAAATCTACAATACACAAATCGGTGTTGGCGGCAGCTACGACCAGTAACTCGTTCAAAGAATGCAAACAACCCATTTTTAGTTAAAAAACCCGGTTTCTGGGCAGAAACCGGGTTTTTAGTCTTTTTGTAGGGTGTTCGCTGCACACCCAGCCCTATCCTGGGGGGGTAACAACCAGCAAAGAACAACTTGATTCTGTAGCACGTCTAAATGAACTGAAATAATCGTTTAACAATCGAGAAGTTTGTACAGATGTCAGTTCAAATTTGTCAATATCGGAATTCTTCATATATCTCTGCTCTGCATCTGCGCGAATCTGCGTCAATCAATTGTCATCTGCGGTTAGAAATTATCTTTTTTTCACCGCAGATACAGGCTGATGAACACAGATTAACGCAGATGAATTAGATAGATTTTGGTTGACTGTTGACTGTTGACTGGATTTTATAATTGGGATGTTACCGGATTCTATATGACTAATGACTAATCTGCGCGAATCGGTGTCAATCAATTGTCATCTGCGGTGATACATTCTCTTTTTTTTACCGCAGATACAGGCTGATAAACACAGATTAACGCAGATGAATTAGATAGATTCCTGTTGCGGTGTCGGTGGTTGACTGTTGACTAAATTTTACAATTGGGATGCTGCCGAGTTTGAAAGAACTCACAATAATTATCTTATATGCAGATTTAACACTGTATAATAAGTGGGTTTTTCTCGATCGTTAGCTACCTGAATGATTTCTCTTTTATAGCGGTTCTCAAGCTTGGTGCGGTATGCGGGATACTTCCACTCCTGCCTGTGCCCTGCGCGGGCCGATGCTCTTGGGCCCACTCCTAGCACCTGATGTTACTGAGAACCGCCACACTTTTTTTTGTTTCTATGTCGCCAAGCATACTATGCAAATCAAATTTTTATCAACATAAATTGCCAAAGGTAATATTATTGCTTTGAGAGCTAAAATAAGTTCGATCGCGCTCCGGGCTGCCCTAAGTCAACTGCTGCTACCTGCTGCCACAATTTTCAATAACTTCTAAAATAGTTCGAGAAGGTATCAAAAGACAAAGTAAGGTTTTTCATGGCAGATCAATTAATTCGCGCCAAAGCCGCAGACGGCGGAATTCGCGCTGTAGGGGTGATTACCACACGTCTCACCGAAGAAGCAAGACAGCGGCACAAGCTCTCCTACGTGGCTACAGCCGCCCTTGGACGCACGATGTCGGCGGGGTTGTTACTCGTTTCCAGCATGAAACGGCCCGAATCGAGAGTCAACATTCGCATTAAAGGAGATGGGCCTCTGGGTGGACTTCTGGTTGATGCGGGACTTGATGGGACGGTTCGAGGTTATGTGAGCAATCCCGCAGTGGAATTGCCACCTAATGCTAAAGGCAAACTTGATGTCGGCGGCGCTATAGGTGACGGTTATTTGTACGTGGTGCGGGATGTTGGATACGGCTTCCCTTACTCGAGTACGGTACAGTTGGTGTCCGGCGAAATTGGCGACGATCTGACTCATTATTTGGCAACCTCGGAACAGACTCCTTCGGCTATTGTGTTGGGGGTGTTTGTGGG
>NZ_JADEXD010000207.1 GCF_015207285.1 Tychonema sp. LEGE 07203 | reverse complement strand
AGCAAAATGTGCCGCAAGTCTTGGCTCATCGAGTAGCTTACTTAAATGGAATGATTGGTGTCAATCTCAAAGCAGCAGCTTAAATTATCATCAGTATTTATACCGATCGCATAACTGTTATGCTCCCCAAACTAACACCGTCGTACTCGCTGCCATTTGTAACTTTTAGCCTGTCTGGCAGTTGCGGCATTTACTCATGCTGCCAGACAGAAAAGACAGCTCGTTATTAGCGAGCAATATAGGTAGGCAGAAAGTGAAGTATGTCGCGCAGAACACTAAATCCAGCCATGTCCCACAGCAAATAAGCTAAGAAACCGATCATCGCTAAGCGACCGTTCCATAGTTCTGCTTGCGGGTTGAAGCCAAACAGAAAAGCATTCCGATCTTTGCCGTTGTAGGCATTAGTGGTTGTAGGTACGTTAGTAGGACGAGTTTCCATGTTATTACATTCCTTAACAATGTTTACCCTGTCATAGTAGCGACCTATTTTCTAGTTGGTTATCTGCCTGTAGGCTCAAGATACACACAAGTCTAAAGGAGGATTTTGAAACACAAAAATATGTGTTAAGTTTTGTTAAAAGGTTTTTTTCATCGCTCGCCTGTATCTGTAGATACTAAAAACAGATACCAAAAACAACCGCAACTTGAGATGGCTGCTGTAAAAAGCTTTTTGGGCCTGGCAGTCACCAACAGTCGCGCTTTTGACTCACTACAACAGAATTCGCCAGATCCTAGAGGCAAAAAAATTTAGTATATTTAAACTTCAAACCACAACACGATCGCCCTTGAGTTAAGTAAAATATAAGATCGACAGAGCGCAAGGGAGAAACAGTTATCGAAACCATCTACGGCAATCTTCAAGGTTTAAAGTCCAGCCAGCTCAAGCAACTCGAAAAGCTTTACCACCAGCGACTACCGGGCGATCGCATCACCACGGCAGAATTTGCCCAGCGCGTTGCCGCCATCAGCACCGAAATCGACAAACCAATCTGCACCTACATCAACCGCCGCGGACAAGTAATCCGCGTCGGCGTCGGTACGCCCCGCCAAACCCAGATTGCGCCCCTAGAGTTGCCCCGCTACGGGGGAGGTCGCCTCAGCGGCATTCGCTGCATCGCCACCCACCTGAAGCCAGAAACCCCAAGCGAAGCAGCTCTCACAGCAATGACAATTCAGCGCCTCGATGCCCTGGTTTGGCTGACGCTGACCGGCGGAGGATTTCAGCGCCGCGGCGGCGGTGGGACAGGTTACATCCAACAAACTTATCTGGCTCACCTGATACCCCAGGGAGACCGGCCAAATTTTGAGTTTTCGGTGTTGAGCGCTCAGTTACAGCAAGTTTCAACTGATGAAACTGATGACACTGATGAAACTGAAGAGTTTTCAGTTCAAAACTCACCAATCAAAACTCAACACTTTCCCTGGACAATCTCAGAACCGCTGAGTTTGGACGACCTCGCAGACCAAGATTTTCAGGAGTTGGTGGAAGGACTAGAAGCAGAGTTTCAAGCCGAGTTTGTAGCCAAGCAGGTAGATGCAGACCAAGACAAGGTTCTGCTGGTGGGTGTAATGACTCAGCACATGACTCTGCTGGATTTTGAGGACGGACTCGCAGAAATCACGCGGCTGGTTGAAAGCGCCGGGGGTCAGGTGCTGCAAACAGTGCGCCAAAAACGATCGCGCCCCCATCCTCAGACAGTCGTCGGCGAAGGCAAAGTTCAGGAAATTGCTCTCACCGCTCAGACGGTTAGCGCTAACCTCGTAGTATTCGATCGCGACTTGTCACCGGCACAAATACGGAACTTGGAAACTCTTTTAGGTATCCGCGTAGTCGATCGCACGGAGGTAATTCTCGATATCTTTGCCCAAAGAGCGCGATCGAGCGAAGGTAAATTGCAAGTCGAACTCGCTCAGCTACAATACACCCTTCCTCGGCTTAGAGGTAGGGGTCAGGCCATGTCAAAGCAGGGCGGGGGCATCGGTACCAGAGGCCCTGGGGAAACTAAACTAGAAACCGAACGGCGGACGATCGCCAAACGCATTACTCGATTGCAGCAAGAAGTAAATCAACTGCTCGCCCACCGCTTCCGGCTGCGACAGAACCGGCACCACCACGATGTACCCTCAGTCGCGATCGTCGGCTACACAAACGCCGGTAAATCGACTCTGCTCAACCTGCTCACCAATTCCGAGGTTTACGCCGCCGACCAGTTATTTGCCACCCTCGACCCCACCACCCGACGGTTGAGAATTCCTGACGGCGGAGGCGGGGAACCTTTGTCGATCGTCCTCACAGATACAGTAGGCTTTATTCGCGAACTGCCCCCATCCTTGATCGACGCTTTTCGGGCTACCCTCGAAGAAGTCACCGACGCGGATGCTTTGCTGCACCTCGTGGATCTCTCCCATCCTGCATGGCAGAGCCAAATTCGATCGGTCATGAATATTTTGACAGATATGCCCGTAACTCCCGGCCCGGCCCTTGTAGCTTTTAACAAAATCGATGCCGTAGATGGAGATACTCTCGCCCTGGCCCGAGAAGAGTTTCCTCAAGCCGTATTTATTTCGGCCGCCAAAGGTCTCGGCATGGAAACTCTCCGCGATCGACTAGCTCAACTCATTCAATACGCCCTCTACCCTCGGTAAATACTTAAATATTGCTCTTAAGTAGTTGACATTCGGGAATATACGTACATATACTGAGGACAGTAATTGCCGAAGCATGAGACTATAAAAGAGTAGTCAGATTGTGCATTGCCAAATACGATAAAGTAGAGCCTGTTTGCCATCGGTTAAATACTTATAAATTTAAGGAGGCAGCGGTACTGGTAAAAGCATTCTTTGTTAATGGCTGTAACGGCTGTTGGTTGAGAGGTTGCCAAAAATGTTGCTTCACTCGGTGCAAAGCACTAAGTATTAACCTAGTTCTAACGGCGAGGTTCGCGACGGCCAGGTGAAAGAGAATAAGATGATTAAAGTGTTTGGGCGCTCTCCTCAAGCGCTATACTATACTTGACAGGCGCCCGCAAAAGAAAACATCCATTGATTGCAAAAACTCTAAAATCTTTGCCCGCAGCGCTCATCTCTAGGACTATTTCTAATTTCCGATTTTACCATTTTTTAACTAAATAGTTATGTGTACGCCACTGGCAAAATTAGCAATAGGACTCTCTGCCACAATGGCAACAGGGCTCTACTATCTAGCTGCCGCTCCTCCGGCGGGTGCAGCGGTCGATGTGTGCGGGCCCGGAAACTTTTCAAGTGCCTGCGTGCCTAACAATACCGCCAGCCCGAAATCACCAACCTCATCAACAGAATCCCTGCGAGCTCCCGCACAGACATCGCCAGCAGCCGTACAAGAGCCGGTAACGCCATTGCCGATCGTCCAATCGCCAACACCAGAGCCGGTACCGCCATTGCCGATCGTCCAATCGCCAACACCAGAGCCGGTACCGCCATTGCCAGTACCAACACCAGACCTGGTACCGCTATTGCCCGAAATCAATGTACCTGCGGCGGCGAGTCCCAACCCGATCGCGCCAGTGCCAGCGCCAGCGCCAGCGCCAGCGCCAGCGCCGCCACCGACGTTTCAAAACATCTACACAAACACCACTACAAACCCCAGAGCAACATCTATCCCAGAACCGGGTACTGTTGCAGCACTCCTGGCGACAGGGGTAGGAATCATCTGTTCCGGCAGAAAACGAAACAAGCAGGTCGGTCAGCCGCGGTAGGCAGGCCGATCGCCGTGCTGATTGTTTTCACAATCTCTCCGTTTCGGGAAAAGCGGATATTTTTTTATTTTTAAGTAAAGTTAAAAAAATTGTATAAATAATCAATTTACAGCTTGCGGGCTGCAACTATTATATAAAAATTAAAATAAGATTGGTTAAGATTACAATAAAAAAATATTGTTATTGTTTGAGCGTCCGATGACCCCTAAAGTAGAAATTTACACTTGGAGAACCTGCCCGTTTTGCATACGTGCCAAAGCACTGCTGAAGCGAAAAGGCGTAGACTTTACAGAGTACGCGATCGACGGAGATCGAGCAGCACGAGATCGAATGACCGATCGAGCCAACGGAGGCCACACCCTGCCCCAAATATTCATTAACGACCAACACATAGGCGGCTGCGACGAAATCCACGCACTCGAAGCTCAAGGCCAACTCGACCCGCTGCTGGCCAAATAAAAATTAGTCGAGTTCGCTTACCAAATTTTCCTCAGACCAATTCATAAGTGCCAACTGACAATGAAATTTGCATTCATCATCGATCCCCTCGCGCGACTAATTCCAGGACACGATACCAGCGTAGCGCTGATGGAGGCAGCTCAAGAGTTGGGTCACGAAGTTTGGGCAACTCAAGCCAACCAACTAAGTGTCGTCGGTGGCAAAACCTGGGCAATGCTGAGCCGGGTAGCGCTGAACGCTGTAAAACTCGTAGAGGGACGCTGGGAGGCGGCTCAGGTGTGGTACGAGGAAGAACAGCCTACTTTCGCGCCTCTCGAAGCAATGGACGCAGTATTTATGCGGACAGACCCCCCTGTCAACATTCCTTACCTCTACGCTACTTACCTTCTAGACAGCATCGATCCCGCGAAAACTTTGGTAGTTAACAGCCCCAAAGGATTGCGGGCGGCGAATGAAAAGATGTATGCTTTGCAATTTGAGGGAGCGATCCCCGAAACAATTGTTTCTCAAAACAAGCGAGTAATTCGGGAATTTGTTGAGAAAAAAGGAGCGGCAGTTCTCAAACCATTAGGCGGGAAAGCTGGCGAAGGGATTTTGTTCTTAGAGGCGGGCGATCGCAATCTCAACTCCCTGGTCGAAATTAGCACTCAACAAGGTCTAATTCCAGTCATGGTTCAGACTTATCTCCCCGAAGCAAAAGACGGAGATAAACGGATTGTACTGTTGAACGGCAAGCCGATCGGTGCTATCAACCGCATTCCCACCGGCAACGAATTTCGCGGCAACATGGCCGTCGGCGGCCGAGTCGAAAAAACCGAAATCACCGATCGCGAACTGGAAATTTGCACTCAGTTAGAACCCGTGCTGCAACGGGACGGACTGTACTTTGTCGGCATTGATATCATCGGCGGTTATCTCACGGAAGTTAATGTCACCAGCCCTACAGGGATCAGAGAAATTGACTTGTTTAATGGCGTTAGTTTGGGCAAACAAGTAATTGAATGGGTAGTTAGTCAGTAGTCAGTAGTCAGTAGTCAGTAGTCAGTAGTCAGTAGTCAGTAGTCATTAGTCATTAGTTATTAGTTGTTGGTTATTAGTTATTAGTTGTTGGTTATTTGTTATTGGTCATTAGTTGTTGGTTATTTGTTATTGGTCATTGGTTATTGGTCATTAGTTATTGGTTGCAGCTAACAAATAACAAATAACAAATAACAACAGTCAACAGTCAACAGTCAACAGTCAACAGTCAACAGTCAACAGTCAACAGTCAACAGTCAACAGTCAACAATCATTAAATCATGTCAAAAATTGGTGTTGCAATAGTCGGTACAGGTTTCGGTCAAAAAGTACACCTTCCCGGATTCCAGGCACACCACCGGACAGAGGTTGTGGCTGTATACCACCGGAATTTAGACAAAGCTCAGGATCTCGCCAGCACCCACAACATCCCCTATGCCTGCAACTCGATCGCCGATATAGTAGCCATCCCAGAAGTAGCGGGAGTCAGCATTTCCACCCCGCCATTTTTGCATTTTGAAATGGCAAAAACCGTATTGCAAGCAGGCAAACATTTATTATTAGAAAAACCCACAGCCCTGACAGCTTATGAAGCTAGGGAACTTTACCGATTAGCAAACAGCGAATCTCAAACCGATTTGAACAATAGTGGTTCGAGAGCAATTGCCACAATGGACTTTGAGTTTCGCTTCATCCCCGCATGGCAAATGCTAGCAGAATTATTAGCAGCAGGATATGTCGGAGAAAAGCGTTTAATTAAAATTGATTGGTTGGTGTCGGGCCGCGCCGATCCAACTCGCCCTTGGAATTGGTACGCGCAAAAAGAGCGGGGGGGCGGAGTTTTGGGGGCGACAGGTTCTCACGTTTTTGATTATGTTAGCTGGCTGTTCGGCCCCGTGCAGAGGCTTTGCGGGCAATTGATTACAGGAATTTCGGCGCGGCCAGATCCGAAGGATGCGGGAAATTTAAAACCTGTTGATGCTGATGATTCTTGCACGTTGATGTTGGAATTGGCCGGGGGAACGTTTTGTCAAGTTTGTTTGAGTTCGGTTACTTATCAAGGGCGCGGACATTGGGTAGAAATTTACGGGAGCAAGGGTACTTTGGTGCTCGGAAGCGACAATCAGCAGGATTACGTCCACGGATTTCGTTTGTGGGGTTCCCAAGCTGGAGAACCTTTAGCTGAAATTAAGATTCCTCAAAGATTGGAGTTTCCTCAAGTTTATCCAGACGGGAGAATTGCAGCGTTTGTTCGAGTAGTAGATAGGTGGGTAGAAGCAATAGATGGGGGGACATCTTTGATACCGTCGCTGAAAGAAGGGGTTTACTCTCAGTTGTTGATGGATTTGACTCAGGAGTCAAATGCTACGGGAACTTGGGTGGATGTACCGAATTTAGAGAAATTTTTGGGCGGCAGATAAAATTAAAAACTCACAAAGCAATCTCTCGCGCTCGATCGCGCCCCAAACCCGATAAACTACCAATAGATAAACTCGATCACCCTTATATCCAGAGTCGTAAGATGGCGCGCCCTGAAAGTCCTTGCCTCAGTATAGCGATCGCTCGCCTGAGAACCGCTGGGGCAAACCATTTTGCCACCTGGGTTCTACAAGCTCCCTATCCCAGCGGGTACGTTCACCACGACTGTATGTGGCCCGATACCCTGTCCCAATCCTGGAAAGCTTGGCAGGAAATGTTTTCTCCGTCGGGGACAATTCACGAATTGCCCCTGAATCCTGATGGCAGTTTCGTCTCGCCGGAAAACAACCAGAATATACTGGCAGAAACTCAAAAACGAACCCCTAAGTCGCTACACCTACCTCCAACGAAGCCCTCTGTGCCGCTGGGCCTCAATCAAGGGGGGTGGGACGACAGGGGCGACCCGAACCCGCCTCCGCCACCGACCAGCTACAGCAGCCGCCTGATGCAGCGCTTGGGGATCGATCTTTGGCAGTGGCTGTTTGAAGGGCCGATTCAGGGCAGTCTCCAGGAAAGTAAAGGTATCGCGATCGGGCAAAATCTACCCCTGCGAGTGCGCGTAGACTTGCGCGAACCCTATTTAATTGCTTTGCCTTGGGAAATTATGCAGCCTCAAGCCGGTCAACCGGCAATTTCTCTGTCGCAGCAACTGCTTTTCAGCCGCACTACCAGCAATGTTGAGCCCTTGGGGCCGCTGCGTCCTGCGGAGTCGCTGAACATTTTGCTAGTTTTGGGACAAGCCGAACCCGGGCGCGGTGCTAATTCTGAATTTTCTAGGGGAAATAACCGCCACTTGCAGTTGGAAGCAGAAGCCTTCGCCCTCGCTGGCGTTCTAGAAAGTGCTTTTCAAACCGACGACAGCGGCAAATATTTCGACATCAGCGTTCCGACTAGCGTCGATACCCTGATCGAACCTAGTCCGGCCGAACTAATTTCTCGGCTGGAAACGCAAGCTTACAATATTCTGTTCTACGCCGGCCACGGGATACCGGGCCCCGATGGCGGCTTGCTGTTTTTGGGGCCGGAAACGGCGATTAACGGTACTGAACTGGCTCAGGTTTTAGTTCGGTGCCGCGTCACGCTGGCGGTGTTTAATGCCTGTTGGGGTGCTCAGCCGGCGGTGGAGAGACCCGACTCAACTAACGGTCGGCAACAGGCGATCGCCCGCAGCAGTTTGGCTGAGGTGCTGATCCATCACGGAGTGCCGGCGGTGCTGGGGATGCGGGACTCGATCGCCGATCGCGAGGCCTTGACTTTTATCCAAACTTTTGCTCGAGCTTTGGCCGGGCGGATGTCGGTCGATCGGGCCGTCGCCGTGGCCAGACAGCAGCTACTGACACTTTACAAGTTCAATCAACCGGCTTGGACGCTGCCGGTGCTGTATATGCACCCAGAGTTTGACGGTGAACTGACTGAGCCGGTAGATGACCTCAAAACGGAATTGCCTTTAAATTCTTCTACTTGGTTGGGACGCTTGCCGTCTTGTGCTTACTTGCGGGGGCGCGATCGACCAAATGCCAAATCCACCGAATCGAGCAATCAGGTTTGGCAAATTCGCGCCGGGATGGTTCGAGTCGGACGGTGGGAAGAAAACGACGTAGTGATTCGAGAACAGTGGGTTTCTCAGAAACACGCCGAGATTTTCTGCCGCAACAGCATCAGAGATAGCCGGGAAGAACCTAGCTACTTCTTGCGCGATTTTTCTCGCTACGGGACTTTAGTTTTGGGTTCTGAGGGATGGGTGAGAGTTCACCATCAAGAACGGCTGTTGCACAGCGGCACTCAGCTAAAATTTGGCAGTTCTCAAGGTCAGGTTTTTGAGTTCACTATTGAGGTTGCAAAAACTTCGGGCTACAGTGAGACTGATTGCGGAACTAATTAAGGTGCAGGTGTAGCTAATGAAGGCGATCGGCGGCACAGCAAAGTTCTGGGCGTTAAGTCGCAAGTCTGAAATTAAAAGAGTTAGTTACCGCTGGCAGCTCCCAACTATCGCTTAACCGAGTCCACCTTCTTGATTCTCCTTCAACCACTTAGGTATTACATCATGGCTACCCAATCTCCTGATTCTCAATATTTTAGCGACTCTCTTCCTGATGCCGAGATGGAACTGCTCGCCACAATTGTTCAGGCTGATGTTGCTTACCCCTGGAATCCGGCACAGCTTGAATCAGAAGCTTATTTGGCGGATCTAGAGCAGAAATTTTCACTGTCTGATTCCTTCAGCGACAGCGATATTGCCCAGAAGTCGCAAGTTTTATTCGCGCAATTAGAACAAGTTTGGCTGGCGACGGCGCTGCAAAAGTCTTTGCGCGAGAAATTTACTGGCATTCCTGAAGATTTTTTGACCCGCATCGCTCAAAGCGTCGAAAATGCAACTGTTAAGTATCAATCTTTAGCCGACCAAATGGTAGAGTGCGTGTTAAATATTTTGCCTCAGTGGGCTGAGGAAGATTTGCAGGTGTTGGCGCGTCCTTTAGCTTATGCAATGCGGGAGGCTGATTCGTCGGGAGTGGAAGCGGTTGTGGAGACTAAAAGACCTTGGGCGCAATTGTCGGAAATAGAACAGGCGAGAGTTGGTTTGACTGTCGCCCGCTATGCAATCTCGCAATTAGAAATTTCTGATTAGTTTTTTGAGTGTTGGGTTTTTGTGCTGCGATCGCGGTAATTTTTCAAATTAATATAAAATTAATCTACCTTGAGTTAAATGTGAATTTCGTGTAATTGTTAAAACACCTGGATTGCTATAGTTTGATATAGCAATCCTGTTTGATTTGTAGACAATATAATCTTTTTTCAACTAATACCAATTGCATAAAGTAGCGCTAGATATTACCCCCCCAAC
>NZ_JADEXD010000206.1 GCF_015207285.1 Tychonema sp. LEGE 07203 | reverse complement strand
TGGGGAGAGTGGTTAAAATTTGGCAACAAGTTAAAATAGCAACTAAGCAGCGTTCTATTTCGTCTGCCGATGTAGTGACTTTTTGAGTTTTTCCTAAAAAAAAAGAATACCGGGCGGTTGAAACCGCCAGAAAGTCAAACAAAACCTGCCGACGCCGGTTGAAGAACGGACGGATGAAATTACATTATTTTCTTCAGTCTCTTAGAGAGGGACTTTGTTGTTGTAGATCCGGTTTCAACCGCCGTCTTATCTCCATCTTCCATCTTCCATCTTCCTGATGACGTTGGACGGAAAGCTCCGGGGGGACAGCACTAATAACTGATGACTGATGACTAATGACTAATGACTAATGACTAATGACTAATGACTAATGACTAATGACTAATGACTAATGACTAATGACTTCCTTTAGCACTTATCAATCATGTTCAAAAGTTTTTGGTTGACTTGCCGGCATACTTGTGGCCGGGGAATTTATCTGTTTCTGTCGCTGATTGTGGCTGCGGGCATCGGGGTGGTTTCCCCGCAACCGACACAGGCGTTTTCTTTGCCGGAACTGATTTTTCGGGGGATTCAAATTATTCAACTGTCGAATATCTCCGATCGCCAGGAGGTGACTGTTGGGAAACAAATCAATCAGCAGTTGGCGAGCTCGGAAGTGAAAATTTACGGCGATCGCGCTGCTAGAGTATATATCAATCGCATCGGTCAGCGGCTGGCAGAGCAAAGCACTCGCCCGAACATTCCTTATACTTTTCAGGTAATTGACGATGACAAAATTAACGCTTTTGCGACTATGGGCGGTTTTGTGTACGTGAATAAGGGTTTGATGGCGGCGGCGGATAATGAAGCCGAATTAGCCAGCGTCATCGCCCACGAAATCGGGCATATTAGTGCTCGCCATTCGATCAAACAAATGCGTCAAATGGCGATCGCCTCTGGTGTAGCTTCGGCGACAGGGCTCGATCGCTCTGCCGCGGTGCAGATTGGCGTGGAGTTGGCTTTGCGTCGCCCCCACAGCCGCCAAGCCGAGTACGAGGCGGATCTGTTGGGATTGGAAACTATGGGGCGATCGGGCTACGCTCAATCTGGGATGGTTGATTTTATGAAAAAGTTGCTGAATCAGTCTTCTCCGCCGAGTATTTTGAGCACTCACCCGGCTACGAGCGATCGAATTGCCGCTATTTCTCAAGCGATCGATCCGGATCTGGCTAGCGGTGAAGGCTTGAACAATGCGGCTTACAAGCTGGAAATTAGCCGATTTTTGCGATCGTCATCGCAATTCTAAAATTGTCAAGGGCGAGCTCTTCTCTTCTGTTTTCTTACTGCGCGACAAGAGCGTCTTCGGGGTTCGTTAACAAATAAATCTATGTAGTAGAGTGCGTTAGAAATAAGTGAATTTCGTCGATTTGTCGATCTAACTCAAACTGACGCACCCTACAACTACAAATTGATTTAACCCTGATGTTGAACAACAGGACTAATCGGAGTTTTTGGGCGTGAAATCTGCGGGTACAATTGTCTGACAACTTCATCAAAGGGCACAATTCGGACTTGATTGTTAAACACATTTACTTGATAAACTCTGCGGTAGTTGAGGTCAAATGCAGTCAGCCAGCCGCTTTTGGGATGATAAGCACCCGTGTCAATATCCAACCACCCTTGGCCCCTGACTAATTCCCCTGGCCTTACCCCCTCAAAGGTAAAGGTGATCGTGTGACCGGTGATAATTAATTTATTGGGAAAATACGGTTTGGATATCGTGTGAAACTCTTTGCGAATCCAGCACAGTTGTTCGCTAGACTGTTCGCTAATTGGCATTGCCGGATGCACGCCCGCGTGTACCAGCCAGATATCGCCCAAGTCAATGTAGGTAGGGAGCGATCGCAGCCAATCCAAGTGTTTGTACGGCATCATCCCTGTATCTCTGTAGCTGGCGACTGTCGCATCGCCGCCGCTGCACAGCCAAGATTGCCACGCCCGCATATCCACGTGCGATCCGGACAAAGCCTCCAGCATCAGTTGTTCGTGGTTTCCCAGCAGAGTTTGGTAGGGGCTGTGCTGGACAAAATCTAATACTTGAGCGCTTTTGGGCCCGCGATCGATTAAATCTCCCAAAAAATAGATGCGATCCTTCGAGCTCGGGGCAAGTGCCTCTAGCAAGAGCATTAAGCCGTCGTAATGCCCGTGTACGTCCCCGATAACAATGCGTCGGTACTCCACTGTGTTTATCCGCTTCCCTGGCTCGAAACCCCAATTACTTGCTTATATCCTGTGACTTTGCTGATATTTTCTCCGTTCTTTCGGGAGGAGGGGTCTCACCCATTATACTGCTTTCTATCAAGAATTCAGTAACTTTCGCTAATATTTGTTTGCATTGCTACAGATAACAATACTGGCAAGCTGTTAATTGTGTGTCTGCAACTGCTATTAGTGAGTCATGGGAATTTCAATTTGAGATTTTCAATTTGAGATTTACTAAACAGTTATTTGACGGTGGGGTTAGAAAGGCGCAGATAAACAGCACGCTAGTAATGAAATGTAAATCACGCGCTTTCCTGAATCCCTCCTGCGTTAAGCCGAACTGCTTCCTGGCAGATCCCAACGATAAATAGTTAGGGCGACTTACTTAAGGTGCACAGCGCGATTGGCCGGTTCAGTCGAAAATAATCCGCTGCTGAGGCATCCGACAATCCTGTGGATTGAATCTCAAATTGACAATCTTCAATGGCCCAATCGACACCGCGCACCCGAAAATACGATCGACCTTTAACTGCTGTCACTGAGTCAAAGCTTTGAGGAAAGTCTGGAGTTCTGCCAAAAAACCTTTCTTTTTTAGCGGTTTAACAGGTGCGTTGGAATTGGGATCGACGGTTCCCAAAGCTTTGTTTAAAATCCGCTCTAAATCGTCTCCAACGGGTTTTTGGGCGGTTTCAGAAATTAGTTCGTATTCGTCGTTTGTTTCCAGCCAAACTTGCCAGGGTTGCGGGTAACAGCGGAATAAAGCCGCACTTTCTAGAGGTCTGATGTAGTAGCAGGATTCGATTTTGCTGAGGAACCGATCGCGCAATTGACGGCCTGCATAGCCTATACCTATAGTAGCAACATCTTCGAGCCGCGGGTTTAGTAGAATTACAGGGCGACCCGCGGCTGCTATGTAGAGTTTTTCAACTTGCGCTACTTCTACGGCGGCTGGATTGACGAGCAAAAACAGTTCGTCTTCCGGTGCTATTTTCTCTTCGACAGGGGTGCGGCTGCTGCCCAAATCTGTAACTTTAAACGGTGTTTCTCCCCAGTCGCGGCGGGCGAGGGCTGCAGCACCGGTATCGGGAAAAAAGACTTTGAGCCCCGAGTGCATTTCTTCAAATTCTGGGACAAATTGTTGGGTGATAGACTGTGCTTGCAGTGCGATTTCTGGAAATACTAATTCAACTTGCAGGAGATTTTGGCCGTCCGAGAGGGCGGCGGCTGTTGCAATGCGGGATTGGGCGATCGCCTCGTTGAGATCCTGTGGCAGTTCTGTCATTAATCTTATTATTTTTACTTTACTTCTCTGAATCTTATTTTACCGCATCAAGCCACCAAAGCTAACACCGACACGGGCGACCCGGAACCTCCCAAAAGGCGTAATA
Source organism: Tychonema sp. LEGE 07203 (assembly GCF_015207285.1). GTDB lineage: Bacteria > Cyanobacteriota > Cyanobacteriia > Cyanobacteriales > Microcoleaceae > Microcoleus. The sequence continues at coordinate 5,935 of NZ_JADEXD010000206.1, read as the reverse complement.
TTCCGACAACCAAAGTGATGTCAGCGGCAGGTAACAAGTGGAGATTTGCCAGATTTTCCAGCACTGTTCGCTGCTTTCCCAACACCATTTTGTTAACGGCAAAACTTTCGTCTTGTCCCGGATCGACTCCGTGGGTGTCGGTGCCTATTCCGGCGATCGAACGTTCTTCTAGCAAAAATTGAGTTGCTGCTTTGCTAAATCCGGGAAAGTGGCAAATTCCGCTCTCGTCCGCATTAAAAAAATCTCGTTCGTCCTCCCATTTTTCTTGCCACCCAGTATACAATAAAACTAGATTTCCCGGTTGTATAAATTGGTGCTTTTGTTCCCAATTTAATATATCATCTACAGTTAAAGTGTAGTCGGGATTGGCAAGACTTTGCTCGCGGATGTCGATCGCAATTGCGGGCGAAACTAGCGACTGCGGCGCACAACTATCAACACTCGCACCGGCTGGATCGAAGCTGTTGGGTGCGTTGATGTGAGTGCCGCTGTGTTCTCCGATTGAAAATTTTCGCAGGAAATAGCCGTGTTTTTCTATTTGAGATACGGTTTCAAATTCGATCGCCGGATCTCCGGGCCAGATGGGAATATTTGGATGAATTGCGTGGGTTAAGTCGATAATTTGTCTGTAGGCGATCGTTTTTAAATTGTTTGAGTTGAAGTTGTTTGTCATCGGCAAAAATCAAGGCAGTTGAAACCGGGCAACCACGGGGGGATTGCCCCTACAGCTAGCTGACAATCCGATCGAGCGCAGCTTCCGTCACGTCCTTGGTTTGCCCGGAAACAGTATACACCAAAGCTTCTCGATAAACTCTCCCGGCGGGGTGCTGCGTACCGTTAGCCGCACCGCCGGAAACTACAACCGCAGCGTGCCCGCAACGCACCGCTAAGTCAATGGCTGCGGCTCTGAGCGCTAATTGTTCTGCTTTTGAGCTGTGTTGAGATTGTCGGAAATTTTGTTTGAGCCGATCGAGCTTTTGCTCCAGTTTTTGGCAAGCCGCCGCCATCGAAGCGGAATTTTTTGCTGTCGCGGTTGCTGCAATTGCATCCAATCCCGATCGAATACAGCCAAAAGTACCAGGCAAAAAATTCAGGATATTTTTGCTGTCATTTTCGGCAATCCACCCGACAGGTTTAACTGCAATTATTTCCGATTCCTGCAACCACCAATTATCGAGAGTTGCTGTCACAGTATTAGTCGAGTTCATGGCAATTAACTGCATGATTTCGCCGATCGCTATTTTACCATATTCGCGTTGAATATTGGCAAAAGGTAGCAAACCAAAAACCGCGCGATTGTCGGGAAGTAAAGCAGCTACAATAAACTTTTGAAACAAGCCAAAACCTGTAATCCAAGGAACTTTGCCAGACAGTAAATAACCTTCCTTTGCGGGAGTTGCGGTGACTGCCGGTTTGCCCGTTAGCGAAGCCCTCGAAGAGGATCGCCTTAAATGCGAAAACCCAACACCTAAGCGTAACTCTTTTTGGGCGATCGCCCGCAAGTAGATATTTTTTAGCATTTCATTGTCGCTGTTGGCAAGCATCGCAGTTGCGCTGTGGTGCTGAGTTTGCAGGAAAGCCAAAGCGCCAGAATATCGAGCCGTCAATTCCTGATATTCGTAAAAAATCGGGAGGGGAATTTCGGCACCGCCCCATTTTTGGGGAACTCGCAACGCTAAGAGCGATCGACTTTCCAACCCAGCAACTGCTATTTTTAGCGCTTCCGAGTCGCCGTCGATAACTTCGGCGCGGGGTACAACACACTCTTTAAGATAACTTTCTGTGCTGTGGAGAATTTCTTGAAAATCCATTTTTTATGATTGTTTTAAAATTGGTAAGCTGTCGCGCAAATAAACATTGCATATTCAGGGCGAGCTCTCCTGCCCAACCCCTACTCCCCACAAGATTTTTATTGTTTTTTGACATACAGTTTAAATGCCGCCACAGCTTATTACTATTATTTTGGAAAGCCCCACAACTAATACAAAATCTGAGCCACCCCTTGTATGATTCGGCGGTTAAAACCGCCAGAAAGTCAAACGATGTCGGCCCCAAGGCCGACTGGTTCATAAAGGGGATCCCAACCCGGATTTGGTCGCGTTGTGAGGTATGCCCTATGCCCAATGCCCTATGCCCAATGCCCAATGCCCAATGCCCCATCCCTCCGCTTCGCTCCGCCCAATGCCCTATGCCCTGTTTGACCAATGCCCCATGCCCCATGCCCGACAACACCTCATCTTTCACTTGAAATGCTATAACTTATTTCCACACTTTCCAAGGAGCCTTTCCTTCATCCCAAAGTTCGTTTAAATACTTGTATTCTCGGTAAGTATCCATTGCAAAGAAAAAGCCCTCGTGACGGTAAGCCATCAATTGTCCCTCGGCAGCCAAACGCTGCATCGGCTTTTGTTCTAAAACACAGTCATCTTCACCCAAATACTCAAACACCCGGCGGTTAAATATCATATATCCAACACTAATCCAGCCGTCTACTTGAGGTTTTTCAGCAAATTCTACTACGCGGCTGTCGCTGTCTACATCCAAAATTCCAAAGCGAGAAATCGGGCGAAATGTAGTGACAGTTGCTAGCTTGCCGTGAGATTTGTGAAACTCCATCAATCCCTCAATATTAACATCAGCAACTCCATCGCCGTATGTCACCATGAAATTCTCGTCATCGATATATTTTTCGATCCGTTTTACCCGCCCTCCCGTCATGCTTTCCGCGCCAGTTTCAGCCAGAGTTACATGAAAATCTTGTTCGCGATGTTCTTCATGATAGGTAATGCTATTTTTGCGTCCCAGACAAACAGTAAAGTCATTGTTCATGGCTTCATAATTGAGGAAATATTCTTTAATCATGTTCCCGCGATAGCCCAAGCACACAATGAAGTTTTGGAAGCCGTAGTGGGCATAAATTTTCATGATGTGCCAAATAATCGGACGCCCGCCGACATCAACTAAAGGTTTTGGACGAAATTCTGTTTCTTCTCTGAGACGAGTACCGAGGCCGCCAGCGAGGATAACTACTTGCATTTTTCCACCTTTTGAAAGCTCATCAATTAATGTATCATCAATTATTTGTATTTTTTCTAAATAATTATTAACATTTTTTCGCGGTTAGTGAAGCTTTGTAAACCGCAGAAATTATCCCCTAGGCTCAATAATCCTAGGGTACGCACCGCTTAACTTAAATTTATAAAAATTTGTAATCGTAGTAATCCTAGGGCGATGCACCGCGCACCGTATATTAAAATGCTGCGCGGAATTCTTAACTAACTAATGGTAAGATATGAAATAGACAAAAAATAGTCTATAACTCTGAAAATGAACACAAAAAACAGCAATGAGAACTCAATTCGATCGTCTCAAACAGTTTTTAGGTATCATAGGCGCGATCGCCTCAATAACAATTTTATTTCAATCGGCAATACCTGATGTTGTCGCGACGGTTGTGGCGGGGCAAACCTGGACTGCTGCACAAACCACCGTAGCTTTTGTGCCTAGCATACCGGGCGGCGGATTGGATGTTCACGAAGCTGCGGGGGGACATACTTTAGAGAGACACGTTGGTAAGACGGAAGCACAACTAGCACAGCGACTGGCACGGGAAAATAGAATTCCAGCAGCGTCTTCCTTTACGAATCGTTCTGTCGCTGAAGCGGCGATTGCGGAAGCAATGAGCAAAAACCAAAGTGCGATCGACTCCTGGGTGCAAAGTCGAGGAAATCGTTATACGATCGACTACAACGCCAACAGAATAATTGGCATTACTTTGCGCCGCCGCGCATCGAAAGCAACTTCAGCATCTCGCCTGAAAATCGTCCTCCAGCGCAGCGCCAAATTACCTCCCGGATACTTTATTCTCACAGCTTATCCCGAATGATCGATCGATTTCCTAATTTAACCCAATTTTTCAGTTCCTACTTTCACCAAGACTGGCCGCTAGAAGCTGACACTGCCAGCGATGTAGTGAACAACTACCGCAGCAGCGAACCGCGCGAAACGGTTGAAGCCGCATCGCAAGAGCTCAGCAAACTGCTAGAAATGCCGATCGCCCCAGCCGACTTAGAAACATTCATCCTCGATGAATTAGGCTGTTACTATGACCCACAATCGGAAAATCAAACAGTCAGAGAATGGCTGGAATCAGTGCAAAAATCTTTGACGAATCCACATAATTCGGCGGTTTAAACCGCAACTACACAAACCAAGTCTGCCTCCGCAGACTAAGAGATAGAGCAGTATCTACTCGTTCCCCGGCAGAGCCGGGGAACGCATATCCGGAGGCTCTGCCGACCTTTTCATTTAACTGTCTGGCGGTTGAAACCGCCATATTATATCAAATCCGGTAGCATCGGAATGATTCAGATATATATTCTCGGACTCTGTGTACTCTGTGTACTAATAAGGTTAAATCATTCCGATGCTACCGTCCACGATATTACCTAACCGTCAATAAATAGCCTTCGTGAACCTTGAAATTAGGAATAACATAATTCAAGTTATTTCCTCCCACCGAAAAAGATTGCTCTTTAACCGTGACAAGCTTTGGCACAGCGCCTTCTAGATTGTTAGGAATCTTCTCTAATTTGAGGCTAATTTTCTGACCTTTTTCAATACCTAATTGCCGCAAATTGGCCAGCGTCAACGTAACGGTTGTGGCCGAGGAATAATTGGGATCGAAATAACCTAAAAGTACCTGTGCTTTACCTTGAGGAGTTGACTTGCTGGCTAAAGCGACAAGCCGATCGTTATCCGATCGGCTCAGCACCCGCGAATTCACTCCGTCAGCATAAGCTTTGTACGTCCACCAAGCCGCCCTCGGCTCAAAAGTATTAGGCGTAACCATCCCACTCAGCGTATTGTTGAAGCAATTGCTAACTTTTTGAACTCCGGTTGTATCCCAACAAGCTCTGCAAGCACCATCAGCTCTTGCATACTCCAAGTTATACAAATAACCTAAAATTTCCCCCGGCTGATATTGAGCTAATTCCCCAACAATTTCGTTGACGTAAATTTTTTGCAATTTCAGTTCCTTGTAAAAGGGACTTTGTTGAAAATTGCGTTTGGCATCGATTACGTGGTCGTCCACAAATAAAATTATGGTATCGTTGAGTTCGTGCCAAGCTAGGAAATTTACTTCTAGTTTGTTGGCTTTGCAGTAATCCAAAAAGGCGGTGAGGTATTCTTTGTTGTAAGTGCTAATGCTCGGCCCGCCAATCACGGCTGTTGGCCCCAATTCTTCCCGCAAAATTTTGTAAGCTCTTTTGTAAGTTTCAAAGAATTGTTCTCTAGTTCCTTTCCAAAACGGGTTTGCTAAATCAGGTTCGTTCCAGATATCCCAAATAATTTTTTTGCCTTTATTTTGTTGGGCTAACTGTCGGATGAATGCTTCCCATTCGGGATAATTTTGATAGGGCCAGCCTTTGGGGTTGCTACCGTAGCCCCAGAGGTCGCTAACTAATAGTTGAAACTCGGCTCCGCTGGCAATTACTCGATCGTAAATATCGAGTCTTCCCGCGCGCCACAGCTTCGGCTGCAAGGGTTTAATTAAGTTGTCTGGGGGCTTGCTGGGGTCGATGCCGTGCAAGATGCCGCTCATGGACGTTATACCGACGGCTGGTTGGCCAAAATCTACTGTGATGTTCGATCGCACTTGAGCAATACTTGGTTGCTGCCCAAAATAGGCGATTAACAGGACAGTTATCGCAGCCAAGCAAATTGGCAGCAGCTTATTAATAGATTTGAACTTGAAGATGAATTGCATATTGTATTGGCTGGCGAAATGAACAACAGGAAGCAGTGACAAACCTTAGTAACTTTGTAGTGAGGACTTCAGTCCTTCCTAAAAGATGTTAGATAATACCAATTTCATAAAGTTATGCTGCTACTGAAAGTTTGACTCCCCCCCTTTATAAGGGGGGGGTGGGGG
>NZ_JADEXD010000205.1 GCF_015207285.1 Tychonema sp. LEGE 07203 | reverse complement strand
GAGATTTCCGAGGGTCTCGTGGGCTCGGAGATGGGTATAAGAGACAGGGGGAGTGCTGTGGCGGAGGAGGGCAGCTCGCTGGACTGATTTGCACCGTTGGAGATAGTGATTTCAAAACGTCCGAGAAACATTCCGGTAAATAGGACGATCGACAATCCAATTAAAATCTGGTAAATTTTAAGTTTCATAAGTTTTATGCTTAAACAATAGACCGCACACCTGAAATTAGTCATAACTATTTTTAATGTAAACTAGGGGCTACTGTGCCACAAGATACACATACGCTTAATTGCTTGACCGATCGCGAGTTCTCCTCTCGGCTAACGAAAATGAGGGCTTTCGGTGTCAGTCGCGAAAGCTAATGCTGTCAGGCGATCGCTCAATACCATCTTAGATGTTAAATTTAAAATTTTAGATGGCGGCATACACACCCGGTAAACATTTGGAGTCAATCTCGAACCGCATTTTTTAACTCAACAGTATAAATTTTAACTTCTATGCAGAATACCCGAATTAACAGATTGATTGATGTTCTGGGCGAGCGATTCACGCGCTGGGCGAGCAATCCTTGGCGGCGGATTTCGCTGTTGGTAATTAGCTTGCTGTTCGGCACTTTTGTGGGAACAGCTATTTCGACGACGGCCGGGCAATCCGGTGATTGGGATATTATCGCCGGCGCGCTGTTAGTATTGTTGGTGGAGTTGGTGAACCTGCTGGTTTATGGTTTCCCGCGGCTAAAAACCCGTTCTTTGTGGGTGGAAATGCTCAATGCTCTGAAAATTGGTGTGATTTACAATTTATTTGTGGAAGCTTTCAAGCTTGGCTCTTAAAAATTTTTGAGTTGTAGGGGCGCTGCTTTTAAGCTCATCTCCGCTGATAAATCCGGAGGATTTCGCCCGCGGGATAGTCGGCAAGCCATTTGTGAGTTGTTAAAGCTCATGCTGCTGGCTGCTATCTGGGCAAAGACAAGGCATCCCGGCAGATGGCAGTTTTTTGGTGAGTTTCCGCCCGATATTTTTAACAAGATGGATGGATCGAACTTAAATCCTGTAGAAATTTTAGAAGCATGGATAACTGGCGATCGCCCGCTAACCAACAAAAGCGCCCGCGAGTTAGAATTGCTGGCTGCATGGGAACTTGCGGATGATGCCCGATCGCGCGCTTTTAACATTACTCCTGACAATGCAGCCGATTTTGTCCGCCACAAAACCGATTTATTCTTTTCTCTGCTGGACGAACTGCATACTTTCCCGCTAAAGTCAACTGTTTTTCTCGAAACTTTGTGGAATCTTTGGCTGCCGCTGGCAATCCAATTATCGACAGAAAAACAAAGTTCAAACCAAACTCTCATTCAAGGGATTTTAGGAAGTCAAGGAACGGGGAAAACGACTTTATGCCAAGTTTTGAAGCTGATTTTGGGAAAACTCAAATATTCTACAGTCAGCATTTCTTTAGACGATCTGTACAAGACTTATGCCGATCGCCAACAACTCCAAAAAGGCGACCCACGTTTAATTTGGCGCGGCCCTCCGGGAACTCACGATATTGACTTGGGAATAGCAGTTTTAGACAAGTTCCGCGGTTCTTCAGTTGTCGAATTAGCCGCAGTTGACAATCTAAAATCTGATGTCTTCAAAACCGATCTAATTAACAATATAATAGAAATTCCCCGGTTTGACAAATCTGCCTGGGGTGGTGCGGGAGATAGAACTCAACCGGAAATTATTTGCGGTGCGGATATTGTACTGTTTGAAGGTTGGTTTGTCGGCGTGAATCCAGTTGCAGAGGCCGCATTGAACGAGTTTTTAGCAACTGCGCCGTTTCCGATTTCTACAGAGGCTGACTGTCAGTTTGCCCGCGATATGAATGCGAAGCTGCACGACTATTTGCCGCTGTGGAAGCGATTAGATCGGTTGATGGTTTTGTATCCCCGAGATTACCGCTTTTCTCAAGTGTGGCGCAATCAGGCGGAACGGGAAATGATGGCGGCGGGTAAGTCGGGAATGGGAGAGGATGAAATTAATCGGTTTGTGGAATATTTCTGGAAAGCGCTGCATCCTGAGTTATTTATTCAGTCGATGCTTTCTGGGGATCGGGTGGATTTGGTAATTGAAATTTTGGGCGATCGGGCGATCGGAAAAATTGGTCGGGCGATCGACTTAAAATCAAGTAATTAGGCACACTTAAAACTTCATAGGTATAAAATTTTTCTAAAGATGTGCTGATGAAGTCTTAGCCCCCCGATGCTTTGGGGGGTAATATCAAATCCTCTCTTCATCGGAATAGTAGATTCACAGTTAACGGTTAACTGTTAACTGTTAACTGTTAACTGTTAACATCATGTATGAGTGCCACCGGAATTGATATTATGTGTCGAGGATTGAGAAATTCTCAATTAACTGCCGGGTGTACCGCGTTCGATCGCCTTTTGCACCAAATCGTCGGTAACATTGCCCGGTGCACCTGCGGGGTTAACTTCCTTCGCCATCTCCCGAAAATCTTCGGGCTTGCTGCTGGAATCTGCCGGCTTGGCGATATTGCCAGGAGCGGGAGTATCAAATTTAGGTTTAGTTGCAGCGGCGGCAGCTTTGGCACCTGCACTCGTGCGATCGACTTCACTAACGCTGAATTCTTTGGAAGCTTCGTAGTCTGCCGATACATCAACCTTCTGCAACTTTTGTTCTCCAGCTTCCACATTTTCAGATATTTGCTGAGCGTCAAATGTTTGAGAATTATTTGATTCTTTACTGACTTCAGACATAGCCGACTCCTTGGTATTTTTATTTAACAATTCACTTGCTAGATCCTCGCTTAATTGCCTTGCTTTTACATCTTCCCGCAGATGTATCGCTGGCTTCTATCTTAAGGATGATTTCTGGGAGGGCAGCGGCTCGACATTACATTAATTTCCGCAAAAAAAGCAGCTTCAGGCAAGCTCCAAACCCTTACACAATCAGTTATGCCCCATTGTTCGAGCGTAAATCGACAACCGCCAATCGAAAATTGCATTACCTCTTGGGGATGGTGACTTGTACTTACAAATCTTGATATTTATATATTCTAGAACCCTTTTTAAGGAACTTATTTATGAACTCACCTGCCGAAACCAATTCTCACGCTACCTCCAAGGATACTCAAAACACGGTTAAGAAAATCAACGGGTTGGGTACAGATGAAAAACTGGCACTGCTGTACTTTATTTATGAAGAAATGGGAGATTCAATTACGCCAGCCGCTCCCGAAGCCGCGGAGCCAGAATTAGCTCCCGTGCTGCTAGACGATTTTTACAACCTTTCCAAGGACGAACAACTGAATATAATGCGAGCTATTGTCAACCGCGATGACACGCCTTATTCTCGCGCTTACGGAGCTTTAACTGCTAACAATCAGTTGCTCGTTTGGTATGCTTGGGCTGTTGGTATGGGAGATAAAATTGTGGATATCCCCGAAGGATATGAGGCAACTGAGGCTGTCAATGGCGTGTTGGGTGAGATTGAAGCTTTTGATTTTGAACAGCAAATTTCGGTGCTGCGCGATGTAGCTAATAATATGGGCTACACCAATGTTAAACCAATTGCTACTCAGGCTGAAGTTGGAAAAACTTCTAGTCTTTAGTCGGTTGCTAAAACCGCTTCGATCTAAACGCAGAATCCTGTTCGAGCGATTAACCGCACAGATAGGTTAGTTCGCAGTGCGGAATGCGAGTCCGCTCCTTTTTACGGACTCGCATTCCGCACTGCAAACCGTTTTTGTTTTGGCAATCTACCGGACATGATACGATCGCCAATATCAAATTCGGTAGCGTCAAAATTGTATATTTGAATCTTTGATAGTGCTGTCCCCGAAGAGCGATCGACCTCGTTTCCGGTTGTCTCGGAATGATTTAACCGGCGCTAGAACACAGAGAACACAGAGAGATCGCAGAGAAATGAATAATCCCCCTACTAACGGAATTGATATGATTTCGCTCTTCGGGGACAGCAATACATAATTTTTATCTATCAAAAAGGATCTAACCGGACTTCCTTCTTCCTTTTGTTTCCTGCATTTTTTTATAGTTGAGCGTGAATTTTTCGCGGAATTTCAATCCTAAATGTCGAACCTTTTTTTAGTTGACTTTCTGCTGTAATTGTGCCGTCCATCATCTGGACTAAAGAGGCACAAATTGCTAGTCCCAAACCGGTGCCTGGATAATTGCGGGTTGTGGTTTGGTCTCCTTGGCGGAATTTGTCAAAAATGTGGGGAATATCGGTTTCACAGATGCCGATTCCTGTATCCCGAACTGTGATACTTAGCCGATCGCCATTTAATTCCCCCACCTCAATCCAAATGCAGCCGCGATCCGTGAATTTAACCGCGTTGGAAATCAGATTGACCACAACTTGTCGCAGCCGCCACTTGTCATTAACTATAAACTGATCCTGCAAGCAGATGCTGACTGACATTGCCACTTTTTTTTCGGTAGCTTGAGTTCCGAATTCCAGGGCCGCATTCATTACTAAATGCGCTAAATCAAATTTTTCTGTTTTTAATTCAGTGCTGCTGTTCTCCATTTTGGAGAGGTCGAGAATATCGTTAATCAGCACTAGCAGATTTTTACCGTTATTTAAAATGCGCGCTACCATGTCTCTTTGCTGGGGACTCAGCAGTTGTTTGTGCTGGCGCAGCAGCAATTGGGAAAAGCCGATAATTGCATTCATGGGAGTTAGCAATTCGTGGGACATCGTGCCCAAAAATTGCGATTTTAACTTGGCTGCTTCTAACAGTTGCAATTTTTGCTGTTGAATGCGCCGGCCCTGATTTTCCAATTCTTCCTGCTGGCGAATCAGCAGCTCGTTTTGCAAGTCTAAAAGCTGTTCCTGCTTTTTTAATTTTTCGATCGCCCGCGCGGTGTTAATCGCGATCGCAGCTTGTTTTCCCATCACCGCCAGCAGTGGTAAAGATCCGTCAATGGCGGCGCACTCTTTCCCGCTGCCGATCGCCAACACGCCCAAACGCCCGGTTTCCCCCGACTCGATCGCCGCGGCACAGGCCGCCGCCGCCACCGAGCAGCCCGACTCAGAGTACCACAGTTGAGACTCTCCCGTCGCAAAGGCTTTCAACAGCAGGTTGTCTTGCACCTGCGGGGTTTTGCCTTTCTCAAAGTTTTGAGTGCCTCCAACAGCGCTGAATTTGAGGCCGCTGCAATCGCAGTCGGGGAGCGCCACCAGACAAAATTCAGCTCCGGCGATCGCCTCTAAAGTCGCGTCCGCGATCGCTTGCAACAACTCGGACAAGTTGCCCGCCCGCTGGCTTAACACATTTGTAAACCGCTCGATCGCCTGCAAATCTTGTCCTGCATCCGTTACCTTCATAACTTCGCACAAATTTTCGGCCCTGAAGTTAGGTTCCGAGCACCCTTGGCGGTGCCAAAATTCTGGTTCACCTTCTGGCCTGGCTTGAGTTTGTTCGACCGCATCCATATCTGTGTAGGTTCCCACCCACTCTAAAACATCTTGACTGTCCGGGTTCGCGGGGGAGCCTCTAGCTATGTTCCAGCGGTAAGTGCCGCAGCGCGCCTGAAGACGAAATTTTATTTCGTAGCTTTGTGCCTCCCTGGCAGAAGCGCGCGATCGCGTCAACAGAAGGGGGCGGTCTTCTGGGTGGACGCACGCCAGATAGCCGAAACCCAATGCTGCTGATGCTGGTACCCCCGTGTACTCCTCCCAGCAATGACTTAGATAAGTCGCCTGGCCGTTGGCATTAACTTTCCAAACTATGTGAGGAACTGGCGGTGCAGGGCGATCGTCGGGAGTTTCGCAGTCGCAAACTTGCCCTTCGGGGGAGGTTATTTCTGATACTTTGTGTAATATTTCCCTGTCGGAAAACTCGGAGCGAAAATAGTTATTGCCGTGATAGTGAGTCATAACTGGTTTTTATCAATAAGCATTCAACTTGAACCCTCCTAACATCGATTCAAGACTCGTGCTGCTAGCTTTGTTTATTTTGAGTGCCCAAGTGCATCTAAAGTTTTTATACTTTAAATCTATCTGGGTAGTGTTATATTTACCTCTATCAAGGGACGGACAATGGCATAATTCAGTTAAACTGTTGAAACATTCAGAGCTTACCGTCCCGCGATCGGACGCAAGCCGCCGATCGCAGCAAAATAACTTAAAAATTAACTTGCAACAGGGCGACTGCATGAGTATGCTTGAAAAAGATGTGCGGGTTGTCAAACCCTAAATCGGGACACATTCTCAAATTTACTCAGTTTGGCTGAGTTAGTTGACGATATTTTAAAAAGTTAGCGGACTATTGGAAGAAAGATGAGTAAAATTCGCGTTGCTTTGATAGAAGACCACGACCTAACAAGAGTTGGCATCCGCACAGCTTTACAACAGCGTGACACGATAGAAGTAGTCGGCGATGCAGCTAACGCTACAGACGGATTGAAACTGCTTCAGTCTTCAAAGCCTGACGTGGCAATTGTAGACATTGGCTTGCCGGATTTTGACGGCATTGAACTGACACAAAAGTTCAAAAAATCGGTAGCGGAGTCCGATCCCGATACAAAAATTTTGATTCTGACTTTTCAGGACAATCAAGAAGAAGTGCTGGCAGCTTTTGCCGCCGGAGCTGACTCTTACTGCATGAAAGATATCAGCTTCGATCAGTTATTAGATGTGGTAAAAGTAACTTACGAAGGTAACTCTTGGATCGATCCGGCGATCGCCCGCATTGTCCTGAAACAAGCTCGCACTAAAGAGTCTGCCCCGGAAGAGCCGAAGGCTGAAGGCAAAAGAGTCACAATTAAGGCTGCCGAACCCGAGTTCAGTCACATCATTGAAACTTACCCTTTAACCGAGCGGGAATTAGAGGTTTTGGAACTGATCGTGCAGGGTTACAGCAATGCTGCGATCGCCGAAAAGTTGTACATTACTGTCGGTACAGTCAAGACTCACGTCCGCAATATTTTAAACAAGTTGTGCGCGGACGATCGCACTCAGGCAGCCGTTCTCGCCCTCCGTTCCGGCTTGGTCGGATAAAGCGCCACCAGCAGGCAAAAGCAACTTAAAAGTAGGGTGCTGGCGGCGAAGTGTTGCCAATAATCTCAGGTGCGCCGCCAGCACCCAGCCGCATACTTTCAAAGTTAAAAAAAACCTATTATTTAAATTTAAATCTATCCCAGTGCAGATATTTAAAAGAATATTTGTGCAAATAAATATACCTTAAGATAGATGCCAAATAACGAAGGGATTAGTAATGCTTAGGGGGATCGATCGCCAATTAGAAAAATTGCGATCGGACTGACGCATACTGGCGCGATTTCACACAAAATGCAGCGGCAGGGGCAAGGTATTCATACTTTGAGGAATAGTTAAGCAATTAAAAAATTTATATCCCCAGACTGATGCCTGAGTTCGCTTAAGTTTGCGAAATTAAAAGTATCAACTCTTACTTAAATATTCTAAAAAGAGGAACTATGGCCGCTCCCATTGAATTTAAGTTATTTGCTCCCTACAACAAAGGAGCTGCCTTGATGGGGTGTTTCTCTAATTGGGAAGAAATCCCGATGGAAAAAGACGAAGAAGGTTATTTCCGTACCACGGTTGATTTGGAGGACGGCCTTCATCAATACAAATTCCGCGTGCAGTCGAAAAGCTGGTTTGTGGAAGCAGATGAGTGGGTAGATGTGGTAGATCCCTACGCGACTGACATTGACGATCCGACTCAAAACGGCGTTGTTCGGATCGAAGATGGCTCGCGCATCATCGATACCTACGTCTGGAAACACGACGACAAACCGCTGCCTGCCGATCGAGAATTAGTAATTTACGAAATGCACGTTGCCGACTTTTCCGGTGGCGAAGCAGATCCCCTCGCCCGCGGCAAGTACAAGCACGTAGTCGAAAAACTCGATTACCTAGCCGATCTCGGCATCAACGCGATCGAACTAATGCCCCTCAAAGAATACCCCGGCGACTACAGTTGGGGCTACAACCCCCGCTACTTCTTCGCAGCAGAGTCCAGCTACGGCAGCACAGAAGAACTCAAAAACCTGATAGACGAGTGTCACGCCCGCGGCATTCGCGTCATCATCGACGGGATTTACAACCACTCCGAATCATCCAGCCCCCTCACCCAAATCGATCACGATTATTGGTACCACCACGCCCCCCGCGATCCAGACAACAATTGGGGCCCGGAATTCAACTACGAATTTTACGACGAAAAGTTAGGAACTTACCCAGCGCGCAAATTTGTTGGCGATACAGTCCGCTATTGGGTTCAAGAATACCATCTCGACGGCATTCGTTTCGACGCGGCGCGACAAATTGCCAACTACGATTTCATGCACTGGATCGTTCAAGAAGCCAAAAATGTCGCTGGCCCAAAACCGTTTTACACTATTGCCGAATACATTCCCGAAAATCCCAGCATCACCAATGTAGACGGGCCGATGGACGGCTGCTGGCACGACAGTTTCTATCACTCGCTGATTCCACAACTGTGCGGCGATAATTTTGATTTAGAGCGGCTCAAAGAGATAATCGACTGCAAGCGCCAAGGTTTCTTGGGCGCTACAAATGTAGTCAATTATTTGAGCAATCACGACCACGATCGCCTATTCTCAGAATTGGGCGATCGGGGAATTTTGGATGAAGCAGCATTCAAGCGGGCGAAGTTGGGAGTTGCGCTGTTAATGACTGCAGTTGGCGTGCCGCTGATTTGGATGGGCGAAGAATTTGGCGAATACAAACCCAAAACAATCGAGCAATCTAAAATTGACTGGACGCTGCTAGGAAATGACATGAATAAAGGTTTGTGGGAATACTACAAAGGCTTGATTCACCTGCGTAAAAACAACCAAGCACTTTACACAGAAAACATTGAATTTTTCCACGAAGATCCAGAGGCGAAAGTGTTTGCTTACACTCGCTGGAACGATGAAGGTTCGAGAGTAGTGGTAGTGGCGAATATGTCAGAAAATTATCTAGCAGGTTACAGCGTTCCCCACTTCCCGGCAAACGGAACTTGGCACGAATGGACGGGGAATTATGATGTTGAATCCGGCGATGACAATATTATGATTGACTTGCCGGAATACGAAGCAAAAGTCTTTGTTTGGCAGTAACCTGTCCAAACTTGTCCGTTATAACAACGATCGAATAGGTTCGTAGTGCGGACTCGAGTCCGCTCTTAAACGGAGGACTTTCGGGTGCACTACAAACTATTTTTGTTATGGTAATCCACCGGACATGATATGAAATTAATTTCCTGGCAGAGCCAGAGAACCAGTTAGCCAGTTACAGTTGATTTAGGATTGCCATAGTACCTTGATTTAATCTTAGTTGCGATGATTGGCGTTGCTGATTCTGGCGCATGAATCAACTTTTTGCTTGATATTACAAAGCTCACCATACTTGGCTTATAGCAATTGGGAAATCTTGAATTCATATTTGTATTCAGCAACGCCAAATTTAATATCTAAAAGCTCTAACCGCTCTTAACACAGAGGAATCAGAGAAAGGGGAGAGAAATTCGAGGGTGCTGATTGTACTGGATTGGACATTACCATAATACCTCCGTTCCCTCTTCTCTCTGC
>NZ_JADEXD010000204.1 GCF_015207285.1 Tychonema sp. LEGE 07203 | reverse complement strand
GGGCAAGAGAGCCCATCCCACAAAAATCTTTTTTCTTGTGGGATGGGCTCTCTTGCCCGTCCCAAAATTTGATTAAAAGGAATTTTGCAAGAGGTCTTTTGTAGTGAGGACTTCATCGGAAGAAGGACTCTTCGTCCTCACTACAAACCTTACTATCGCGGTCAATCGACCGGACATGATATTAGCAGTTAAATTGTCTGTTAAAAAACAATCAAAATTTGGTGGGCAGACCCCAAAGCCCGCCCTGAATATACAATGTTTATTTGCGCGACAGCTTGTACGCAGATAATTTCCAGATTGTGGATGAATTCTGAAAAAAATCTCTTTTTTTGCGTAACACTTTTTACACCTGCCATTGCTTTGCTTCCGAGCGCTTCACTTCCAATGACGAGACGCTTGACAGTTCAGTACAGTATTTACAATCTAATTTTTCCTTTTTAAACTCAACAAAATAAATTGAGTTCTCTCTGCTTCATCAAAATTGTCATCGCTGACTAAAACTACACTTTGGCTGCCGTCTGGCAACTGCGGCCCGAGAGTCATTCCCTCTAAATTGTACAGCGGAATTCCCAGTTCGCTCAAGTCGAGCAGCAACTTTTTCCTCACAGGTTCGACCATTGCCATTTTTCCTTTAAAGCTCTTGATTCTCGAAGTATCTGTCGCCGCTCCAGCCGCTACTTGATAAATTCTAGCGCTGTATCCCGACAGCCCAAAAGAACGCTCTAAACTCAGAAATTGACCGCCGCCAACAGTTACTAATTCTGTTAAATTGTTCAACAAAGTCATGGGAAGTTGGTCTAGCTGGTAAAGATTTTCTGAGACTAATTGCGGCGTTTTATCGACGATGATATAATGTAAAATGCGTATTTTGCTTGCTTGTTCCGGGTCTGCATCTTGCATTAACGGCGCTGCCGTCGCTGCGAACAAGCGAAATGGATCTAGACCGCCCGGACTAAAGGTTTCTGGGTCGATGCTTAAAGATTCAAAACCTGAATTGTCCAGCACTCCTTGCTGCTGTTCTTCATCGTTGGCATCGGGAATGTAGCGCTTTGGAATAGGTAAATTACCCCGCAATTCTCCGGTTTCGAGGTCAAATTCGCCGACAAAAGGAGGGATGTTAGCATGAGTTAAGCCTTCGCTGGCAACAAATACTGAATTGCGGGGAGAAAGGGCGATGCCTTCGGGATTTATGGAACCCCAGGGGAAGGTTTTACCGTCTGCTTTTTTCAGGGTGGTAACGCTGTCAACCGCAACTTTTTTCAGGCGAATATTTGCTGGATCGCTGGATGTTAGATCGAGTCGGAGACTGTAAAATCTAGCTTCTCCGTTTTCGCTCTTGTCGTCGGAAATAGCGTAAAATCGATAAGCTTTGGAAGTCACGCCACTAATACCTTTTGGATCGTAGGTAATTCCTGACAAGCCGCCGACTGGTGTTCCTTCAAAATTCATTTTTGGCAATTGGTACTCTCCCAAAAATTCCAGGGACATTTCAGGAAAAGAGCGGTCTTTAGCAACGGCGGTCGGGGTGGCGCAAGCTGTGCAAACAGTTAAGAAAATTAGGGTTAAACTGAATAAGCGCCCAAGGCTCTTGCCCAACGCCTTAAAATCCCAATAATTGCTCAGTGCGCTAAATTTTATTTTGTTGCTCTTGTTGAACAGTTTGCTTTTGTGCCATCTTTGTGACATGATTTATACCATTTTGTAGATATGCAAAATTTGATGTTTCCAGCAGGGATGCCGAATCGCGGCAACCATATTTCTTTTATGAGAAATTCTGTGCCAATTGGGTGCTTGCTTTTTTTGTGGCTGTGTGCTGGTTCTGTGGCTAGCGCCCAAACTAATGCACCTAGCCTCGATCGATTTTCTCCTAATCCTCTAGAAATTACCACCCCCGATCCGCTAGCTCCCGCCGGTGAGCCTTTTAGCAGCAGTCAGCGGGACGAACTGACAGCGGCTTTGGAACAGTTAAACTTAGAAGCAGCGGCTAAACTGCAAGCTGGAGATGGGGCTGGTGCTTTTGATATTTGGTTCCGAGAATTGCGACTGCGTAGGTATTTGGGCCCGGCGGCGGAAATTGCTGGTTTGAGTCGGGTGGGAAGTGTTGCTTGGAGTAGCAGTAAAAACCTCGAACTACAGTTGATTACTAAACGGCTGCAGGCAATTCACGAACAAGTCAAATCGCAAGTGCCCATCGATACTGATTTGCTCCCGGCTTTGGCTGCGGCTTTTCAGCAGGTGCGGGCTAAAGGCCCGACTGTAGAAGTTTACCAACAAATTCTCGAAAATGCGCGCCAAAAGCAAGATATATTGGCTCAAGGTCAGATTTTGAAGAATCTCGGACTAATTCACATTAATTGGCTCAGTTACGAGAAAGCTGCTCCGGTGTATGAGGAATTGGCAAGCTTAATTCAGGAAAACCGCGCTTTATTTGCTGCTAATGCTGCGGTGTCAAATTCTGTTTTGTGGGCGGGAAACGGCGCGCCGCCGCAGCCTGTAACTGCTCCAACTGAGGTGGATGCTCTGAAACAGTTGGCCTACGTTTACCAGCAGTCGAAACAGCCCCTAAAGGCGATCGCAGCCCGGGAAAAATTAGCATCCGTTTATCTTAACTTACAAAACCCCAGGGCTATACCGCCGCTAAAAATTGCGATCGCCACCGATTACCAAACCATAGGTCAAATCAACTTAGCAGCTCAATACTATCAGGAAGCTTACAATTTAGCCGTCCCCCTTCAACAGTACGCTCAGGCTAGCGAAGCTTTAGACAAATTAGCATTGCTTTACCGAGCGCAAAAGCAGTGGGAGCCGACTTTGCGGATTTATCAAATGCAGTTGCTGCTGGAAGAGCGGGCTTACAATTGGTACGGATTGATGAATGCTTACGACAATATCGGTCAAGTTTATCAGGAAATGAATGCTTACGATAAAGCTTTGGAATCCTATCAAAAAGGGTTGGAAGTAGCGAAAAGATTGGGACACCGAAAAGAGTATTTTGCTAAGAAGATTCTCAAGGTTAACAAGCAATTGCAAAGAAACTCGTAGTTGTCAGCAGGTAACAATGACAAATTGTGATGTGAGTAATGTAAATGCAGTAAGGTGTGCATTGCACACCTACACAACTACTTTTGAATCGTAGGTTTCTCGCGAGATAGAGTAATATAGTACATCAGTTTCGTAATAACGAGCAATTTTTTCATATTTCATGCCAACTTTCTGTATCACCCGCTGGGAGGCGATATTTTCTGGGCGGGCGATCGCAACTATTATCTCCAAATTTAATATTTTAAATCCATAATTTAGACTAGCAAAAGATGCTTCTGTCGCCAATCCTTGATTCCAATAAAATTTGTCTAGCGCATAGCCCAGCTCAACTTCCGGTGTTTTGTCCAGAAAACCCAGTCCGCAGCGACCAATCATTTTACGGTCTATTTTATGTACTACAGCCCACATTCCGAAGTTGTTTTCTTCCCAACGTTTGAGCATGGTATGAATGGCGATTTCTGTTGCTTCTCTCGTTCTAACTCCTGTGAGGTATTTCATTATTTCGGGATCGCTGTAGATGCGAGACAAATCGTCTAAGTCGTCGGGTGTAAATTGTCTCAGATACAATCGGGCTGTCTCTATCTGTCTGGAGAAAGAATTTGCTGTAGCTGTAGAAGATTCCATAATTTAACTGACTGTATTTGCTACAATTATTACTTGGATATATTTTACAGCTTTTCTGCCCAAAGACCGATCGAACCGATCTCGCCAGCGGGCCCTACAAGCCGCGCAGCGAAAAAAGCTCGCTATCCCGAGCAAAAGCCCCAAATTTAGCAGCATAATAGCTTCTGCAATTCCATAATCTAAAATCTAAAATCGAATGACCATTTCCTCACCAGTAGCAGATACTAAAAACAAATCCGGCCAGGAAACAGACTGGCGGTTATTCATGAGGTTGGCATCTTACGCAACCCGCAGCAAACGCTTGCTGATTATTTCGATCGCACTATTAGTACCGCTAGCAGTCTCGGGAGCAATTCAACCCATTCTCATCGGGCAAGCAATTTCGCTAATTCGCTCGGAACCTACCTATGAGTTTTTGCGGGGATTGCCTTTATCTGCTGGATTAAATATTTTAGCAGTTTTGCTGATGCTAACTATAACATTTAGGTTGGCACTGCAATCAGTTCAAGGCTATTTAGTCACGAAAGTAGGGCAAGTAATTACAACTGATATTAGAAATGATTTGTTCGCCCACGTCACATCGCTAGCAGTGAGATTTTTCGATCGCACTCCTGTCGGTAAATTGATGACGCGCCTCACCAGCGATGTCGAAGCTTTGGGGGAAGTATTTTCTAGCGGGGCAATTGGGATTGTCAGCGATTTATTTTCAATTTTAGTAATTGTCATTTTCATGTTTACCATGCAGTGGCAACTAGCTTTAATGTTGGTAATGATGATGATCCCGATTACCGCACTAATCGTTTATTTTCAGTACCGATATCGCCTCGCAAATTATACTACCAGAGAAGAACTTTCCGATCTTAACGCCCAACTGCAAGAAAACCTGACTGGTATTGGCGTAGTGCAGCTATTCCGCCGCGAAAGATTCAACTCAGAATTGTTTAGAGTCACCAACAAACGCTACATTAAAGCAGTTGACACAACTATCTTTTATGACTCGGCGGTATCTGCGACATTGGAATGGATTGCTTTAGTGGCAATTGCAGCCGTTTTGTGGCTGGGCGGCCAAAAAGTTATGCAAGGCAATCTTAACTTTGGTACTCTCTCGGCATTTATTTTATTTGCTCAGCGTCTGTTCGATCCGCTGCGACAATTTGCCGAAAAGTTTACCGCCATTCAAGCAGGATTTACCGCCGTCGAACGGATTAGCGATATTCTCAACGAACCGATCGAAATTCAAGATAGAACTAGCGGGAAGAAGGAAGGGCACAACACGGATTTTGACACGGATACACGGATGTTTGAAGGAAGAAGGAAGAAGGAAGAAGGAAGAAGGAAGAAGGAAGAAGGAAGAAGGGCAGGTTATTCACCGTTGTTGATAACTGGACATCCAGAGGCAACTGCTTACAACTTGTCTCCGTTCGCTGCAGAATTGGCAGATAATCATCAAAATCCAGCAAGTTCAGAATATCGTTTATTACCTAACAATCCCACATTACCCCCCAACCCCCCCAAGCTTCGGGGGGGAGAAAATGCCAAATCGCAGAATTCTGAATCGGGAGAAATCCAATTTGACAATGTGTGGTTTGCCTACAAAGAAGATGAATATGTCCTGCAAAACCTCAACTTCACCATCAAATCCGGCGAAAAAGTAGCATTAGTCGGCCCCACCGGTGCGGGGAAAAGTTCGATCATCCGTCTCCTGTGCCGCCTTTACGAGCCTACTCAAGGACGCATTCTGATTGATAGTGTGGATATTCGCGATTTGCCTCAAGCAGAATTGCGCCGACACGTAGGCGTGATTATTCAAGATGGCTTTCTATTTGCTGGCGACGTGAAGAGCAATATTAGTCTGGGAGAAAATTACTCGATCGAGGAAATTGAAGCAGCAGCAGAAAAGACTAATGTTGCCCGTTTAATCGAACAGTTGCCTCAAGGTTATGACACGCAATTGCGGGAACGGGGAACCAATCTTTCGGGGGGACAAAAGCAATTATTAGCGTTTGCTCGCGCGGCTATTCGCAATCCGAATATTTTAGTTTTAGACGAGGCTACTGCTAGTTTGGATGTGGCGACGGAAGCTTTAATTCAAGAGGCTTTGGATCGTTTGATGGTAGACAGAACGGCTATAATCATTGCCCACAGGCTCTCGACTATCCGAAATGTCGATCGTATTTTGGTACTCAAACGCGGGCAGTTAGTAGAGTCGGGAACCCACGAAGAATTGTTGCAGCAAGAAGGGCTGTATGCCAGTTTGTACAAGTTGCAAATGTTGGGAAGTTAATATCTGAAGTCATTAGTCATTAGTCATTAGTCAGTAGTCAGTAGTCAGTAGTCAGTAGTCAGTAGTTATTTGTTATTTGTTATTTGTTATTTGTTATTTGTTATTGGTAACAACTGGCAACTGACAACTGACAACTGACAACTGACAACTGGCAACTGCTTTCCGTACAGCGCCATCAGTCTGATGGAAGAGAGAAGAGGGAAGATTTGGCTCGTTACCAGGAAGAGCCTGGTAATGCAGGTGCGGAGGCTCTGCCTCTCTTTGTCCCTCAGCTTCTGGAGAGAGGAGTGTGGCAGATTTAATTTATTAAATTTTAGTTTCTTAGAGAACAAATCAAAAATCTCAAGTCTCAAATCGAATCACTTGCCAAAAATTATTTTCCCAAGGGTTTCGGGCAGGTGAATTATATGTTGGAAAAGCTGATTTGGGCCGATGCCAAATAATAACTGCATCGCCAGCACAATTGCTGCGAGAGAAATCGCTGTGCTGGCGCTGGCTTTCAATACTTTAAAAGCCCAATTAAATACTAGCCAAGATACAAGTAAGGAAGCAATTAAGATAATTAATTCTATTGGCATATATAACTTTTCAAGCGAAAAATGAGGTACTGTCGGGAATCGGGAATCGGGCATCGGGAATCGGGCCTAAAAGCATAAGGCATACCTCATCGGCTCTCCTGGGTTTATGGTGGATACGGTATCAGACACAACTGTTCGCGATTCTGTGATGCCCTTGGAGTAAGGATATGCGGTTTGTTTATCACCACAAACTCAGGAGAGCCACCTCATCTTTCTGATAACTGCTATAACAATATTTTTAACTCTAATTTTAAATTTAAGCAATACTGCCGCGTTTCCGGGTTTCCTTGTAAGAAATTCCGACATTTTTTAAGCCTGCTTTAATCATTTGCTGTTCTAACAAAGCGAAAAAGCGAGTTCGATCGCCCCCGGTGACAACTGCTTGGTTGTGGGCTTCTGCCAGCGTCACGGGATAGCCGCCGCCTTTGTGTACTTGAGCCAGCATCATTCCTAGGGCTAAATCTAGCTGTGCTGCATCTTCTGCTACCCATTCCGGCAGTTCTATTCTAGCAATTTCTGTGCCGACGTGAACGTAACAAAAATAGACGGAATTCAAATTGTATAAATCTAAAATTCTAGCTTGAGATTTCCACAAAGGGCTTCTTTGTCCGGGCGAGAGGATTGTTGCCCACAAGATGGCATCGCGCAAGGGTTCAAATACTTGACAAGGTGCTTTTTCGGCGAAAGAAATTGTGGCGGCAAATCCGACGTTGGGGCAGTTTGTCATGCAGTCTGGTACTTCGTGGGTGCAAGCTTGAAACCGCAAAAAAGATAAGCTTTCGCTGCTGCGGGAAGCGCTCAAGTATCCTAATAGGGGAATTTTGGCTAGACGCAATTTGTCCCAAGCTTCTAAAATTGGCTGCAAAATTCGATCGCGCGCTTCGCTGGGCAACGGTTCCAAAAACCAATAAATCAGGGAACCGTCTACCATTGCTAAAGCTGGCGCGGGCAATTTATCGTCGTTAACTTTTGCCCAATTGCAGCCCATTTCTGCCAAGGCAATTGCTTCGGAAACGGCGCGCCGGTATCCCATCCATTCTTCGGTTCTAATTCCCCACTGCCGCGAAGCATACAAGTCTTCGGGTTTGTAGAAAACCTCGGGCACGCTGTCTAAAACTGGGTGGCGGCTTTGCCCGTAGTGCAGCATGACTGTGCCGATGTTTACCAGATAGCAGTAGGCTATTTCGTGATGGTTGGGGGAAATTTGGGAACCGTCTGTGGCGAATACTGTGTGAGCGGCGGGGGGTGCGGTGATGTAGGTACGATCGCCCAAAGGCTCGATCGGAGTTGCAGCATTGAATAAAGTGCGATCGCGCCAACTTTCTTGCAATTCCACCAAATTGTCCTGTCCCGCTGCCGCCTTTTCTAGTAAATTCTGAGCCACTTCCAAACGCTGGCGAGCCGCTGCCGCTTCCACATTCAAATGTTGGCTCATTCCCTGCATTGCCTTAGCTGCTTTAGTTAAATCGAGCATTGGTTTTAAGTCTCAATATTAGAAAGCTTTCAAGTTTAGTTCGCGATCGCACTTGCGATATCAGAAACCCAGTTTCTTCATATTTTGCTGGTAACTCAACCCAAAACTTGTAGAAACCGGGTTTCTCTGCCTCATACCGGGGCGCTGAAGCTGACAAATTATCAAAACAATTTTCAAATTTTGGGTTCCGAAGCTGGCTGTTGTTTTGCGGTTAACTGGGTTCGATCGACTAAAATGCACAGATTGCCGTCCGTAAAAACTGTCAAAAAATCCGGTTTCTCAGCTTAACAAAGTTTCCAAGACTGTATCAAAAAAAAAATCGATTTTTTTTTTCGATGTCCTTGCTTTTTTTGTGACTTCCTGTTATTATTAGCTTAATAATGGGATGGTGACAAAAATATTTTTTTTGCAACCATCCCATTATATAAAAATACCATGCCAGCGCCGTAAAAGTCAACAAAAAAAATGTAAAATTTTGTGATTTTTTTTACTATATAAATCAGAAAAAACATTCCAACTAACAAATCTAGCATCAATCTTTGTCGGGCAACCAATCGGCAAAATCTCCGGCAAACTGCGAGAGAGAAAGCAATTGAACGGGTGGATTTTGAGCTGCAGATTCGCGTTCGGCCAAAGTATTGTAACCCCAATCAGCCAAAAACAATCTCACCATAGATAAATCCGGCTGCTGCTTTACCGACAGCAAAGTTTTTAACCGGTCTTCCACAAACCAAATAGTCGCATCTTTGCCAGAAGCAGCCAAAAATTCCCGCAATATTTGGTGTTTCGGCTTGTTGTATTCTTTGCCAAAAATCAAATCTGACGGCATTTTTACGCCAGCTAGCTGCAAAAGTTCCTGCACAAAACGACCTTCCTTGGTAGTGACGATCGCCACTTTGACCGAACTCTCTTGCAACGAGTGCAGGATCTCGGCTACTCCGGGATAAAAGCGGTGCAAAGACAGCCACCCAGCTAAATCCTCAGCAATCCAATTATCGCGCAGTCCGTCTAACATAGCGCCGACAGACTGGGCTTTTAAATTACTTTCGGTCAATAAATGCGGGACAATATTCGGCCATTCCAGCAAGATTTGCTCTGGGGTGATTCCTGTCAGCAGCGCGCGGATCAGCAGGGGCATTTCCCAACCTGTTTCGATGGCGGGTCGCACTTGGTAGAAACTCAAAGCTAAATTAGGATCTGGGACTGTTTTGGCTGGTTTCCAAATTTGACAGTAGCAGCGCCAAGCTGTTTGGAAATATTCGATTAGTCCGTCACAAATCACACCATCAAAATCAAGAGCTAGAATTGTAGGAAAGTTATTAGTCATCAGTCAATCGATTTTAGATTGTAGATTTTAGAATACGGTGATGGTGCAATCATTTGGCAGTCATTAGTTGCCCAAATGTGGCTTTTTAAAAGGTTGCGTAGCACAAGCTTTCGATGGAGTCGGTCAACCGCAGATTTAAGACAGATTAACGGAGATTCACGCAGATGTATTTCTAGATAGTTTGTGGGTGAGTGCTAGAGGTTTGGTAAGCTGTTGTGCAAATAAACATTGTAGATTTCGACGATCGCTCGAAAATCCTCTCTCAATCTCCCCCTCTCTCAATCTCCCCCTCTC
>NZ_JADEXD010000203.1 GCF_015207285.1 Tychonema sp. LEGE 07203 | reverse complement strand
TCTCCCAATCTCCCCCTCTCCCAATCTCCCCCACACTCTCCCGGAGAGTCGCTTCGCAGATTTGCTATAAAGCGCTTCAATTATTTTGGTTCGTACTGAGCCTTTTTTCTCTAGACAAGTAGATACAGTTGTATATGCCTGCGGAAGGAACTTTGGCAGACATTTCGCCATCTTTATTGATAAATTATTTCCTGGGACAGATGGTAATTTTGTCAAATAATTGTTACCTTTTGTAATATATACTAAAGCCAGATGGGCCAGGAGGGCATCCTGAAACCAAGAGCCGATCGCTGAAACAAGTTACCAATTGGGTTTATCCAGGTTTTTTACTTTCAAGTCACCTTTACTGATACAGGAGTCTTTCGTCATGAGCCAACCAGCAGAATTGTCTTTAGAGCAACAATTTAGCCTGTGTTCCTTCAAAACACAGGTAAGTGACATGAGCCGCGAACAAGCTCAGGAGTTTTTGGTCAAGCTTTACGAGCAGATGATGTTGCGGGAAACTATGTACCGTCATTTTCTCAAACACCACTGGGGTTTAGAACCTAACCCCGGTGTTGAGTAGTACAGAGTCGCAGTCGGCGACCTCCGTCTCTTACTCTGTTCCCTCAGTTGGAAAGGAGTTGGGGGTGATGGGGCGTCACTCTTTGAACCGAAAGTAGAACCCGCGCTTATACAGAAAGTATCTGCACAGACTGGTTTTCGAGCGGGAAAAGTCGATCGGGAAAATTAGACAGTTTATTTCTTGATTCCATCATTTTAGGGAGTCGAGGCGAGCAATCTGTCGATCGACCTCAAAAGATAGCGCCAAAATAATTTATTGCGCCTGGAATTGAAAATTTGATAATTATTAATTATCATCGAGCGTTAATTTTTTAATCAATAAAAACTTTTAACCAATTAAATATATTTGTGTGTATTTGCCGCCGGCGAGGTTTGACAACAATGGCGCTAGCCGGACATTTGAGCGCGACCTCCGACTAGCAATACCTTCAATTTTCCGATCGAACCCTAGAACAGGTAACTGTTGACTGTATCAAAAAGAGTTATTCCGGCTGACGTTCCAGAGTCGCCTCCATGGTACTGGTCAAGTAATGACCGGACATGATGCCGCTAGATTGATAGTAGTGATTGTCATCAACGCGGTGAAGGGTATCAAAACCAGTCCGCCGCTGCCGTTCGTCTCCCAGTACCCAGTAACGCTGGACGATCGACTGGGGAGCAATCCAACCTTCGCCCTCGACGCGGCCGAGTTCGCTGTGTTGGAGTACAAAAGTATACTGCCGTTCGTCGCTGTTGAGGTGTCCTCGGTAGTTCAAAATAATATCTTCCCGATCGCCTCCTGGAAAAACGAGCTTCGTCACCATATTGAACCAATCTGTTCGGTTCCAGCTCAGTAAAGTTTTGCCTTTAACCGTAATTGGCACGCCATTGCGCTCAATCCAACTTCCGTCGAACGTCCATTGGCCTGATTCCATTAAAAACGTGTGAGCCACAGTGCTGTTCCTATGCTTTTCCTGCTGGCTACAATACGGGTGCAACAACGCACAGCCGTTGTCCCTCAAACTATATGCTATCACGCCCAACTGTGCCAACAAGAGTTAATTTCCCCTAAAAGTACCGGTACCCGGGCACCGGTAACTTGAGGCAGATTGCCGGGAATACCCCGCACCCGCCATGAGGCTAAAACCGCGAAAGCGATCGCCTCTTTAAAATCTACACTCAAGCCGGCCTCAGAGGTAGTCAACACTTGCACTGGATGCAATTGAGATTGCAATCGGCGTTTTAAGTAGAGATTGTGGCTACCGCCCCCGCACAGCAAAACTCGATCGGGCATTGCCGGCAAAAAAGCTTGGTAACTGCCAACGATCGAAGCCACAGTCAGTTCTGTCAAGGTAGCGAGCACATCAGCAGGACTGAGATGGTAAGCGGATGCCTCTACCAAACACCGATCGAAATAGTCTGCACCAAATAACTCTCGCCCCGTCGATTTCGGCGGTGGGAGGCGGAAGAACTCTTGAGCGAGCCAATCCTCCACTAAAGCTTGACAGGGAGTACCGCTTGCAGCCCACTCTCCACCTGCGTCGATCGTCAAAGTGCCGCCGGAGAAGTGCTGCACTGCCAAGTCTAGCAGCGAATTGGCAGGGCCGGTATCCCAACCCAATATCCCATCCCCAAGAGCCGAAATTTTCGACTCCTTCGAGTTTTCCCTCTTTTCCCGGGCTGGGAGATAGGCAACATTGCCAATTCCGCCGAGATTTTGGATGCAGAGGCTGCGGTTGGGTTCTGCCAGCAGGCAGGCATCAACTATGGGGACTAAGGGTGCTCCTTGACCCCCTGCTGCAATATCTGCCGATCGAAAATTGCTCACAGTAGTAATGCCTGTCAATTCGGCAATTAGCGAGCCCCGCCCGAGTTGCAAGCTGTAGCCCATCAGCCCATCTTGGAGATGTTTCTCCCCTGTTTCTGGCGGTCGGTGGTAGACGGTTTGACCGTGAGAGCCAATTAATTCTGCCTTATCATATTCTGCTTGAATTGTCAAGGCTGCGGTAGCAAATTGTCGAGCGATGGCATCATCTAATTGGGCGAGTTCGGCCATTGACAAAGCCGAGCCGCTGCAAACCGAGAGAATTTGCGATCGCAAATTAGCAGGATAAGGGAAAGTCTTACCGGCCACCAAATTTACTTTCAAGTCTGTTTGGGAACCGACCACATCAACCAAAGCAGCATCAATGCCATCAACTGACGTGCCGCTGATCAAACCGATAACGCGGGTCATTCAATTTTAGATTTTAGATTTTAGATTTGGAGATTTGGAGATAGCGCGAGGGCGCGAGGGCGCGAGGATATTATTTGAGGTCGATCGTCACGATCACCACAGTAATATTATCGCGTCCCCCTTTATCCTTAGCAGCTTCAATCAAAGCAGTTGCAGCACCCTCGCAGGCGCGAATCGACTTGAGAGGCGAAGCAATCAAAGGGTCTGAAAGTTCCTCAGTCAAGCCGTCACTGCACAGCAGCAATCGATCCCCAGGCTTTACGTCCACCGGCACGATATCTATCTCCTGCAAATCATCGCGGCCCAAACACTGGGACAAAACGTGACGCCAAGGATGACTGCGAGCCTGAGCCGCAGTCAGGGCTTTTCTTTTAACAGCCTGAGCCACCCAAGTCTGGTCTTCAGTAATCTGCTCCAAGCGAGCTCCGTGCAACCGGTACAAGCGAGAGTCCCCGATATTAGCGCACCAAGGTCGGCCCTCATCCCTAAACATCAGAACCACAGCCGTAGTCCCCATATCAGCACGCTCGGGATGGTCTAGCTGATCCGTCAAAATTGCTTGATTGGCAATTAACAAAGCCTTTTCCAACAACAGGGGAGAATCTTCAGGTCCTTCCCAATGTTCGAGCAAATAAGATTGAATGGCCCCAGTCGCAATCCGGCTGGCTTCTTGACCTCCGGCGTGTCCTCCCATTCCGTCGGCAACTATGAAAAATCGCCCGTCAGGGTCCATGTAGTACGAATCCTGATTTACGGAACGAACTAGCCCTGTGTCTGTCTTACCTGCGAAAGAGCGTTTCATAGATTGGTGAATGGACTCATCGAACTTAAAAGCTTAATTTAACTGGTGCAATTTTTTATGACAGAACTTAAATCCCGAACGAAACTTCAAATTACTGTCGCCCGCGAAGCCAGTTTTGCAAAAATTGCACTTCCTTGACCTTATATTGTAGATCGTCTGGTGCTAATCGCCTCTGAAAATTTCCATAAATCAAGCCGCACGAAGCAGCGCCATCCAAAAAAACACTAGATTTTTACCAAAAAATCAGAGGTTTGGCTGGCGAGAAATCGAGGCAGCAACCGTGTTTTTAGCCTCAAAGCAGTTAAGTAATGTAAATTTTAGAAGTTAAGTTGTCAGCCACCCAAAACATAACATCTGAGGTTGAATTTTGGCTGGGGAGAAACCTCAAACCTGAAATTTCCATTTCAAATTTCCGGATTATGACATCCTGTCTAAACGATCGATCCGCTTGAACAAACGCAGCAGAGCCAACCCTGCACCAGCAGCCAGCACAGCCACAGCGGCAGCCGGCCAAACTAGATTGCTGACAAACAAAATTGTCGCCGACAAAGTAAAAGCACTCATCATCAAAGTATAATTCGTGCCCATTTGAACGCTAGTCATGCGGCGGATCAATCGCTCTGTTTCGGCAGAACGGACGCGAATCCGCAAATCTCCCTGTTCGAGTTTATCAATAGTCTCCTCAATCCGGCGGGGCAAGCCCAAAGCAGTCGAGCTCACCTGAGCCGCCTGACGGCCGATTTCGTTAAAAATGCTGCCCGTTGCATCAGGGCCGTTTCCATTAGTCATAAGCTGCATGGCAAAAGGCTGTGCCACCTCCATAAAGTTGAACTCGGGATCTAAACCTCGGCCTACCCCTTCGATGGTGGAAAAAGCTCGCATTACAAAAGTAAAGGTAGCTGGGAAGCGAAAAGGTTGCTCGTAAGCAATATCGTAAAGGTCGTCAGTAATCGCGCTTACCGACTGATTTTCAAAAGGCTTGTCCATGAAATTGTCCAGCATATACTGGATGCTGCGGCGCACCGGGCTCATATCGCCCGTAGGAACCAAAGCGCCCAAATCGATCAGAGAATCCATAATCCGCTGTCCGTCTTTGGAAGCAATGCCGTAGAGAGTCTCCATCAGTCCTTCGCGGACGTTCGACTGGATTTGCCCCATCATGCCGAAATCGTAGAAAATCAGAGATCCGCCAGCACTGACAGCGATATTGCCGGGGTGCGGGTCAGCGTGGAAGAAGCCGTCGTTGAGCAACTGCCGCAAATAAGCTTTCGCGCCCAACTGAGCGATTAATTTACGATCGATACCGGCCGCTTCGAGAGCTTCGTAGTGGCTGATTTTAATTCCCGGCAGGTATTCCAAGGTCAGCACTCGGGGAGCCGCGTACCGCCAATAAACCCGCGGCACAACTACCCAGTCGCAGTTGCTAAAATTGCGGCGAAAAGTATCAGCATTGCGGCCTTCATGGAGATAGTCAATTTCCAGCCAGAGAATGCGACAACATTCCTCATAAATCCCCATCCAATCTCGACCGCGGCCCCACTTAGGATGGTTTTGAAAGTAACGGGCAATTCCCTTAAGAATTTGCAAATCTATCTCAAACAGCTTCCGCAGTCCAGGTCGCTGTACCTTAACCACAACTTCGTGACCCGAGTGCAGTTGAGCTTTGTGTACCTGACCCAAACTGGCTGCGGCCAGGGGTACGGGGTCAAAGCTGCGGTAGAGTTCCTGAACTTTTTTGCCCAAATCTTGCTCGACAATTACTTCTAATTGTTCGTAGCTGAAAGCGGGTACTTTGTCTTGCAGTTTAGAAAGTTCTTCGACAAACTCTGCGGGGAACAAGTCGGCGCGGGTGGAAAATAATTGGCCGACTTTTATAAAGGTCGGGCCTAAATCCAATAGTGTTTCTCGAACCCAGATTGCTTGAAAGCGCCGTCTGGCAACTTTTTTTTCTTCTGTCACGCCTCCCCAATAGCTCCAGTTTTTGCTGTCGAGCCACAGAGAAGCCAGCCAGAGCAGGACAAAGGCCCAAATGTCGAAGAAGCGCCGCTGCCGGGAGTATTTTTCGCGATTCCAGCGATAAGCTTTACTTTTGTAGGATTTAGTAGTTTTTCGCTCATCGCCGCCAGTTTGCTTGGAGGAGCGCTGGCGATTAACAGAGTCATCAAGGAGAGCAGACACTTGGGTTCCCAAATTGCTTGTTTTATGTTGTTGCTTTAATGGCAGGTAGGAGCGCAGGAGCGCGTTGTGTTGCGCTCGCGTGGCGGTAAATAATAGTTCGATCGCCCTTTTTTTACCTTTTTTAGGGCAAACTGCTGCGGTAGCGCTGTAATTCCGAGCGCACCAGGGCGACTTCAGCGCGCAGCTCGTCAATAGTCGCTTGCAGCTCGGCAGGATGGATGTCTTGAATGGTAGCGGTGCTGGTGGTTGCAGTGCCAGTTCTCGCCTGCATCGCTTCATCTGCTGCTCGATTAGCCCGTTCTACAACTCGATCGGTGAACTGGCGCAGGCGTTCTCTTTGTTCGGCATCAAATTTGCCGAGTTCAGAGAAAGCGTTCGTTGCTGCGCTTTCTAATTGCTCGTACAGTGCTTCGGCAACTGCTCTGCCTACAAAAAAAGCATGAACTGGGGGTTTACTCATAAAAAAATCTCTTTGCGCTTCCGCCACAAATTATAACTTGCTTATCCTCGATGGTGCTTCCAAACAAAGGAAGATTTCGAGAATTGATGCACTGCCAGAGTTCGACCGGTAAACAAACAAGTTTTTTTCCGGTGCGCGATCGATTTACACTGGTATTCGGGATGCCACCTCTGCCACCGGCAGGATTTTCAGATCCCTTGCGACTAACTACTTTCTCAAACTCGCAGGTTTGGCAGAAGCAATGCCCGACATTGCACAATCTGTGCGTCGGTGCCTATATTTTAACATAATTTCTCTAAAATATCAAAGGTTTATACATTTTTTTCTGGGGGCATTTCGATTGCCGATCGAATAGGAAATATGCGGTCGAGTCAGGTCGAGGTTGTTGGGATTTGCCAATTCTGAAAGCAGGTTTTGCGTTCGAGTCGCTTGTGCCCGATGGCGCTATTTTTTCCACAATCAATGGATATTTGCTCGCTCAAAAAAGCAAGTATTTGTCCGCACTTTCCACCAACAAAAACCGTACTAATTTGTCGCAGGTTCTGGGAAAGGCAGAGCCGTTTCTGGAACGGGGGGCGGCGAGTAAGGATCGATCGAACTATCCGAACTGCTGCCGCTAGGGCTGGGGATTGGCGGTGCTGGCGCTGGCGGCGCGGATTCCGACGGCGAAAAGGTTCCAGCACTCGGCACCGCAGGCGGGGCAGGTGCGGGGGGCCAGTAACTCGGCGGTTCCGGCGGTAGGGGCGCGACTTCCGGTATCGGTGCGGGTGCTGGTTGTGGTGCTGGCTCGATAGGGGTTTGAGGCTCTGGAATCGGGATCTCCGAAGGCGAGGCTTCGGGCTCTGGCTCTGGGGGTGCTAAAGGTTCCGCTTCGGCTTCTGGGGGGGGAGTTTCCGGGGTTGGGAAGGGTGAAGGTTGGACGCTAGCTGTTGAGGGATCGATCGGTTCGGGAATGTCGCTGCTGTCTGGGGTGGGTTTGGGGCGCTTGTTAAGTTCGATCGGGTAGAGAGGGCTGCTTTCGACAGAAGGCCGCCCGAACATCGGCCCTGACAAATCGCGGGATTTGAGCAAATCTTCCAGAGATGAAAAGGATTCAGTTGTGGAGCGGTTGCTGCTGGCACTGGTGCTGTTGTAGTGCCATGCTAGGTCAAAACCCATCCAGCCAGCAATTGCAGCCGTTACGACAAACGCCAGCAAAGTCAGCGCAGGCGGGGGAGGTGCGGGCAATCGCAGACTTTGCTTGCTTTTTTTCTCTCCCGGTAATTGTTCTGTGTCTTGCAGCATGGTAAGCCAATTTTCTACTGTCTGGGGGCGCTTTTGGAAGTCAGTTTCGAGTCCCTGAAGGATTGCTCGCTCGGTGCCGGGGCTGAGGTTGGGCACAAATTGCCGCAAAGAAGTTAGGGGAATACGATCGCGCAGGGGCGCTGCTACGGGCGGCACGCCACAGAGCAAGTAGTAAAGGGTGGCCGCGATCGCGTAGATGTCTGTGGCCGGTGTACATTTACCGTCACAGAGGTATTGTTCGATCGGCGCGTACCCCGGCGAAAGCAAGTTGATCTGGGTGTGTTCGCTGCCGGCGGTAAAGTCGCGGGCAATCCCGAAATCTATTAACATTACGACGTGAGAATCGGCCCGCCGGATCGTATTTTCTGGCTTGATGTCTCGGTGCAGCAATCCGCTATCGTGAACTGTACTTACGGCTGAGGCTATTTGCCGAATGTAGTGCAGCGCCTGGGCTTCTGACAGCGGTCGATCGGCTTCGACTATTTGGGCGAGAGTTTGGCCAGGAATGTAGTCCATCGCGATAAAAGACTGTCCGGCTTCTTCAAAAAAGTCGATTACCCTGACGATGTTGGAATGCTGACACCGTGACAGGCGTTGGGCTTCGGCAATAAACTGCTGCTGAAACTGGGCGGATGCTGGGTGTTGGCGCAGACTTTCGTTGAGGGTTTTGAGTACGACGGTTTGGTTTAAATGGGTTTGGATAGCTCGGTAAGTGATGCCGAACCCTCCTATGCCTAAAGTCCCATTAACTCTGTATTTGCCCTGTTGCAGGACTGTTGCTGGCGCTAAATTCATCTTTGGTTGATGCCGTTTCCCAAACTATGCTACCGCTTTTGGGTTATGAAAGCAGAGTTTAGGTCGATCGAGCCGATCGCCCCCATACTTTTGACTGTAGCTCTGCCATATCATCTTTGCATTTCTTGGTCAGTCGATCTTGGCATGGAAGATTTTCAATTTATAGCGGTTCTCAACCATTGTGAAGCAGACACAATGCCTAATGCCCTGCGCGGGCCTGCGCGGGCCTTCTTCCCCATCCCTCCGCTTCGCTGGGCCCGGCGAAGGCCTATGCACGATCGAACAATATCGCCTCACGTTAATGAGAAACGGTACACCATATTTTGCCAACAAAAATCCCGCTCTTGTGGAACGGGAAAGCCATCAGGGTGCATCTATAATATGTGACTATAACTCATAGGGGGTATAACCCCTCGTCGCTTTATCAAATCTTTACAATCAACCGAAATTTGTAAAAATCGAGGTTTTTATTTGACTTATAAACCGTTTTATGATAGGAAAATAGAACATCCTGACATTTATAAAATCAAGTAAATTTTCTCTAAATCAACTCAACTTTAACCTGCTTTACCGTATCTTGTGGGGTGGGGCACGCGAGCGAGTCCCGAACATACAATGTTTATTTGTCCGACAGCTTAATAGGTTTTAAGATCGAATGAACCGCGAGGCACGCGAACGCGAAGAAAGAAGAGAAAGAATAAGATGCAAGATGCTGTCCTTCTTATCCTTTGCTACCGGATTTGATAGGGCCGATTTAAGGGAGCGTAAAAATTTAGTAGGTGTGTCAGCAATGAGTCGATCGTTTATATAGAAAATAACGCGCTGCTGCTGCACCGTACTAAGCGGTTAAGATTGAGGATAATGTTGTGCTAAGAAAGAGATGGCAGCAGCCCGATCGCCCAAATCGCCATCCAACGAAGCCGCCAACAAATCATCCAACATTCGTTTAAACCCAGGCCCCGGCTTGTAACCCAAAGCCTTCAAATCGTTGCCATTTAAAGGCGGCTCAACATTCGCCCACTTGGTGAGATATTCCCAAATCTGGCGGCGGATACTTCGGGGACTTTTTAGGGCGATCGCCATTAACACCGGCAACTCATAATTCCTCAACAGCATCACCAATTGACTCGGTAACTTGCACTTCGGCAAATTTTCTGCTAATTCCTGATTTGTAGCTTCTAAAAGTTCCAGACGCTTGATGCTGTCAGCAGGTAACTGAAGATTTGCAGCCACCTTACCCCGATATTCCGGCGCTAAATAAGCGATCGAAACTTCCAGCCGCATCAGCCAATCGGGAATTTTGAGAATGGGGAATGGGGAATGGGGAAT
>NZ_JADEXD010000202.1 GCF_015207285.1 Tychonema sp. LEGE 07203 | reverse complement strand
CTTGGAATTTTACCACTGCTGCTGCCGTTGATACCACAGCCCCCACAGCCGCCAGTTTCACCCCCGCAGATAACGCCACCAGTGTTGCAGTTGCTGCTGATTTAGTCGTCACCTTGAGTGAAGCCGTTGTTAAAGGTACAGGCAATATTGTCATCAAGAAAGTCTCCGACAACTCAGTGGTGGAAACCATTGATGTTACTTCCACAAATGTCACGGTTAGCGGTAGTACAGTCACAGTTAATCCCACAGCCAATTTAGTTGAGGGTATAGATTACTACGTTGAAATTGCTGCTGGTGCAATTAAAGACTTAGCAGGTAACAATTATGCCGGCACTACAGGCGCAACTGCTTGGAATTTCACCACTGCTGTTGCCCCCGATACCACACCGCCCACCGTAACCTTAGCTTCAAGCGCTGGGGCAACAGTCAACGATCCCTTCAATGTTACCGCCACTTTCAACGAAAGTGTCACTGGGTTTATCGCCACTGATATCAGTGCCACCAACGGTACTGTTAGTGGCTTTAGTGGGACTGGTAGTAACTACAATTTCACTGTCACACCAACGGGTAGTGGCACCGTAACCGTCAACGTTCCCGCCAGCAGCGCCACTGATGCAGCCGGTAACAACAATATCGCTGCTACACCTTTAACGCGCACTTTCGATTCTCGGATTTTTTCCTGGAGTCAACTAGACGCTTATCTGAAAAACAACAAGATTAGCGTACCTAACTTAGTAACACCAGTTCTAAAACAGCTCATAGAGAAGGTCAACCCATTAACAGTTAAATATGAAAACAGTGAACTTAAAGTCGCTTATGACGGTAACGTACCTTTCGGTTACTTTGGAGCCCTTCCCCTAGTTGCACAGGTTGCCACCGGTGTCACTATACCGATAAGCAAACCCAGTGTCACCCTATCAAACCTGAACACAACGACTCCTACCTACGAATTTACTGGAAAAGTGAACTTTGAGGAAGCGAAGAACGATGGGAAGACAAATTTCCTAGACTTCATTAACGAACAGCTCAAAATTAAGGAGGTAGGACTTACAACTAAAATTAAAACAAGCGTTCCACAACAAGTCAGCGTCACTGGGACTTTAAGCACTGAAAACTTGACACTTTTAAAGGTCGATCAATTCTCGATAGAACTCGTCGGTGCTCAATTAAACGTCACGGCAGAAGGAACCTCACCCCCTACTTTCGGAGTGGGAGGCAGTTTCGTTGTTAAAGGTTACGATCCCTTCCAAGCAAACGAACCTGCGTTAACACTTTCTGGAGGCTTAACTTTCGATCCCAAATCAATTACGGGTGCGCTTCAACTCACAGCAGCAACTCCTTGGAAAAATCCCTTTGGCTTACCTGATTCAGAAATTCGGAATTTAGCATTACAGGTTGGTGGAACCTACGCGCCACCCTGGGTTGATAATGTTGGATTCGTGGGAGATTTGAGATTTGGGAACTTTGATATCAAGTCGGCTTTCTTTGTGAGTTCCAACGATCCCAAGAAATTCGCTGTAGAATTAACGGCGAATAAGCCCATCAACATAGTTGATATATGGACTGGACCAGTCGGTTCTTATATTATCAAACAAGTGGGTAAGGAAGTTGATATTGTCAAAAAGGTAGAAACATTTTTGAAGGAAACCTTGAATGTCAATATTGAATCCATTGATGGCGATGATGCAGATAAAGAACTCGATGCACTGATCAAGTTAGTGCCAGTTAACACAAAAATTGCTGACACCGAAATAAAACAAGGTCTTGGTATCAATGGCAAAATAACTGCTTGGGGAAAAACAGCCACTATAGGTCTCAACGGCAATCCTTACGATCAAATCAATCCGAGTTTAAGTGGAGCTTTAAAGATTGATGAAATTGACTGGGGATTTTTGAAGCTGACGGGCGCTGATGGTCCCAACGATCGCACTTTGGATTTCGCAATCAAAGTAAGTCCTACTGAAAAATATCTCAAAGGGGACGGTAAGCTTGTGCTTTTTGGGGCTGAAGTTGCTAAAGCGAACGTGGAATTTACCAGCACGAGTGCCAAAATCAAAGATTTTTATTTGACCTATTATGGACTTGTCGCCCTAGACATTAAAGATTTTTCAGTTGATCTTGCCAAGAAGACGGCCAGTGGATCGGGTTCTGTGAAGATTCTTGGGCGAGAAGTTGCCGGAGCGAAGATTAAAGCTGATAGTAGCGGTCTGAAAGTTGAAGGAAAGCTTGACTTATTCGGGGTCTTATCAATTGAGAATGCGCTCATTGATATTAAAAGTCCAACTGATATAAAAATCGGAGGAACCGCCAAAATTTTCGGTCGAAATTTAGGCAGTGCCAACATCAGCCTACAGAATGGCAAGCTAACAGTTAAAGGTTTCATAGGGTACGATATACCGCTCGTTGGCAATGTTGGGGCAAACCTTGAGATTACCTCAGACGGTACAGCTAATGGTTCCAAAGTAAAGGTAGGTGTCGAAGCTGTAGGGAAAAAGTATGACTATACCTTGTCACTAGCTCCGCTGAGAAGTATGGAAGATTTGTTGGACCAAGTGACCGGCGGGGCCCTGGGTGCAGTCACAGGTTTTGTAAATGATGCCATTAATGGCGTTGTTAAGGGATTTAATAGTGTTACATCAGGTGTACTTGATAGCTTCAATAAGGTAGGAAGAGCTTTTCAAAATGCTGCGTATCAAGTTGGGAGCTTTTTGGAAAGTACATTTTCTAACAATCGCAATGGTAATGATGGAAACAACGAAATTTATGGAGATGATAAGGATAATCGGATGTATGGTCATCGAGGCAATGACAAGCTCGTAGGGCAGGGAGGTTCCGACAGAATTTGGGGTGGGCCTGACGGTGACCAAGTATGGGCGGGGAATGGCAATGACTATGTTTATGGTGAAAGCGGAGATGACGAACTTCATGGTGAAAACGGAAATGACGAGATATACGGGGGTGATAACACCGATGTGATCTACGGTGACCGGGACAACGACCAACTTTACGGGCAATCGGGCAATGACCGCCTCTACGGTGGACCTGGTAAAGATTCTCTCTACGGGGGACGGGATCAAGACTATCTCTATGGTGAAGAAGATGACGATGACCTGCGGGGTGATGAAGGTTATGACGTTCTTTATGGTGGGGATGGCCAAGACACTCTCTATGGCGGACCAGACGAGGATCGTCTCTACGGTGACGCAGGCAACGATTTGCTTGTAGGTGAAGGTGGCAAAGACGAAATCCACGGCTCTCACGGTGAAGACACGCTAAACGGCGGCAGTGACAATGACGTGCTCTACGGTCAGCAAGGTCACGATTTACTCCAAGGTGGAGAAGGGGACGATGTTCTCTATGGCGAAGATAACGGAAAACAGGGACAAACCTATAGTGGGTCTTGGGATAATGACACCCTAAATGGTGACAATGGCAACGATTATCTCTTTGGAGGTGTTGGCAACGATTATCTCAATGGCGGTAATGGTAAAGATGTTCTAGATGGGGGAGTCGGCAATGACAAACTTAATGGGGGAGCAGGCGATGACTATCTAAGTGGAGGAGCAGGCGATGACTATCTAGATGGGGGAGAGGGCAATGACTATCTAGATGGGGGAGAGGGCAACGATACTTTGGTCTTGGTCGGTAAAAAAGAAGACTATCAGTTGACGGAGACATCGACAGGATGGCGAATTGTTGCTGCTAATGGCAATGTCAAAATTGCAAAAGGAGTTGAAAAATTCGAGTATACAGTTAACTCTGTCAGCACTAATTCGCCAAAGGTTAGCAACGTTCCGTCTGTCAGCACTAATTCGCCAAAGGTTAGCAACGTTCCGTCTGCCATCTCTAATTCGCCAAAGGTTAGCAACGTTCCGTCTGCCATCTCTAATTCGCCAAAGGTTAGCAACGTTCCGTCTGCCAGCACTAATTTGCCAACGGTTACGAAAGCACTTACGAACTTTTTGCGGAAATTATTCCGCAGTCGCGTCATCGACGGTTACATTTCTAGCGGTAAGGTGTTCTTCGATGCCAACTTAAACGGGATGTTGGATGAGGATGAATCCTTTACGATTACGCGGGCAGATGGCGGCTTCGATCTGAACGTGGATGTCGAAAAGTTTGATACTAACCAAAATGGTGAAATTGACTACACCGAAGGTCAGTTTGTCTTGATGGGAGGGATGGACATCCTGGGCGGGGTGGATGTTGCTACGGGTTTGTCGATGGCGACGCCACTGACTTCGACTCTGGAGTCAACGGTTGTGACTCCGTTAACGACGGCGATCGCTGAATTGGTGAAGCAAGGCGTTGACCCAGCAACAGCCCAAACTGCGGTAAAAGCAGCGTTAGGGCTGCCTGCAGAAGTTGACTTGAGTAGTTATGACCCTCTGGAGGCGATCGCCAAGGGGGACGCGAATGGTGTATCTGTGTTTGGCTCGATGATTCTGGTGCAAAACACGATCGTCCAGACAGCGAAATTCATCGAGGGGGTGTCAGAAACAGAAGTTGCTCAACTAGCATTTAGCGGTATCGGCGCGATCGCCAATCAACTCAAGGGTGGCGCTGCTGTAGATTTAGGCAAAACAGAAACAATATTGGCTATTCTTCAAGGAGCCATTACCAAAGCAGCAGAGTCTGACCCCAAAATCAACCCGACACAACTGGCTGCTAGTGCGGCGGCTGCGGCTCAAATCATGGCTCTGGGCAATCAAATGGTCAAGGATCTCGTCGCTAGCGGTCGCCCCATCACAGATATCGCTCTTGACATCACCAAATTGCAGGCGGTGTCTGTAGGTCAAATTGCCGTGGGACTGCCGGAACTGGCTGCGGGAACTGTGACGGTTGAAGAGTTCCTTGCTCAAAACAGTAAAGAGGCGATTCTGGCTCGGATCGAGAAGGTGAAGGTTAATGACCCTACTGTTCGCCCCACTGCTGAGACAAACCCTCTCAAAGATCCGATCGATCCTCTGGCATCTACCTCTGGCGAAATCGGCAGCGAAACCGAAACCGAGACCCCATCATTAACCTCAACATCGGGAACCCCGATACCCATACCCCCGACAACCCGGACACCATCGGAAACAGCCCCGGAAACCCCGACACCATCGGAAACAGCCCCGGAAACCCCGACACCATCGGAAACCCCGACACCATCGGAAACAACTAATAACCTCTCAGACGATGATTGCATCTGCGATCGAATTATCTATCCCAACTTAAACCAACCAAACTCTGTTGGAAATACCATCCTCGGCACATCCGGCCTGCAAATAGGCACCGACCAAAACGATGAATTACTAGGTAGCGAGGCGGAAAATATCTTCGAGGGCAATTCCGGGGATGACAACTTATACGGCGGTGCCGGTAACGACATCATCCTTGGCGATCGAGGCAATGACTTCATCGCCGGAGGAAAAGATGAAGATACCCTCTATGGAGGCGAAGGTAACGACATCATCCTTGGCGAGTCTGGTGACGATTTAGTCTATGGAGGCAAAGGCAATGACTTGTTACACGGTCGCGAAGGTAATGACATCATTTATGGCAACAAAGATGAT
Organism: Tychonema sp. LEGE 07203; assembly: GCF_015207285.1. Classification (GTDB taxonomy): domain Bacteria; phylum Cyanobacteriota; class Cyanobacteriia; order Cyanobacteriales; family Microcoleaceae; genus Microcoleus. The sequence goes on along the minus strand of NZ_JADEXD010000202.1, from coordinate 4,112 downwards.
GATTTCATCGACGGCGGCAAGGATAATGACACCTTATATGGAGGCAAAGGTGACGACATCATGCTTGGCAGTCAAGGTGATGACAATCTGTTCGGACAGGATGGAGATGATAGCATTTGTGGCGGTGAAGGTAACGATTTAATCAACGGTGACACAGGAGCAGATATTCTGGGAGGCTGTGCGGGAAATGATACTCTTTTTGGAGGTGCAGATAACGATACTCTTACTGGTGGAAAAGGCGACGATTTCATTGACGGAGGCATGGGAAGTGACAGTTTGATTGGCGGTAGCGGCAATGATATCTTTGTCTTAAATGCAGGTCAAGGATTTGACATTATTGCTGATTTTACTGCCGGTCAAGATTTGATTGGATTGAGCGGAGGCTTGAGTTTTGGACAGTTGGAAATAACTCAAAATACTCAGGGAACTCTCATCAAAAACCTCTTGACAGGAGAGCAGTTAGGTGTTATGGTCGGAGTAAAGGCGGATGCAATTACAGCGACGAACTTCATGCTGATTTAGGAAATTAAGAAAAGTGCGATCGCCCATTAAATCCACAAAGGGCGATCGCACTTAAATCCAAATCAACAATTGATATCACATCTTTCGCTGAAATTCCTCCAAAACATCCATCAACTGAACTTGACACTGCATCGGAATCAAATCGGCCAGCGGCATTTCCCGCTTGCCGCCGCCCAACTTGACTGAAATTCCTTGCAAAACTCCTTCAACTTTGTCAGTATCTAAATTGCCATTTTCTAGCATTGAATAAAGTTGTTGGGCGACAACCGTATGCAGGTGGGCATCGCGGAGATACAAATGCCACTTGGCAATGTCAATGTAGACATTTTCGCCGATTTCGGCTGCTAAGGATTCGATCGCCTGAGTAGTATTAGCCATATAAAAAGCAGAAAGTTATTGGTGATCCGTCAAAAAAAGTCAACCAATCGCCGACAACTGCCTTCAGCCAGAATCTTTGGTGACGGGCGAATAATCGGCGATCGCAAAAATGAAAATTGCGTGGGCTAAAACTACTAAAGCCCATACACCCGTTACCGAAACTGCCCAAGGCCAATCAGCCTTTTGCAAATTGTGAACAAACCACAAAACAGAATTTGTAGCAGAAAAAAGACCGACATGGATAGCAAAATTCATCCGGTCATCTAAACGGCGGTACTCTGGATCGTTGCGATCGGGTTTGCGGGGCCAACGAGGAGGCATAGTTTTTCACATGATATTAGTAGTTCTGTGCCTATTTTAATCTTAAGCGCAGCTTTTTGAATTCTGCATCCCTCTCAAGACAGGAAATTTATTCGTCTAAATTTTGATAATCCCCCGATTTGCCGCCGCTTTTGCTTACCAGGCGAATCGATTCAATGGCGATCGACTTGGACAAAGCTTTTGCCATATCGTACAAAGTCAGCGCCGCCACCGAAACCGCCGTCAGCGCCTCCATTTCCACCCCAGTTTCCGCCTTAATCTTCACCGTCGCCCGAATTTGATACCCCGGCAACCCAGCATCCGGTATCACCTGCACCTCAACGCTACTCAGGGGCAGAGGGTGACACAGAGGAATCAAATTAGCCGTCTGCTTGGCCGCCATAATCCCAGCCAGCCTCGCAGTGCCCAACACATCCCCTTTCGGCGCATTCCCTGCTTCAATCGCAGCAAACGTCTCCGCCGACATCCGCACCCGCCCCGCGGCCACAGCTTGCCGCACAGTTGCCACTTTTGCCGAAACGTCCACCATTTGGGCTTCCCCGCTGTTGTCGAGGTGAGTTAGCTGCGGGCGATCGGGCAATTTAGAAAAATTTTGGGAAAAGTCTTGCATTATTTTGAGAATGATGTTACTGTTAAATTCTGTGCTAAACAGAGCTTGTTCAATTTTAGATTAAATCTAAAATTTCAACTCTCCAAGCAACAGGGGCTTGTAGCTTAGTTGGATAGAGTGCATGGCTACGAACCATGAGGTCGGGGGTTCGAATCCCTCCAAGCCCATTAAACAAACAATAAGTTGGCAGTGAGGACTTCAGTCCTCTCTTTTGCATATAGGTTCATAGTGAGGACTTCAGTCCCTGACGGAGTGACAAGCCCGTCAAAAGCCCCATCGGTGAGGGACTTGACCAACTCGATCTAAAAAAATGAGGTATATATTATTGTTTAAGTGTCCCCATCCAATACTTCGGACAGTTTTAGATCGAGTCGAGTCTCCGAAACCCTTACTGGCTATATAGTGGACTATCTTTTTAAGGTTTGAGCCGATCGCCCTTGTTGCCTAAAATGCGTTAAAAATAGCAGGGCTGCCTCGCCCTCGGCTTACAGGGCCGTTAAAAAACAGTCCGAACTATTGTTCTATGGAGCTTGATATTAAATTGGTATTAAGGATTAGAGGGTTTCTCCGATCTTGACTTTACATGGGGGCAAGCAGATGTGAGAAATCGACCTGTTCTCATTTTATGTTCTGAAGGAGAAAGCCATGTCTAAATCACTGCGAATTCTTTATGCAGCAGGACCCGGAAACGTCATAGGAACTTATGGCTATTGGAGGAAAGGAGAAGACGATCCGTCACAAGTTGCAATTACTTATTCCAGCCAATTTTATGATGCGTGCCGCGACTTGCAAGCAGAGGGCTACATCATCTCATCCTGCGAGGAAAAAGAATACTTGCAAGATGGTAACTACACTCTGGAACACCGCCCCAACCCGTTAAGGAACGCATCGGGTTTGTTGTATCACCTGGGTCATATATGGTACGGGTTAAGGTTGATTGCGACTGCGATCGCGTGGCGGGCTAAAGTTGCGATCGTCGCCGATGGAACCACACACTGGTTTGTTTTATCTCTACTTTCTTTCCTGGGAGTCCAAGTCGTCCCTTCGCTACACTGTAGCCCCAGGCGCAAATTTGGTTCGCCGCGCAAAATCGATAAATTACTTTCAAGATTGAATAGCCATTTCTTTGCAAAAAGCTGTACCGCAATAATGTCAATTTCCGATGAGATTGACAAGCAACTGGCGAATATGACAGGAGGTAAAACCAAATCTATCGTGCAGTTCAAACCCACTTACCGCCACACGGAGTTTGCAACAGTAAAGCAACCCGATAGAGAACATTCCTCTTTTCGGGTACTATTCGCAGGTCGGGTTGAAGCAGATAAAGGTGTGTTCGATCTGGTGGAAATTGCTAAACGTTTTGCAGCGCTTGGCAGAAAGGATATTACCTTCGATATTTGCGGCACTGGTTCGGCGCTAGATGCTTTGCGCGAGCAAGTAAAGCTTGCTGGTGTTGATTCCGCCTTTACATTTCACGGTTACTGCAACAAGCTCCAAATGCACGAGAGGTTCTCTAAAGCCCACGCTGTCATCGTACCAACAAAGACGAATTTTATAGAGGGATTCAACAAAGTTGTAGCAGAAGGCGTTCTATCGAGTCGTCCCGTGATTACCTCAGCAGTCTGTCCCGCCCTGTCCCACATGGACGGCACGCTGGTAGAAGTTCCACCCGATGACGTTACAGCATACGGTGATGCCCTACTCAAGTTGTGCGACGATCGCGAATTCTACGAGCAAAAGCGACAATACCCACCACATTTGGTAAATCAATTTTATGACCTTTCCAACGGCTGGGCTGACGCGATGGAATCAATTTTGACACCACAAGAGAAAAACGTGCCTTCAGAACAAGCTTTATAGAACTCATTTGATATCTATTCTGCGTAAATCTCAGAAACCGGGTTTCTGTCTGTATTTCTCGTCACCCAACCTAAAACTCCAAGAAACCCGGTTTCTCGCCTGCGTAAATCTCAGAAACCAGTTTCTGTCTATATTTCTCGTCACCCAAGCCAAAAACTCAAAGATGTCAAATGGGTTCTATAGAAAATCTGCCGGACTGCCGGGGCAAGCAAATTCCCTCTAAATTTTCTAGGTTGCTAAGCTGCTACGCAGCTAAACCGGATAAAATAGCATTGCCTTTATTTTTGATTTTTCGATCCCATTTAATAACCATTTCTCCTTCATTTAATAATTTATGTAGCAATTCCGATAATTCTTCTACTGACTTAAACAGTCGATGTGCTATATATTCTTTCGCTGAATGCCAGATTAATTCAATCAA
>NZ_JADEXD010000201.1 GCF_015207285.1 Tychonema sp. LEGE 07203 | reverse complement strand
ACTTTTTGCAGAAATGCGATTAAAGTTAGCATATATATTTGTTATGAGAGCGGTCGATCGAGATTTTATCATCCGGGCGACCGCTTTTACTTTGTGCGATCGCACCCGAGAATGAAACCGCCCTGGGGTTGGGGGGGGTTAGCAGATTCTAAAATTTGCTGGTAAAGCCCCAATAACTGTCCGGCTTTTTGCTGATTTCTCAAAAGGTGATCGCGAATAGTTTTCAAATGTTCGGGCTCATCCTGAGACTCCCAATTCTCCACAATCCGCAACTGCACCACCTCTTCAACCGATCGCAAATTTCCCAATGCAGATTCCTCAAGCACCAACTTGCACAGCTTTTGAGTCAAAAAAGGCTGTCCGCCCGTCCAATCCAATATCTCAGAAATAACACTTTCAGCATCACCAACTTGTCCCCGCCAACCATCAATCAAAGGCTGCACTTCATCAATTTTAAAACCGCCTAAATTTATCGCCTTACCAATATTAAAAGGAGTCTGAGTTTTATCAGCAATCAAATCCGCCGGTGTCGCCACCCCCAACAGCGCAAAAGTCAAACGCCGGTATAAAAAATTGTCAACTCTTTGATTGTAAAACCAGCGAATCAGAGCAAAAAACTCATCCGTAGAAAAATTCATGCTTAAAACGCGATCGATCTCGTCAACAAAAATAACAATATCTTGTTTTATTTCAACTAAAACAACTTCTTCAATAAACAAACTAAACCGCTGCAGAGGCGAAAACAAATCCCGGCGATCGCGCCACCAATTTCGCCAATTAATTTTACTTCCTAGCTGACAGCTACTGACCAAAGAATTAACAATACCAGCATACCATTTTTCCGCAGTTACATCCTCCTTACCAATCCCAGTTAAATCGATAAAAGCGCAAACAGTACCTTCAGCTTGCAATCTTTGCATAGCCCGCACCCGCAAACTAGACTTACCCATTTGCCGGGAATTTAAAACATAACAAAACTCGCCAGCCTTCAAACATTCGTAAAAATCCAAGTCTGCTTGGCGCGTCACGTAACACGACGCATCTGCTGGGAGACTACCGCCAATCTGATATTCATAACCAAGTGGAGATTCTTTCATCATTGCCTGCACCTCAATCTAGACTTGATTGTACGATCGCAAACCTGACCATGTAGAGATTTACCAAAAAACCTGACTTTTGCTGATTTTTAGGACTGGCGAATCGACAGTCAGAAACCGGGTTTTTTGGGCAAATCCTTCGTTGTAGCTGACAGATTAGGTAAAAACCCGGTTTCTTTGGTTTGATGCCTGAGTCCTGATTTTGATAATGCTTTGTCAGGGTGCACCTGATTTTTCCCGATAAATTAAAAGCCTGAAGCTATTTATCAGTTCCTACAATACCTGATTTTATCACCATTGCCGTTCAAGAGTTTTAGCACGAAACTGATAACAGAAAGCGAAAGGTGCAGCAAACAAATAAAAACACTTGTAACTTTCGCCAAATTGAAAAAAATTCATTAACAGGAATTACTCCCATGACAGAACTTAGAACTATCGCCGATGCCAACATTCCTACCTTCGGTTTAATTGAAGAATTCGCCGATATTCGCTTACCAGAAATAGATGGCGATCCGAATCCGATTAAACCGCGTTTTGTTGAAAACTTAACCGATGTTCCCCGGCAAGACATTGATGCAAATCCCATCGTAGAAACAGGTAACGTAATTGCCTCTGACAGCAAGTCTCCTGACAGCTTTTCCCGCGACTTTAATAAAATCGGCGGTTTACCTAATCCTAACAATATAGTAGGAACCAGAAGAAATGACTACCTAGTAGGAAAGCATTACATAGACGATTCAATCTTTGGCGGTGGAGGTGCAGATACACTCAAAGGTCTTAACGGTAATGACTTTTTGTATGGCGGTAGCGGTGAAGATGTCCTCTATGGCGGTGGAGATTCCGATTGGCTAGAAGGGAATAGTGGCAATGACATTCTCATCGGTCATAGCAACCATGAAGGAGGATACGATATTTATGAAGTCGATACCTTGATTGGAGGTTCGGGAGCCGATACATTCTCGCTGGTTATCGACGGCCCATACTTCAATATTCCTTACTTAGATGGTCTAGGGGAACACGCCTATGCGATAATTATGGACTTTAAAAAATCTGATGGGGATGCAATCTTAATGCTGGGTAAAAAGCAAGATTACGAATTTACATCGGGCAACTACGGTTATGGGAATCAGTCACTCAAAGACACGAGAATATTTTATCAAGGTGACATGATTGCCGTAGTTGCAGATAATATGGCTGCGGATTTAACCCTGTCATTCGTCTAATTCTATCTGTAGGTTTTGCATTACCAGCTATTGGTGTCAACTTTCCACATTTTTTCGCGAAGTCCGGCGGGGATTTAAACCCCCGCCTCATAGCTGTTGTTCCTCCATCGGGAAATTACCCTGACTTTTCCCTATTTTAACTAATTTAACCTGAGTTTTTACTGTAAATCATTGCTGCCAGCTCTTTTTTAGTTCGTTAAACACCTGATTTTATTCCCATTGTCGCTTCCTTGACGAAAGGAGAAACTAGACACATCAAGCAAGTTAGTTGAGTCTTTCTCACCCTTGCACCAATTGAAAAATAAACAGGAGTCACAAAAATGTCATCAGTTATCAACGGTACAGACTACGACGATAACAACACTGTCAACGGCAACGGTCAATTCCACAAATCCTTAGTTGGACAAAATTGGACAATCAACAACCAAGGTCAAATTCAGCTTTCAAATGATACAATTTACGGCAATAAAGGCGATGATATCTTGTCAGGGCTCGCGGGAGACGACCTCCTCGACGGCGGCTTCGGTAGCGATAAGCTAGATGGTGGCGCGGGTAATGATAAATTATACGGCGATGCTGGCGAAGATATGCTGTATGGAGGTGCTGGGCAAGATATACTGTCCGGCGGACTTCACAACGATTATCTATTCGGAGGAAGTGGCAAAGACTATCTCATCGGCGGCGACGGTAACGATTACCTTGATGGTGCTAATTTTTCAGGTGCTGGTAACGGTATCGGCGGTGGTACTGAATCGGATTCTCTCTACGGCGGCGCGGGTACGGACACATTTGTACTCGGCAACGTTAACAATGTTTACTATCTCGGCACCGGCTATGCTACGATTACCGATTTTACTTTAAGTCAAGATAAAATTCAAATTAAAGGCAATGTAGCAGACGGCTATTCTCTCAAAGTTGGCGATTGGAACGGCAACAACGTTCAAGATACTGGTATCTTCTACAAGGACAATTTGATTGGGGTTGTGCCAGACCAAAAATTAATTAATGTCAACCCCAATCTAGTATTCTCATCCGCACCTCCCGTCCCTCAATAGTAAACTTGATTTGCAAAAATTGCTTTTTGATCTGGAAATTATCTGCGTCTATCAGTGTTGCATCTGCTCGATATCTACGGTTGAATTGTCTATAATATCGCGCTCATTGTCGCTACGCGGCGGGAAATTGGATACCACCCTACATTTTAAAAGTAGAGGTGTTTATGATAAAAATTGCTGTCAGTCAAATCAAATTTAACAGATTTTTTTACACGAATCTAACCTTAATTTGTGCTGTCCTCTTAGGAGGCTTCGGAAAAATTTTTGAGTCGAACAACAACACAGCTTTAGCGCAAGAAAGCATCCCCGTTAGCGGTAGCGGCGACGCGCAACTACAGCCGATTTTGCAATCCCTGACAGAGTTCATGCGCTACCGCTGCGTCGGTGCGGCTGTCCTCGGTGTTTCTGTCAAAGGTAAGCCCGTGGGTGTTTGGGGCTTGGGGCGCATGAAAGACCGATCGACCTTGAACGCAAATCCGGCTTGCGGCGACGATATGCAGGCTCCTCAAAGCGCGATCGTACCCGCAGATACCCCCATGCGTATGGGCAGCATCAGTAAGCCTGTTACCTTTGCAATGGTGCGCTGGGCGCTGAAACAGACGGCGCGCGATCGGGCTGGCTTAGAACTGACTGATGACCAAATTGAAGGGATGAAATTGTTCGATCCCCAACATTATCCGCCCCTAATTCCCGGTTTTAACAAGCAATATCCAGTCGCGATTATCCCTGAAAAATTGCACGCCGTATTTTCGGGGAAAGTCAAATTTCCCGTAGCAATTAAAGACCGTAATTGTAGCAATCTCAACTCAGGATTTGCCGACAAACAGTGGCAAAACGTCACCCTCGGACACCTGCTATCGCACCGATCTGGACTTCAGCGCAGCGCCCCCAGATACGGTCAAGATGTAACTGCAAATTTGCCAGTGCTTCGGAATTTGAAAACAGCAGCAGATTTTCAATCGCAAGAACAGCTACTTATCAATGAATGGGGTAGTAAATCTGTCATTTCAGCTAAAAATAAACTCGGCATTTCTCCTAGCGCCGGCTATTTTTTGCCAAGTCCTAATTTAGAAGAAACTATGCTGGTTGTGGCTGGGCGATGCCTTCAGTATCCCCTCGGTCAATATCATTATTCCAATACCAGTCCAGCATTTCCTACGATTATTATGCAGCAGTTGGTAGCCTCCGGCAGATATGCTGCTAAAACGGGTAAACCAGAAACTCATCAAGGCTCTGCTTTGGAGCTTTTTTTCAAAACAGAGTTGGGAATTCCTACTGCGGCTACCAAGGGAATTTTTATGACCCAAGAAGTAGAAAACTTTAGCAGTCGCGAACCGGAAAAGCGCCACTGGAACGGGAAAGATTACTACGGTAAGGGATGGGATTTGAAGCGACCGCACTGCATTTGGAATGGCAGATTTTGCGATTTTTCTAGTTGGATAAATGCCAAGCCGGGGAGGATAAATTGGTCTTGGAATTTAAGCCAGGTTCTTTTTTCCCGCAGAAACACAGATTTGAGTCCCGGCACCGGTTCGCTAGCTGCAGAAGCTGGAGTTTTTCTCAAATTTATGTCACAATATTGGGTGGGCGGTTATGAGAATAACCCGCGCATCGGGGAAAAGCGAAATAATGTTTGGAATCGATATACTGCTCACAATGGAGCGCTTGATGGTACTCATGCTTGGGCAATTCAGTTAGGGGGAAAGAATAATCCGAAGGAGTGGAAATTGCCGCCTGTGGACGATGGAGGTCACATCCTTGATGATTTTGCTAATTTGAAGATGTATGCGGGTGTGTTGCCGGATGGAGTTGATATTTTTGTGGCGGTGAATCAGAGGGCGGATAAGAAGTGTGTAGAGGCTAAGGGTTACAATTGCGGGGATGCTTACGGACTTTTGGATAATTTTATTTTGTACGGTGCTTCTAGGGTAAATTGGAATAGGGTTGCAGCGAGTGCTGAGGTCAAATAAATGTTGTTGCGCTGGCTGTGCTGTGATTGCAGGTCCGAGCGTTTGAGGCAGAAAGTATTAAAAATAAATCTAAGCTGTGGGGGCGATCCCATAGCTGCAAGCTTCGCTAACGCACTTTTCAACTCGCTTGAATAAAATAAGGTAGATATAGCAATTCTCAGTTAGGTGATGTACGCTCAATTGGTAATGAGTAATTGGTAAGGGGTAATTCAATACCCTTGCGTCCTGGAAAAAACCTACAATTTGGCTTGAATAAAATCAGGGAGATAGATAATATTTTATTTATTGGCGAGCTGGTTTAAGGTCAGCATTGTCTGCTAAAATTAAGACCGCAATTTTTCAGACGAAAATTATGCAGTAAACTACCGAAAGCCTCATGGGAAAAGTTACAACAACGCTAGTAATTACGAATCGGTTGGATGAAGGGAAAGCCGCAGATAATCTGATTCCAAGTGAGCAAGTCAGGTCTGTTATTCTAGAAAATGTTTGGGTGGATGCGGGCGCGACTACTTTGTGTCTGCCGAAAGATGCGATCGCTAGACTCGGTTTGAAAATTCTCAAGCAAGTGGTTGTTGAGACTGCAACTGGTATTAGTGAGGCGAGGATTTTTCAAGATGCTAAAATTTCTCTGTGCGGGCGGGAAGGCACGTTTGAGTGTCTGGAATTGCCAGAGGCAAAAACTCCACTTTTGGGCGCGATTCCGAGGTCAGCGCTGGGAATTGAAGTGGATTTGAAGCATCAAATTTTGAAGGTTTTGCCCGACGGGCCGACGGAAACTTATTTGACGATTCTTTGATGTTAATCTCAATGCAGGGGAAGTAAACATTATGCAGTCTACTGTGCAAACAGCAGCGGGCATTAAAACTGAACCCTCAACTGTCAACTGTCAACTGTCAACTGTCAACTATTTGACGATTCTTTGATATTCTTGAGTTTGGATGCTATCTATTCCAAAGGCAGCGCTAAGATGGTTAAGCACTGTTTTGCACTATTCTCATGTCTCAACGCGCCGAAACTTCCAACAGCCAGCCAAGTGCATCCCGCAACGGGCATCATGTGACGACTTTGAACTCCAACAGCCAAAATACGATTCGGATTCGCGGTGCGAGACAGCACAACCTGAAGAATATCGATTTGGAACTGCCGCGCGATCGACTGATCGTGTTTACTGGTGTGTCCGGTTCGGGCAAGTCTTCCCTGGCTTTCGATACAATTTTTGCTGAGGGGCAGCGCCGCTACGTTGAGTCTCTCAGCGCTTACGCGCGCCAGTTTTTGGGACAGTTGGACAAACCGGATGTGGACGCTATTGAGGGGTTGAGTCCGGCTATTTCGATCGACCAAAAGTCCACTTCTCACAACCCGCGATCGAGTGTCGGCACTGTTACAGAAATTTACGATTATCTCAGATTGCTCTACGGCAGAGCTGGCGAACCGCACTGTCCGATTTGCGATAGGTGCATTGCACCGCAAACAATTGATGAAATGTGCGATCGAGTCATGGCACTTCCAGACGGCACTCGTTTTCACCTTCTGGCACCCGTGGTGCGCGGAAAAAAAGGCACTCACCGCAAATTACTGTCTAGTTTAGCTTCCGAAGGATTTATTCGAGTCAAAGTTAACGGAGAAATTTTAGAACTGTCAGAAAATATCGAATTAGATAAAACTCATACGCACAACATCGAGATAGTTGTTGACAGGTTAGTTAAAAAACCCGGTTTAGAAGAACGTTTAGTTGACTCTCTAACAACTTGTCTGCGCCATTCTGAGGGAATTGCGATAATTGAAGAGTTACCGACTGATGAAAATTCTGAACCAGCCAATGGACCGATCGTCTTTTCCGAAAACTTTGCTTGTCCCGAACACGGGGCAGTGATGGAGGAACTTTCGCCCAGATTGTTTTCGTTTAATTCCCCCTACGGCGCTTGTCCGAACTGCCACGGTTTGGGAAATTTGCGGACGTTTTCGCCGGAGTTGGTGGTGCCGGATGAAAAAGCACCGGTTTACTGCGCGATCGCCCCTTGGTCAGACAAAGACAATTCCTATTATCTCTCTTTGCTGTGCAGCGTTGCTGATACTTGCGGGTTTAATATTGACACTCCTTGGTTCCGATTGAGGCCAGAACACCAGCAGGTGATTTTGTATGGAAATCAGGAAAATAGAACCGGAGAAAGTAAGAAGCGAGACGGCAGCGTCACCGATTTGAGGAGAGATTTTAAGGGCGTTATTTCCATGTTGCAGCGCCAGTACGAAGATACTGGTTCCGATTTAATTAAGCAGAAGTTGGAACAGTATCGAGTCGATCGCTCTTGCGAGGTTTGTCGCGGCAAACGCTTGAAACCAGAGGCGCTGTCGGTGCGGCTGGGACAGTACGGAATTGTGGATTTGACCAGTATTTCGATTCGCGACTGTCGGGAGAGAGTCGAGAATTTGGGATTGAGCGATCGGCAATTCCAAATTTCCGATTTAGCCCTGAAAGAAATCAAAGCAAGGCTGCAATTTTTGCTCGATGTCGGATTGGATTATCTGACATTAGACCGCGCAGCAATGACGCTTTCCGGCGGAGAAGCCCAGCGAATTCGCCTCGCCACTCAAATCGGTTCTGGTTTGACCGGTGTCCTCTACGTTTTGGACGAACCGAGCATCGGATTGCACCAGAGAGACAATTTTAAGCTGCTGCAAACCTTAACAAAATTGCGGGATTTAGGCAATACTTTAATTGTGGTAGAACACGATGAAGAAACCATGCGGGCGGCCGACCACATTGTCGATATCGGGCCGGGCGCGGGAGTTCGCGGCGGCAAAATTATCTCGCAAGGAAGTTTAGAAGACTTGCTAGCAGCCGAGGAATCTTTAACCGGTGCTTATTTGTCGGGCAAACGAGTAATTGAAACTCCTAACGAAAGGAGAAAAGGCAACGGCAAAGCTCTCTCAATCAAAAATGCTCACCGCAACAACTTAAAAAATATTGATGTGGAAATTCCGCTGGGAAAACTTGTCTGCGTGACGGGCGTTTCCGGTTCGGGAAAATCCACTTTAATCAATGAATTGCTGTACCCGTCGCTGCAACACCATCTTACCAAAAAAATTCCTTTGCCTGCCGACATTGAGGCTCTGAAAACGAAGGGAGAACGCTCTATTCAGGATGTGGTTGATAAAGTAATTGTCATCGATCAATCTCCCATCGGTCGCACTCCGCGTTCCAATCCCGCTACTTACACCGGAGTCTTTGATGTGATTCGGGATTTGTTTGCCGAAAGCATTGAAGCGAAGGCAAGAGGTTACAAAGCTGGGCAGTTTTCTTTTAACGTAAAAGGAGGAAGGTGCGAAGCTTGCGGCGGCCAGGGCGTGAACGTGATTTCGATGAATTTTCTGCCGGATGTTTACGTGCAGTGCGAGGTTTGTAAAGGTGCGCGCTACAACCGGGAAACGCTGCAAGTGAAGTATAAAGGCAAGTCAATTTCTGATGTTTTGAACATGACAGTGGAGGAGGCCTGGGAAATGTTTAAAAATATTCCCAGGGCTGGTGTCAGATTGCAAACTTTGGTGGATGTTGGTTTGGGTTACATTCAGTTGGGACAGCCTGCGCCGACTCTTTCTGGGGGCGAAGCGCAGCGGGTGAAATTGGCTACGGAACTGTCGCGCCGCGCGACTGGGAAGACGCTTTATTTGATTGATGAACCGACGACTGGTTTGTCGTTTTATGATGTTCACCATTTGTTAAATGTGCTGCAAAGGTTGGTGGATAAGGGTAATTCAATTTTGGTAATCGAACACAATTTGGATGTGATTCGGTGTTGCGATTGGGCGATCGATTTGGGCCCGGAAGGAGGAGATAAGGGCGGCGAGATTATTGTGGCGGGAACGCCGGAGGATGTGGCGGCAAATCCGAGGTCTTATACTGGAAAGTATTTGCAAGCTGTTTTGCTGCAGCATCCTTTGGGGAGTGCTGTAGCTAATTAAGACGGCGATTGAAATCGCTCCTACACAAACAAAACCCGCCTCCGCGGGTTGAATATCGGGCGGTTAAAGTTACATTATCTTCTTCAGTCCGCGGAGGCGGACTACCCTTCGGGAAGGCTAACGCCTACGTTTTTGTAAACCTGGTTTCAACCGCCGTCTTATTTTTTTATTACTGTATTAACTATCTTGAATAGACGCACCTTACAAATAAGTGGAGAAAGCAAGCTCCAAAATTATTGTGTAGGACGGTTTTTGCTCTCATGGTATAAGTTAGCCTAATTCAAATACTGGTAGTAATAAATATGTAGTGAAGTTTAATTACAGTAATTGAATACATAGGATAATTTTATAACTCACACAATCAAATTTTGTGATTTTAATATTTTTTACGCGCTCGAATGTAGATTGAGTTACAG
>NZ_JADEXD010000200.1 GCF_015207285.1 Tychonema sp. LEGE 07203 | reverse complement strand
CGGGTTTCTGTCTATATTTCTCGTCACCCAACCAAAAACTCCAAGAAACCCGGTTTCTCGCCCGCGTAAATCTCAGAAACCAGTTTCTCTCTATATTTCTGGTCACCCAACCTAAAAACTCAAAGATGTCAAATGGGTTCTATAGTTCTCTCAAGCCAAAGTATGCGATCGAGGAACCTCCTGTCTTGCCAGATTGGAGGTTTTTTGATGGGAAATTGGGGAGCATCTGTGTTTTGATTTAATATCAATTCCGTTGCACTCATACCGGAATTGTTGATTGTTGACTGTTGACTGTTGACTGTTAAGAGGGCCCGCCCGCACCATCCACCGCCCCTACTGACTGTTGACTGTTGACTGTTGACTGTTGACTGTTGACTGTTGACTGTTAGTTGTTATTGGGAATTGAGAATTGGGCTCTAGCGTTGCGGAGGGATTGGGAATTCGTAGCAAGTAACCAATAACCAATAACCAATAACCAATAACCAATAACCAATAACCAATAACCAATAACCAATAACTACTGACTGCTGACTAATGACCAATGACTAATGACTAATGACCAATGATTGTTGATTGTTGCATCGTCAGGTGATTTAACCGGCGCTAGAACACAGAGAACACAGAGAGAAATGAATACAGGACGATGAAGAGAGGAAATGATATGACAATTCCCCAGGAGTGCAACCGGAATTGCTCTTACTCGATATTTCCCCGGTTTTTGGGTAAGTTTTTTGTGCAATTAATTAACTCAACAAACATCTCCAATAATTATTGTGGAGCGGGTTCGCTTGCCTGCAGTTTGCAGCTTTTTTAGGATTCGTCTAATATCTACTGTTTCCAATTACATGACTCGCAGCGAGACTGCGGGCTGCCGGGGAAGTTGCCAGAAATCATCTCGATCTCAATCTGAGGGTAGACGGCAAGAGTTGCAATCGCCTGCTAGGGTGGGAAATATAGCCCTACAAATTTTACTAAAGTATAGGTTATGAATGCTTGGCGCGATCGATTCAATCAATTGACAGGTAAAACTAGATTAGCCGTTTGTCGCGTGTTCGTTCACCTAACAGGCGAAGAAGTTGCACCGGTTTTAGGAGTTCTCAACCGCACCGCCAGAGAGGCAATTGATGTCGATGGTGACGTAGCAGTTTTAGGAGAAGGTCTGGTAGAAATTTGCAACCAATTGTTACAGTATGACAACTACTGGCAAGCAGCCGCAAATGAAGGCGATGTTTTTTGGGATGAAGGCGAAGCGGGCGATTATGTGGATGAACTTTTTACTGATTCAGCCGATCGCTATCTCAGCGAACCTCAATACAGCACATCTGTTTACGATAAAAACTCTCCCTTGTCTTTGCCGGTAACTAGAAATGTCGTAGTGATGCTGACAGTTGCTTATGAAGGCGAAGTTCCAGCCCTAGAAACAGACCTCGCTGAGATCGGCGCGCTGAAAGTCGGTTTAAAAGCATTGATTAATTTACACTATCAGGAAAGGCTGCGAGCTGTGCAAGTTCACTTTTCTCCCGCACAGTTGGGAGACGAACTTACCAACGACCAAGTGTTGGTCAATTTTCCAGAACTAATTCCCCTTTAACAAAAAGGTAATTAGTAATATCATTTCCGGTTACACTCCTCATGATGTTGACGGTTCACTGTTCACTCTTCACCGTCAACCGTCAACCGTCAACAGTGAACTCGAATTTACTATTCCGATGAAGAGAGGATTTGATATAATTAGTTATTTCTACCAATGCCGGATGCGCGATGCCCGATGCGCTATGCCCGATGCCCAAATAAAAAATATTATTTATGCTGCAAAAGTTGACAATTTATTTAATGACTTTAACTTTGTTGTTGACGGCAACGGCCTGCGGTTCTCCTAGCCCGCAACCTCCCGAAAATTCTGCTAATGGGAATATCAATACAGTGCGTCCTCCCGCCAACAGTAACTTGGCTCAAGGGGAATATCCCGTACAGCAAGCTACCTACGATGATGGTGACGGTGAATATAGTTTGATGCTGCTGAATACTCCCTCCGGTACTCCCCCGCTTTACCGGACTAGGGATTTGCAAATGGCTCGTTTGACGGATGAAGAAGTATCGGCGGGCAAGAAAAGTTATCTAAAAATTGATAACAATCAAGCGAGCTTGCATTTGACAGAAGATTTTAAAATAGAGTACGTTCACAACGTTACTGAAACTGTTACTAATCCTCAAACAGGTCAGCCACAAACAGTCGTGGTGCGCCAGCAATCGGGTTTTTGGGCTCCGTTTGCTGGGGCGGTGGCAGGTCAGGCGATCGGCAGTTTGTTATTTAGACCGCGATATTACGTGCCGCCAGTTTATCAGCCGGGGGTAATTATGAACGGATATGGCGGGTACGGCAATACTTACGGCCAAGCTGTCTCGCAGTATCAAACTCGCTACCAAGCCCCGCCTGCTGCGGTGAGAAACCGTCAAGTTTTAAGGACGACCGGCCGCTTGCGATCGCCCGCATCGAACGTGCCATCGCGCGATCGACCGCAGCCAAATTCCAATCGATCGACCGGTTCGGGTTACGGCGGCAGCACTTTGAAGCGATCGCAGCAGCCGCGTCAAAATCAATACAAGCGGCAGCCGAGTTTTGGTAGCGGCAGGAATTCTCGTTCGCCCCGTCGCAGCCGCTCTTCCGGGGGCAGAAGGCGGTGAGTTGAAGATTGCAAAAATCAGTAACTGAGCTCGGTAAAAGTTGTTTGATCTATCCTCTCGACGCATCCCCGTTGCAGGTATTGAGAGGGATAATTTTGGAATAGTTGATTTGACGCTCTCTGTTTCCCCCAGACCAAAAAAATATGTGATTTAATTGCTACATTGATCTGTAGGTGACAATATGTCTTCTTCGCAGCCCCCGTCAGGGAAAAGAAACCCTCTAGGATTTGATGAATTGATTGCCATCTTGGTTGCTTTCGGCACGATGGGAGCAATTTTCTTTTGGGTAACAGGTAAAAACCCCAATCAATTCGGTGTCAAAAATTGGCAATTTCCAGCCGTTTTTTCTGAATCTGCACCCGCGCCGGCGAACACGGGAATATTAATGCCTGCAGCGCCGAGTTCCGATTTGCCTGCACCCGTGCCCGCTAAAGTTCCTGCGCCCGCTACAACCCTGATTCCCCCTCCACGCAATGCCCCGGGTGTTGGAGCTTTAGGGCCGATTTTACCGCAAAATCCTCCCGTGGGGGCGATCGTTGTTGTTCCCGAAACGCCAGTTGCGCGGGAGGTTGTTCCCCAAACGCCAGTTGCGCGGGAGACTCCCCCTCCAGCAATTACCAAACCGAAAGGCCCTAAACCCAAAGTTGGGGCCGTTAAATTCTCCGATGTTTCTGACAAATATTGGGCGCTTCCGTTCATTGTAGCTTTAGTCGATCGGCAAATTTTTACTGATTTCACCGACAACAAGTTTCGTCCTGACGAACCAATGACGCGAGCCGAACTAGCCCGCTTAATTGAGCGAATGTCCGACAAAAAAGAGACCAGAAAACCGATTAATTTTGAAGACGTGAAAGACAAGAACCCTGTCGCTAGCGCGATCGATGGCAGCGTACAAAAAGGATTTCTTAAAGGATATCCAAACAATGAGTTCCGTCCCACAAAAGACGTTCCCCGTGTCGAAGTCATCGTAGCATTAGCTAGCGGTTTAAACCTGAAAAAAGAAGGGAATTCCAGCAAGATTTTACAAGTTTATACAGACAGACAAAAAGTGCCGAAATGGGCCGTTGACAAAGTAGCAGCAGCAACAAAAGCTGGCATTGTTGTCAACCACCCCGAACCCAAACTTTTGCAGCCCAACAAAACAGCAACTCGCGCGGAAGTAGCAGCCATGATTTACCAAGCTATGGTCAAAAAAGGTAAAGTACCTGCTAAACCTTCTAAGTATGTTATCAAGCAGGCCAAGTCCTCCAGATAATATTTTTGGGGCAGCGCCGAACCGACGCTCCAGAATAAGATTTAATCTAGCTAGTTTGCAGTAAGAAATTTAGTTTTTTCTCCGGCATTTTCTGAGGATTTAATTCCTGACTGCGAACCAGCTAAATTAATCTTGAAACACCATAATGCTGCCCGAATAGCAAGCTACCCAAACCTGATTAGTTTCCGGATCGTAAGTAATTCCGATCGGACTTGCATTAACATTCACTGTTTGCAAAACTTTCATATCGCTCGTCCTAACTTTGCTAACAGTATTCGAGAAATAGTTGACTACATAAATTAGTTTCCCGCTCTCAGAAATTGTCATGCTGCGAGGCGCTTTTCCCGTAGAAACTTTTTTCGCCACTTTCCCAGTTTTCAGGTCGATTTTTGCCACATTTCCTTCACCGTTCAAGGTGGCATAAAGATATTTTCCCTTGGGATCTATCGTCAAATGACGCGGCGCATTGCCAATATTTCTCAGCCATTCTACCGAAAAGTCTACGAGATTTACTTTCGCAATATCCGAAGAACCCATGACGGCAATATAGGCATTTTTTGAGTCGGGAGTGACAACAATACCCCGAGGATATGCACCCAGTTTTACCCGCTCGATTTCGAGATTTCTATTGATATCAACTACGCTCAAATCCCAACTGCACCAATTGCTGGCGAGGGCGAAGCGATTGTCCGGCGAAACAGCGTTGAATTTGGGAACGGCACCGACAGGAATTGCGTTTTCTATTTTTAAGGTTTCGGTATTGATTCGGTAGAGGAAACTTTGGTCGTGTTTGGCCGATGGAGAACATCTATCGCTCCCCGGATTGTCAAACCCTTTACCGTACATTTGATAGTTGGATACGTAGGCATATTTGCCGTCTGTTGAAAAAGCTGCTTCTACGGGAGAACCTCGATAATTGCCTTTGAATTTTGTGAAGCCGAATTTGGACAAGTTTATGGTGTCGGGAATAGTCTTGACTAATTTAAAGTTCCTGTCGTAAACTGTGATTGTGTGGCTGTACATCATGTTTTGAGCAAAAAACAAACCTGCTCCTGAATAAACTATTGATTTCGGCGATATCTTGCCGTAAATTGTTTTTTTCAAGGTCATTTTGCCTCGCAGGTTTTCTGGAGGATTTACCAGTTTTTGGGGAGGTAATTCACTGGCTTTTTCTTCAAGATTTGGGGCAGGAGTTTCTGTTTTAAATGGCGGTAAAAATGGTTCTTGAAAGAAAGGTTTTTTGGGCTGATTTTTAGTTGTATCTTCGAGTTGGTTGGGGTTTTCGGTGGCGGTAGGAGGTGGCGAAGGCCGATCGACCTTTGACGCTGTTTTCTCTACAAATTCGCTCTCAGCAATCCCGCCTTCCGGCTGGAGTTGCAGTGCTGACAAGGTTTGAGGGCCGACAATTCCGTCAACTTTCAGGTTGTTGTCTGTTTGGAATTTTTTCACCGCAGCCTGGGTGATGGAACCGTAAAATCCTGTGGGCTTTCTGCGAAAATATCCTGCGTCTTGCAGGGTTTTCTGGAGTTCGGCAACTTCCGGCCCCGAGTCGCCTTTTTTGATGGCGAGGGCGGGATTGACTAAATTTAAAATTGTCAGAGCGATCGTAAAGAAAAGTAAAGGAGCAAAGGCTAAATTTAGGAGTTCTGTCGAGTTGGGCGATCGAGTTCGATCTGCAGGCATTTCCCAAGTTTCAGCTAAATGCAGGTAGGCAAGTCCTTCCATATTTTTTACCAGGTATTTTTGATGCTATGATACACCAGTTAATACCATTTTAGATTTTAGATTTTAGATTTGGGAACGACTGCATAAGCCTTTGCAGCTAGCCTGCTGTGGCATTGTTTTTTTGAACTGGTACAACGTGGATGAAAGAAAAAATTTTATTATAATTAGGCATTACGCACGAGTGGTGAGAAACCGGGTTTTTTGCGAAAATCCTGCATCTAGACCTTTAATCTCGATAAAAACCCGGTTTCTGTGGTACTAATGCGTAATTCCTGATAATTAAACCTTGGATAAAATCTCCGAGCAGTTTTTTATGGTGCAAGCAAGTAGGAGCGATCGATAATGTTGAGCGAGGAACAAACAACCGCAGGATCGACAACCCAAAATTTCCCCCAGACGGTGCTGTGGGAAGGTGATGGCGGGCTTTGCCAGCGGGCTTGGGTAGAAATTGATTTAGCGGCTTTAACTCACAATGTAAAACAGCTTAAAAATCTGTTATCTCCCCAAACTGAATTGATGGCAGTTGTGAAAGCGGATGCTTACGGGCACGGTGCTGTTGCAGTCAGTCAAACAGTATTGCAAGCTGGTGCTAGTTGGCTGGGTGTGGCGACGATTCCCGAAGGGATAGAATTGCGAGAAGCTGGGATAGAAGCGCCGATTTTGCTGTTGGGGGCAACTCATACTGCGGCACAGGTAAGGGCTCTCGCCCAATGGCACTTGCAGCCCACTATTTGTACTGCCAAACAAGCCCTAATTTTTTCCGAAGTTCTCGCTATTCTCGATCGCTCTTTGCCGGTTCACGCTAAGTTAGATACGGGAATGTCTCGCTTGGGTACGCCCGCATCGGAAGCAACAGAATTTGTGCAATTAGTCAAGCGGTTGCCCAATTTAAAATTAGCTAGCATTTACTCTCACTTGGCGACAGCCGACAGTCCAGATCCGGCCGTGATGAATGTTCAGCACGATCGGTTCAAACGGGCGATCGAGCAAATTCAAACAGCAGGAATTAACCCCCCCCGCCTGCACTTGGCAAACTCTGCTGCCGCCCTTTCCGACCCCGATTTACACTACGATTTAGTGCGAGTTGGTTTGGCTACCTACGGTATTTATCCAGCTCCTCACTTGCAAAATGTTGTCGATTTAAAGCCCGCAATGCAGGTAAAAGCTAAGGTGACGCAGGTGAAAACAATTGCAGCAGGAACAGGAGTCAGTTACGGCCATCAATTTATCGCTCAAAGACAAACTAAAATTGCCGTCATTGGCATCGGCTATGCAGATGGGATTCCGCGCAATCTTTCTAATAAGATTCAGGTTTTAGTCAGGGGCAAATTTGTGCCGCAAATCGGAGCAGTGACGATGGATCAATTAATGCTGGATGTCACCGATATTCCCAATTTAGAAGTCGGCGAAGTGGTGACGCTGTTGGGCAAAGATGGGCAAAATGAAATTACTGCAGACGATTGGGCCGCAATTTTAGGAACTATTTCCTGGGAAATTCTCTGCGGTTTTAAACACCGATTGCCCCGCGTTGCGGTAAACTGTTAATTAGAGCGTTAGGCAGGGGTTTAAACAAGAGCCTCATAGCAAAAGTCGGTTAAAACTGAGATGTTTCACCATTCTCAACAAGCTCTTAAAAACCGGGTTTCAGAACGAGAGATATAGGTTGTGATGCTAAACTTGCGGTCAGAAACCCGGTTTTTGCCACTGCAAGATATTAGTTAAAACTGAGATGTTTCACCATTCTCAACAAGCTCTTAAAAACCGGGTTTCAGAACAAAAGATATAGGTTGTAATGCTAAATTTGCGGTCAGAAACCCGGTTTTTGCCACTGCAAGATATCAGTTAAAACCGACTCAATAGTTTGAAGGATGAAATTATCGAGACAGGGGTGTTTGATCCCTGTCGGACTTTCGGAATAAGCGATAAAACTGAAACTGCACTTCTCAATTACCAATCCCAATTTGCAATTAATATGACAGTCATTCAGAGGTTTCTACCAATAGCCCAAACCTTGTATTCTCAGATAGACACAGAAAGAATACAGGCAATGCAATTCGCCCAAGAATTCTCGAAAAAGTTCGTAGAATTGGGGTTTAAAGTTGTACCTCAAGTGCTGTGGGCGATCGGCATTTTGTTAATTACGCGATTTGCGATCGATGTGGCGGGGCGCGTGACTCGCCGAACTCTGAGCCGCACCGAGCCTACGCTGCGGAAATTCTTGGTTCAAGCTGCAGAAATTACGATTTTGGTTGTCGGAGTAGTCGCGGCTTTGAGTCAGTTGGGAATTCAAACTACTAGCGTGGTGGCGGTGGTGGGTGCGGCGGGTTTGGCGATTGGTTTGGCGTGGCAAAATACTTTGTCCCACTTCGCTGCTGGGGTAATGTTGATTAGTTTGCGGCCTTTTGAAGTGGGAGATGCCATCGAAGCTGCGGATGTTAAGGGAGTTGTCGATAGCATCGGGATTTTTTCAACTACTGTCGTGACGGACGATCGCATAAAAATTATTGTCCCTAACAACCAGCTATTTAACGGTACACTGAAAAATACCACGGCAATGGGAACGAGGCGAGTAGACTTGAAGATTGATATTGGCGATCGCCCGATCCGTCCAACTATGGCTGAGTTATTAGAAATTGCCCACTCTCACCCGCTGGTGTTGGAAAATCCGCCCCCGACTTGTTTGGTAGCCGAGATTACTCCAGATACAACTATTTTATCTCTCCGGCCTTGGTGCGCGTCGCTGGCCTACGAACAAGTGCGATCGCAAGTTCAAGAATACGTCAAAGAAGCAATGAATGCCAACAAAAATCAAGAACAATAGATATCAATCCAAAATCCAAAATCCAAAATCCAAAATCTAAAATGAGCAACTGGTATCCGCAGCAAATTTTGCAAGAACCCGGTGTCAGGATGTCCGCCACCGAAAGACAAACAATTCTCAGCAAATTTCCGCCTCCCGACGAAAACAATCAAATTTATGCCGACGCAATTTTTGAAGGCGGAGGCGTGCGCGGAGTTGCGTTTTTAGGAGCACTCAGGTGCTGCAGCGATTTGGGCATCCGCTGGCGAAAATTGGCAGGCACTTCTGCCGGTGCAATTACGGCTGCAGTATTGGCAACAGATTTGTCAATGGATGACTTAGAAGAAATTTTGGGACAGCTCGATTACAGCATATTTTTAACTCAAAAAAACAGTCCTCTAATATTAAACGGCGACCCCGCAGACGACCTGCAATCTCCAGCTTGGACGCTGCTTTTCCTAACAATTAGCCGCCAAATGGGCGAATATTCTTCGCAGCCTTTCCGGCAGTGGTTGGAAGCAACGCTCGGCCGAGGCAACTTGCACAGTTTTGCTGATGTCAAACAAATCGTAAAAGACCGGGAATTAAAAGTAGTAATATCCAACCTCACTCGCGGTGAAATGTTGGTAATCCCCGATGACTTGCACCGACGCGAATCTGCAGATTCCGATGCTTTGTACGAGAACTTGCAGCTCAAAAGTGCGGAAGATTTTAGCGTCGCTGAAGCGGTGCGGCTGTCGATGAGCATTCCCCTATTTTTTGAACCCGGAAAACTCGGGAACGACTTAATTGTCGATGGGGGAATTCTGAGCAATTTCCCGCTGTGGATTTATGACAGACAATCGGGTTCGACTCCGGTTGCACCGCGCTGGTTTACCTTTGGGTTTCGATTGGTTGATACTGGCATTGAGAATCAAATGAAGATTAACAATCCGGTGTCGATGCTGTCGGCGATGTTCACAACAATGATGAAAGCAAGAGACCGCTATCACCAGCGGGAGATGGACAAAGGCAGGGTGATTAATATTGATGTGACTGAAGCTCAAGTGACTACGACGGATTTTCACCTTGATGCCGCGAGCAAGGCTAACTTGTACCGATTGGGCTATTTGTATACTAAGAGGTTCTTTTTGAGTTCCAATTTTAGTTGGGAAAAGCACTTGAAGGCTAGGGGCTTTGGGG
Source organism: Tychonema sp. LEGE 07203 (assembly GCF_015207285.1). Classification (GTDB taxonomy): domain Bacteria; phylum Cyanobacteriota; class Cyanobacteriia; order Cyanobacteriales; family Microcoleaceae; genus Microcoleus. The sequence goes on along the minus strand of NZ_JADEXD010000200.1, from coordinate 88 downwards.
AGTAGGCATGGGGCATCGGGCGGAGCGAAGCGGAGGGATGGGGCATGGGGCATGGGGCATCGGGCATCGGCCAAACAGGGCATGGGGC
>NZ_JADEXD010000199.1 GCF_015207285.1 Tychonema sp. LEGE 07203 | reverse complement strand
CTTGCAGCTTTCTTTGTTTTTCTGGATTCATGATTTTTCTCTTAGTGGTAAACATATTTAATTATGGACTAATGAGGGACATAGTATTGGTGAGTATTTCTACTCATCGCATAAGTGTTATGCTCCCGGGGCGATCGACCTTTGTTGACAAAAAGGAGTTAAGGACGATCGCACTTTGTGACATATTCCAAAAGGGATCTCGACCTTCGCCCGTGAAAAAGGAGTCAAGGACGATCGCACTTTGTGACTGATGACAAAGGGGATCTCGACCTAGTTGTCAAGTAGACATGATTTGAGATAAACTAATTCTGAAACTATCCCCTAAAAATATCGCCCCTCCACCAACAATTTAAATGCACATCCAGTCCCCCCCTTCTTAAGGGGGGCTAGGGGGGATCATTCCAAGACTAAGCAACTCAACCTATAATTCCCATTAACATCTTGTCCCCCCCTTCTTAAGGGGGGTTAGGGGGGATCGTACCGGGATCATGCCAAAACTCAACGACTCAAACTTCCACCTACCATACAACCCAAAACTCATCCCCATCGCCAAACAACTGCGAAAAAATCCAACTCCATCCGAAAAAAAACTGTGGCAGGATTTTCTGAGAAATTTCCCTTTGCGAGTTTTGAGACAGCGCCCGATCGACAATTTTATCGTAGATTTTTATTGTGCCGCTTTACTGTTAGTAATTGAGATTGATGGAGAGAGTCATTTTACGGAACAAGGGAAACTATATGATGCAGAAAGAACTGGGATTTTAGAGGGGTATGGATTGAAGGTTGTTAGGTTTACGAATGTTGAGGTGTTGCAGAGTTTTGAGGGGGTTTGTGGGGAGTTGTTGGGTTTGATTGAGGGTGATTTTTGAGGTCAGATCCCCCCTAGCCCCCCTTAAGAAGGGGGGGACATGAGGGGAGGAGAGTTGAATGGATGGCTGGATGCGATCGCACTTTGTGAGTTATTCCAAAAGGGCGATCGACCTTTCTCGTATTGATGAAAAAAGGTATTGCAACACTCTTCGCGGAATCATGTGTACTTTGTCAAGCTGTCTTGATAAACTTGCAATAATTCCGCCATCGATCTTTGAGGCTGACCATAACGTCCTGGCGGAAGTGATGCCCATTCCCAACTACATTTCTCTATTGCCGCTTGTAGATTACCATTTTCAATATCAGAAAAGGCTCCTCTTTGCTTAATTAGCTCCACAGCCCCCAAATCTTGGCTTTCTGGACTAAAGTCTTTAAGTCCAAGTTTGGCTTTTACTCCATCCCATGTTGAGCTAAGAAACTGATATCGACCAGCCGCATTTGAACAATATCCTCCAGCACATATAACTCGTCTGGGATGATCGGAAAAATCATTAAAATATTGGTAGCTATATATGGTGCGGTATCCATCAGGATTTTTAGTTCCTTCTGCGTATGCGATTGTGTCTAGAAACGCTTTGATTTTTGCGTTAAGGTAGGTAGCCGTAACTTCACTCCCATTTCCGTTATTACTAGAATTTACTCCATTACCAGGATTGCTAGTAGGCAAAACAAAAGCACGACCAGCAGGTGCATTGCTATGGATACTAAAGAATTTTGAAAGCGTTGTCTGAGAAACTTCAACCGCTCTACTAGATAGCGGATCAGCCACTATATAATTGCCATTGCTAGTTCTGCCAAGAATAGCAATGACATGATTTACTGAGCGACCATTGTCATAACCGATTTGTGACCACCATTCAGGATTTGCATTCCCAAAGGCAATAACTGGATTTTGATTAGCCAGTGCTTCATTTAGCGTATTCCAACGCTGATCTGTACTGCCAATACCTACATCAATCCAAGTTCCTCCTGCATTTTGAATGCCCCGTTCAATATCTACATCGGAAGCATTTGGATGATTTGTTGGATTTAATCCCATTAATTCAGCCGCTCGATTGATACTTGCTTGTTCACCAATTCCATTGGGTTCTAGTCCTAAAGCTTTCAGAACTATTGCAAGGCTTGCAGGCCCACAATTATTGCTTGGAGGAGCAGCAAGTCCAGGATCTTGGTGAAATTGATTTTTAAAGAATGCTTGAGCTTCGGCAGCGCTCTGGGGTAGCTTACTATTTCCGCCTCCTGAATCACCGCTGCTAAGAGGGACTTTATATACACCCCCATCATAAACAATTTTTCCTTTTTGAAATGTCTGTGTTAGTAATCCATTATTCTGATCCACAAATCGATCGGAAGTCGGATATCCAAGGTCTTTCTGTTCAATAATCTTCTGGTATGCCCTCCAAAAACCACCACCAACCCAATACGAATTATCATTAGCACCAGACTTCATAATTGCGCCTGAACCTTCAGAACCCCCAGAAAATTCTTGAAGATAGCCATTATCAACTGAACGATACACATTACCAGTGGGAGAACCCAAAGCCGATGATCCACCATGGTTGTTGAAAGTATCGACATAAGTTTGATGAGTGTTAGCACCGTCGTAACCCACTGTATTATTCAGGTTCTGTTGAGGCGTTTCCCAAGGACGATAAGCTTTCGCCCCATCCTGCGCTGTCCAATAAATATATCCCCCTTCAAAATCAATGCGTTGGCCACCTGACGAATCCGTTTCCTTTCCTTTAGTCGGAAAGCCTAACCAGCCACTATAACCGCCATTTTCATTGTAAGTATTGGCGAAGCCATGCCACAGTGCGATCGCCCCTGATTGAGCCGTCCAATAGATAGTACCATTGTCGTAATTTTGACCGTAACCCTGTGTTCCATTTGGTGAAGAACCTGCCTGCCAATAGCTACCAGTAGGATTGCCTAATAGGTTTCTGGTATACTGATATGTGTTATCAATGTCTTTCTGCCATTGAGGAATCGGTGGAGCATAAGGATCTCCTAATTCGATATCTTTGATATCGCTTTCAGGAAACATTGGAAAATATGTGACGTTTATGCCGAGCGCTCTCAGAGTATCCCAATCAGGAACTAAACGTCGCTTCCCTGACTCCATCAAATAAATACGTCCAGACAAATCAGCAAATACATCACCGTTTTTACGTGAAGGTAAATCATCTCCATAAGGAATTAGAGTTAAATCTTGATTCGAGAAGGTCTTAACTGTATTCGCAGCAATTCCCATTGCTGTTAATGTTTCCTGGTTGGGAATTAATCGAAGTTGGCCATTCTGGACTAAATAGTAATCCGAATTGTAGCTAGCAATGACTTGATTTTATAGCGATCTTGCTGCTACGTTCACTGCATATACACTTGTCGCATCCGATGAAAGAGAGCCTACTTGTAAGTAATAATCTCCTGCTCCTAAAATTACATCGAGATCGAGTGGTTTCGTTGTAAGAGTACCAGTCTTAATTGCCTCACCCGGATCGACTTGACCATTACCATTTCGGTCTTGGAGCAACCACCACTGAGCAGCAGTGCCGGATGGAGCTAAGTAAAAATTTACTAATTTCAAGCTGTCGAAGCTAAATTTGTAGAAGTCGTTTAAATCCTTACCACCTATTGAACTAAGAATATACCCTATTCCAACCTGATTGCTATTAACCCCATCTCCTAAGTCAGCACCACCAGAAGGCAATAATACATTGGCGGCAGTCTGGATTGAGTAGTTTCCATCCGGATCGCCTACAGGAGTTGCCGATAATTTCAAGTCATATTCATCACCATCATAATCTTTTGGCTTATGAACGAGGACGTAATAACTTCCAGGTTTGAGAGTCTGGCTAAACTCTGGAACAACACCATTAGGAGGAGTGCCTGAAATGATATCAATATGTGTAGAATCGTCGCTGTTGAAATACCAGTGTTGGAACAAATAAAACCCAGTGTTTCCCATTTTTCCACTTAAAGCAAAATCTACTTTGCTTTCACTGGTGATGTTAAACTTGTAATAATCAAAGCGGTCATTTCTATCAATAACATCATGAAAAGTTTGCGTGCCAATTAAAGTACCAATATCACGAGCCGTGTTCGGTGAATTTCCTGCATAATCTGGAGGTATTTCAAAGGGTAGGGGTACGGCACTAATTTCGATAACCCCGATCGCATTTCCAGTACCATAACCATACCAACTTGCTTGACCAGAAGGCTGCACCGTCAAATACCCATTCTTGTAATAGTGATTAACAACCCCATTACTCACCACAGTCTTATCAAATGCCCCAGCAGACGCAGGAACTTTCCCTTGTCCGGGCTGTGGCGCATTCGGAGTAAAAGTGGCATTCAGCGTATAAGGTCGTACCAGCGTCTTCTCAGTCGAATTCCAAGTCGAATTCCAATCAGGTTCTAGCCAGTAATTGCTGGGAGTTTTCACTTCAATGTCATAGCGCCCTTTATTCAGATCGAGTTCCAACCATTGATCGGAGTTAGCAGCAACCTCAAGGCTAGCAATTGATTCCGGTCGATCGTCAGAACCAATAAACTTCTTGATGCTCACTTCCATTTTACCGTTGGGAGAATTCAAATTAATTCTGATTTTTCCCGACTCATTCACCTCCACCCCATACTTAGCAATCCGGTTGTTGAAATTTATAACATTGTTATAAGTGACAACACCTGATAAATTATTTAAATCAGAAACAGCAGGGCCTGAAAAAACCGCACTTTGCAGGCTGTTGTCTAAGGAATAATAAGGCTGAGTTCTGTACTGTATATTCCCAGTAAAACTCGAAACTCGATCGGCAATAAACTGAGTTGATATGTTGTAATCCTTGAAACTAGACCAAGCACCGCCAACGACTTTGAGATAGTACGTCCCCGGATCGTAGAAATTACCACCTTGAAAAGAAGTCTGTCCTTCCCTTACTACAGAAGTTTGAAGAGAAGCCCCTTTAAAGAAGGTATGAGACCCTGGCTTGCCGTCAGCTTTCGTAACAGTTACCTGCGGGGGAGTGGGAAATCCTGAAACAGGGTTGAGACTGGTCAAATTCCAACTCACATAACCAGGTTCAGTCACCGTAAATTGGTAATATTTTTCAGGCTGGTTCGAGTCAACTCGATCGCTATCTGAGAAACTAGATGATGCTTGTACAGTAGCCGCAGCAAGAGAATTCCCACCTTTAGCCGCCTGTTCCTCTGGCGTTACCTTCCCTTGTCCACTCCAAGTTCTAGGAGTCACCCACGGAGTCGGATTATAAACTTCCCCTCTAGTCGCCTCCGCCCAAGCCACAGCCGCCACCATATTCAACAACCCAACACCCGTTTCATCATCCCAATTGGGAGTCTTTAAATCAGTGGCAGTAGACTTAATAATCTCAATCACTTGGCGATAACTCAAACTTGGATTTGCCGCCCAAACTTGCGAAACAGCACCCGTTACCTTCGCCGTCGCTACCGATGTTCCCGCCATCGTCCCAACGCCATCTCCGACTGTGGATAACTCTGGATACTGAACACTTCCTCCAGGTGCTACAATATCCAAACCTCGACCGTAGCTGGAATAATCGGTGCGATCGTAAGCTTTAGAAAGTGCAATTTCATCATTAACCCGATCGACCGCACCGACAGTAATAATGTTGTCAAATTCCTGGGAAGCTTGACCCAAAACAGACATCACACCGCCATCGTTACCAGCCGCAACTACCAGCAATACGTGATGCTGGCGCGCATATTCGATCGCACTTCTTTCCTCCGGCGTAAATTCATAGCGAGTAGTAACGCTACCGTCGGGATTAACTTGAGTAAGATCCATACTCAAATTAATCACTCCATTCTTTTTCCCAGAAGTCTTGACAAAATCAACATATTCAACTAGCGAATCTGCCCATTTCCCAGAACCGATCGCCCTTCCAGCCCAAATCGGCGCTTTTTCATTAACACCGTCAATCCCAATACCGTTGTTTTGAGTAGCCGCAATAATTCCTAACACGTGAGTACCGTGTTCGTTGCCTTTACCCGGTTCAATTCTGGGGTCAGCATCGCCATCTACCCTGTCTTGTCCCCAAGTAATTCGCGAGTAGTCAATATCGGGATTGTTGCCCGCAAATCCCGTGTCAATCACCCCGATTATCGGTTGATTGGCAGCAGGGAAATCAAACTGTGACGCATCAATTGATGGTAAGGTTGGCTGGATGGGCAGTTGAATTAGTCGATCGACTGTTTCTTCTAACCGCGAAACTAAAGTCACTGTATTATCCGAAACAGGCGTTGATTCATTAAAACTCATCAACCTTTGAACCACGCTTTCCAAACGCGCAATCAAAGTCTCGTTGCTGCTATTCCCACCCGGATCGTCGGCACTTCCCAAGTTAGTCAAACTTTGTTTCATGCTTTCCAATCGCGCTATCAAATTGGCAGAAAGAGAATAATCTACTTCAGAACTAGCAGGAAAACTATCAACAAATGGCTGGGGATTTTCAGCAGTAGTGGAATCATCCTCAGTTAATTCTTCAACTATCGGCAAAGTCGGCAACGACTCTTTGGGAATCACCACATCACTAACAGCCGGAGTCTCAGAAAATATTTCCTTCGTCTGCAACTCTTCACCTTTGTTAGTAGTCGTCACTGGCATAATTGCCAGATTGGTCTCTTTCGCCGGCAAAGATGGCTTAACTTCAGCAGTCTCTTGAGTCTGAATCGCCGCTTTTGGCTGACTTTCCTTTGCCAACTCTACAGGATTTGTGGCTATAACAATTTTAGTAGTTTCTGTTTTCTCTACATCAGTTACTAGCGCGGGCTGCGATTCCTCTTTCGCCTTGATTTCCGCTGGCAAAACTCCCGGCTTTGATTCCTCTTTTACCTTGATTTTCGCTGGCAAAACTTCCGGTTTAGTTTCCTCTTTTACCTTAATTTCCGCTGGCAAAACTTCCGGCTTAGTTTCCTCTTTCACCTTAATTTCCGCTGGCAAAACTTCCGGCTTAGTTTCCTCTTTCACCTTAATTTCCGCTGGCAAAACTCCCGGCTTAGTTTCCTCTTCCACCTTGATTTCCGCTGGCAAAACTTCCGGTTTTGTCTCTACTTTCTCAGTTGGCATCGTTGCAGCAACTTCCGTATCAGCAGTAGATGTATCTGGCAAAGTTGTCGCCGCTGGCGCTTCAGTAACTTTGTCTTCTACCTCAGTTGCCGCGGGCGGAACAGGCGTTTTTTCAACTGGTAATTTTTCAGTCGAATCCGTCGCAGTTTCCTTGTCAGCAGTTGGCAAAGTTGTCGTACCTGACAGCTTTGTATCTACCTTATCGCTGGTCTCAACTTGAGTCGAATCCCCAGAATTATTCTCAGTATCTTTGACTTCTGCCTCAGTCGTCACCGCTGGAACAGTAGGCTTGGTATCTACCTTGTCGGTTGTTTCAACTTTGTTTGGATCGGTAGTATCTTTGTCGGTACTTGTGGCAGGCGCTGGGTTGTTTTCAGTCTCTTTATCTGAAGTTGATGGCAGCAGAACTTCCTTTTCCAAATCATCAAGCAAATCCGATAGTTCGGCATCTACATTTGGTTTTGGTTCCGGGGTAAAGTAAGGTTTCGCATAAGCAATAATTGCCTTGCCTAAATCTGTTGTCCGCCACTCTTTATCAGGATCGATCGCACTATCCAACAAAGCAGCTTTTGCCGTCGCACCCCGCACTTGGAAAATGATATCATTGTAATCTTTATCACTCCCTCCATCTAACCGCATATCCTCCATCACAAACGTATTGCCTTCCCCCGTCACATCGGCAATTTGACCAAAGTGAAATCCCTCCACAGGATTCGCCATTGCCATAGAAAATAAAGGACGTTGAGCGCCGCCAGCAGCAGGATTGTCGAACACAGACTTGACACTACCGTTAGGAACCAACATCACCCCATATTTACCCCCAGGAGTTACCGCAAAACTCTTGACTCCTAAGTAGACTCCTTGATTGGCATTAGCTTCTCCTAACACCCCAGAAAAACGCGCTCCTTCTGTAGCATCATTAATTACTACATGACCTTTCACAGAGTTACTTAAAGAACGTGCAGCTACTTCTTTGATGAATGCTTCCGAACCGGGTTCAAATTTATCTAAATCGTCCAAACTGAAAAAAGCCAACTCACCTTGGAAAGACCCACCGTCAAAGGTGTAGTCTACACCGATTCGACCAGTTGCATCGGTAGTAAATACCCCCGATGTAAAGGGAAAAATTAATTTTTTATCCTCAGTCGGTTCTAGTTCTTTTGTGGTTTCACCAGTCGCAATTGAAGTATTTTCATTGTCTGTTTTGGTATCGTCACCGTTGGTTTCAGTATTTTTTTCGTCCTCTTGCTTGCTGGCATCTGGGGAAGCAGTAACTGATTTTTCGGGAGTTTCTGATGTTGTTTCTGCCGCAGTTTCAGTAGCTGTTGCTGGTTTTTCTGGTGCGGATATTGAAGCTGTTGGTGAGGTTGTGGCAACGGGTTTTTCGGGAGTTTCTGATGTTGTTTCTGCCGCAGTTTCAGTAGCTGTTGCTGGTTTTTCTGGTGCGGATATTGAAGCTGTTTCGGAGGTTGTGGCAACGGGTTTTTCGGGATTTTCTGATGTTGTTTCAATCGCAGGTTCAGAATCTGCGGCAGGTTTTTCTGGTGCGGATATTGAAGCTGTTTCGGAGGTTGTGGCAACGGGTTTTTCGGGATTTTCTGATGTTGTTTCAACCGCAGGTTCAGAATCTGCGGCAGGTTTTTCTGGTTCGGATGTTAAAGCTGTTGGTGAGGTTGTGGCAACGGGTTTTTCGGGATTTTCTGATGTTGTTTCAATCGCAGGTTCAGAATCTGCGACAGGTTTTTCTGGTTCGGATGTTAAAGCTGTTGGTGAGGTTGTGGCAACGGGTTTTTCGGGATTTTCTGATGTTGTTTCTGCTGTGACATTCTTGTCATCAGCAGCATCTCCTGTAATGACATCTTGATTCGCAGTCCGTTTTTCCGAAATGGTGGCGCTGTTTGAGGAAAGTGGATCGTCTGATTTTGCACCGGTGAGAGTGTCTGCGGAGGTTGGTTGAGTGCTCGTTTCTGCTAAATTAAGCGTGTATTTGATGTCGCCGGTGACTTGCCAAACTTTGAGTGTATCGTCTCCGGCTACTAGGCTGTCAGCGCTAATTATTTCTGCCGCATTTCCCGCGTTGGTTGAACGGTAAAGTGTTGCGCCACTATCGTTTAATAAAACGATGTCGGCATTCGCGCTTAAACCGTCGATCGCAAATTTGAAGCTTCCCGGACTGTTAATGTTAAATTTGTAAAGGTCGTAGATATTTGTAGTGTCAACGCTACCTGTGTAGCTGCTGCTGTCAGTCAATGCCCCGATGTTAAGTTCAGCCATGTGTACCCCTGAAAAATAGTTGGTTGAATGCGCTCTCAAAGAGATATCTGGGGGAAGTTGAGGGTTTTATGGGAAATCCGGGAAATCGTTACATAAGTTTATGTGTGGGGCCGATCGCCCAAAGTTAAGTTCAGTCAAACTACCCCGGAAAAATAGTTGGTTGAATGCGCCCTCAAAGAGATATCTGGGTGAAGTTGAGGGTTTTATGCAAAATCCGGGAAATCGTTACATAAGTTTATATTTGGGGCCGATCGCCCTTGCTTTCTCGAGTAAATACCAAAGAAACCGGGTTTGTGGCGGTTTCTGCTGTCTGTAAGCAAGTATTCTCGAAAAAACCCGGTTTCTGACTCCTGGGGCGTAAATACCAAAGAAACCGGGTTTTTGCTGGAGTCTGTGTGCTGCGATCGAGTATTCTGGAAAAAACCCGGTTTCTTAACACTCGCGCGTCTGGGGCTGTAAAATTGAGAGTCGATCCGAGGTAAGTGCGATCGTGCCAGAATTATTTGATGCAGTCGAATTATTAGACTTCTTGCAAAAATAGTTAGG
>NZ_JADEXD010000198.1 GCF_015207285.1 Tychonema sp. LEGE 07203 | reverse complement strand
TGGTAAGGGGAGGGAGTAAGAAATTCACAAATGATTTAGGATTGCTATATACAGATAAAACTAGCCTCCGCTGGTTGAATAACCGGCAATTAAAATTACGTTGTTTGATTCAGTCTGCTGAGAGAGAGGAAAGTTTGTATAAACATGGTTTCAACCGCCGTTTTATCAGAAGAGTTATGAATTGTCGATCGCCAATTTTTGACCTGTTTGGCTCGATCGCCTCGCAGCATCCGCCACCTTCAAAGCGTACAAGCTACTTGTATTCTTGACGTACAACGGCGTACCGTTTAGCAAACAGTCTAACACCATATCCGTATCTTTGGCAAACAAACCGCGCCGCGTTCCTACTTTGATGGTTTGCCGATTTTCTCCTTGAATTAATTGACCGGATTCTGGAGTAAAAATCAGCGTTCCTGCTTCTCCGTAGATGGTGAAAATGTTTTCCGACTGCCAAAAAGTCTCGCCTTTTCCATAAACAGCTTCAGCGAGAACGCCATTAGCAAAGCGTAACTGTGCGTTGCACAAACAAGCTTTGTAGAAATCCGGCTTAGTGTCCCAAAATTGAGCTTGGCAGTTAACGCTTGTGGCTTCCCCGAACAAATCAGTAAATCGGTGCAGTCGAGAAATTGCACCGATTAATGGAAAACCAAAGAGGGAATGTTGAAAAGTCCAGCGCTCGGGTACGCCACGCTGAGGGGTAATAGTAATGTAGCGGGCATAAAAAACTTTACCGACTGAGGGCAAAGATTCTTTGATTGAGGAGTGCAAACCGCCTAATAGTTCGATGTGTTCGACATGGAGGAGTTTTTGCTTTTGGGCGGCAAGTTCGATCGCCCTTTCGCCCTCAGATACGTCTAAAGATAGAGGATATTCGACCACAACGTGCTTGTCATTTTCCAGTGCCGCCAGGACGATCGCCCCGTGATCGCGGTTCACCGTACAGACGATTACCAAATCTAAATCGTCTCTTTCTACCAGCTTGCGCCAAGAAACCGCAGCTTCAGCGCCGAATGTTTGACAAAATTCTGCGGTTTTCTCCGGGTTGTGGCCCGCAACTGCCACCAAGTTCGATCGCGAGTCAGCTACCAGCATTTCGGCTCTCAACTTAGCGGCAAAGCCAGTGCCGACAATCCCGACGCGAATTGGGGAATTTAGGGAAAAACCAAAGCCAGTATTAATTTGAGTCATAGAATTTTAGATTTTAGCCAGTTGCAGACTTGCGGTAAGGGGGTTTAGGGTTGATTGCCCAAAATTTTAGGCTGCGGGGACAAACTCAAGCAAGCCGGACTGAAAGTCGATCGACAAACCCCATAGCAAAAAACGGTTATTTGGGCTGTAGGGTTCAAAACAGGATTTTCAAGAGAAACCCGGTTATTTTGCGTAAGTCTTGCGGCAACAGTATCACAGGGCTGAGTCCAGCATAGGTATAAGCAATCAAGATGAAATTAGAAAAAGTTATAACTAATCCCATTCAAATTTTTTGTAAATGAGTGTTGCAAGCTTGCTTCTTTCCCCTACTATCATAAAGGGAACGAACCTAAGAGCTAATCTCAGAGCTAATAGAGCCTTGAAGGTTGCATTAGGAAAACTTATCAATATTGTTGAATTTTTGAGAGGATTTAGTGCATGGCAACTTACAAAGTTACCCTCATCAGCGAAGCCGAAGGAATCAACCAGACCATTGACGTTGATGACGATACTTACATTCTCGATGCTGCCGAAGAAGCAGGACTCGACCTCCCGTACTCTTGCCGCGCTGGAGCTTGCTCCACCTGCGCCGGCAAAATCACATCAGGCGAAATTGACCAATCTGACCAATCTTTCTTGGATGACGACCAAATCGAAGCCGGATTTGTTCTGACCTGCGTCGCCTATCCTAAGTCTGATTGTACGATCGAAACTCACAAAGAAGAATCTCTTTACTAAGAAAGGATTCACAGGCGCGATGCGCTAAATAGCCCGGTTTCTGGTTTTCGCAATTGAGCTGTTCGATCTCAATTACGTTCAGAAACCGGGGTTTTTGCGTTGAAACACGGCGATAAAGATCGGACGTGCGGTTGAAATCGCCCGGTTTTCTTGTCCCAAGCGTGTTGTCTTATAAACCAATATGCTTGGGTTAACACTGTTTATCGCCCGGAGATCCCCCTAAATCCCCCTTAAGAAGGGGGACTTTGAGTAACTTCTTGTCCCCCCCCTTTTTAAGGGGGAGTAGGGGGCAAGCTAAGGGGGGATCTGTCTTCACCCAAGCGTATTGTCTCAATCAACTATTCGCGCCAAAATGTAATGGAATCATTGAGCGGCACAACTTGAGCGCCGGGAAAATAAAAGCCCAGAATTCGATCGCCACTCCAGCCCAAATTAGCTAAATTGTAAGAACCAGTCTGACTCATTCCCACCCCGTGTCCGAAACCGCCTCCGACAAAAGCATAACCGTTGAGAGTTTTGTCTGGATTGTAAATCGGTTCTAGGTAAAAAAGCGTGCTGATCGGCGGTAAGAAAGCATTGCGAATCTCATCTTTTTCGATATTAATCGGGCCCAAGTCAGTTTGTGCCGTCATTTGCAAAACTCTACCGGCGGCTGACCTTTTCACCACATCTACCTGTGTGAGAGTTTTAAAATTAGCTAGCGGGTGCTGTTTCTTCTGAAGATACTGTTTGAGAAATGCACCCATCGATGTTAAAGAAACTTGTTCGCGCCAGCGGAAAGTGTCTGCTTTTTCCTCATTAAACCCTGTTTTGAGAGTCATAAAGCGGCGGAAGTTGTTTTCGTCAGACAAGCTCTGTTTTGACAAATCCCAGACGTTCTTGGGGGAATCGATTATCGATCGCAAATATGGACGTTCCGGGCCGTGCCACACATCGCCAAAAGTAGCTGTCACGCCACCGCTGGACGCGGAATAGAGCGCGTCTACGAGCTGATTTTGATAAGTTAGCACTAAACCGCTCGTTTGGGCGATCGCCTTATCGCTCTGCGGATAAACCTCCGTCAAACCCTTATAAACCTGACAGTTAACATCAGCGCACAACTCGTAGTTATCGACAGCAAACCGGCGCAAATTTCTCAGGGCGTAGGTTCTCGCTAAAATAGTTTGAGCGACAATCGAAGCGTAAGGCGAAAAAGCCCCGATTTCGTGAGGAACAACACCCCGCAAATAAGTTTCCGTCGGCACCTCATTAACTAAAGTATAAGTGCCGTAAGAATTTTTTTGCAGGTGCAAACTCCCGCCATAAATGCGAGTTTGTTTCAGAACTTTTTCAGGATCGGTAGCTGTCGCCTCTAGGGTAGTTTGTTCCAATACCTCGATCGCATTTTTGCCCGCCGTCACGTCCAACTCATTGCGGTTGAAGCGAAAGCCATTTAAAATCCAAAAAGCCTGGGGTATTTGTTTGATAACTTTGGAATCTAAAAAAGCTGTTTTGTTACCTTGAGCTTGCAAACTTTGCAACAGCCAGCGCCGCACTATAGGAGAATTATAAATATCTCTTTTTGCCCAAACTTGCCAGCGCAAAGGTTGAGCAATTTCTACATCAATACCCTTAGCGCGCCACTGATTGGCGCTATCTTCTGCACTCTCGAAACTGCGGTGGGAGCTCAGAACAACTCGTTCTTCTACTAATGGCGATTGCAGGGGTTTATTGGCAATTTCTAGCTTGATGCTGGGAGCAGTTTTGGTTTCTGTGCCTTGAGGAGTTTTGTAACTTAATGTTAAGCTGTCGCCCGGTAATGCTTTCAGCGTGAGTTTGTCGGTGGCTTTAGTACCAAACCGCTGCACCACGCCAATTTTGATGAGTCTATTTTGGGGATTTTGGGCGTTTCCCGCAGCGCCCAAAATCGGCAACAGGCACAATGCGGCGAATACAGTGCGAGAAATGGAGCTAAACCATTTGTAACTTGGAGTTGGAGGTGTTTGAGCGAACACAGTTATCTGTCTCCAGATAGTTGAAATTTGGGGAGTTTTGATTGTACGTTAGCACATTTGGTCGCTGTTATAGGGGAATTGCCGAAGATCGGCCAATACACTCGGGCTAGTCGCCATCTCAGAAACCGGGTTTCTTGCGTGATTTGTCGCTACTAAACGCACAATTTCCTAGAAGCCCGGTTTCTAGCCTCCCACGATCGGCCCTGAAAATGTCCAAACTGCACTAACTAATATCGTGTCTGGTGGATTGATAACAACAAGATTAATTCGATCGATCGGACTGCAGTCCTCTAATTTGGAAAAAAACTGAATTCCTGACTGCGAACCTATGTTAATTTTGGGTAATTTAACGGCAAAGAGATATATCAATTGCGGTTGCACTCATACATGATGTTAACAGTTAACAGTTAACAGTTAACAGTCAACAGTCAGCAGTCAACAGTTAACAGTCAACGCCTGAATTTACTATTCCGATAAACAGAGGATTTGATATCACTGACTTGCTTGCTGTTTCCAATACTGACAGGCTGCATAGGCCAAGGTGACAGCGCCGGTCACAATAGCTGCTTCATCCACCTCAAACTGCGGGTGATGCAGGGGATAGTTGGGTTTGTCAGCCAGCCCCACTCCCAAGCGAAACATGGTTCCCGGTGCGTGTTCTAGATACATTGAAAAATCTTCCGCGCCGAGGGATGGTTCTGGTAAAATTTGGACGCGCGATCGACCTAAAGCTTCTAAAGCTGCAGTTTCGACTAATTGCGTCAGTTTTGGGTCGTTTTGGACTCCCGGTACGCCGCGCTTGTAGCTGAGTTCGTATTTTGCGCCGTAAGTCGCGCAGACGCTGGAAACGATTTGTTCGATCCAAGCCGGCAGTTTGTCGTGGGTTTCGGGATGGAGCGATCGCACGGTTCCCAATAATTTTACGCGATCGGCAATCACGTTGGGCGCTCGTCCGCCGCTAATTTGCCCGATCGTCAAAACCACAGGCCTCAAAGGATTTTGCATCCGGCTAATTGCCTGCTGCAAACTGGTAATTACTTGAGAAGCTATCCAAATTGCATCGATCGCCTCGTGGGGACGCGCACCGTGACCGGATTCGCCCATCACAATCACTTCTAGGTCATCCGCCGCCGCCGTCAGGGCCCCGTGGCGGATACCGACACAACCGCCCGCAATCGTCGGAAAAACGTGCACTCCGAGGATACCGTCAACATCTTGCATCGCCCCATCTTTAATCATCCATTGAGCGCCTTGGGCAATCTCTTCTGCAGGCTGAAACAAAAAGCGGACGTTACCGGGCAATTTTTCTTTTAACTTCGACAAAATCATTGCCGCGCCCAAACCAACTGTGGTGTGGATATCGTGGCCGCAGGCGTGCATCACTCCCTCGTTGCGGGAGGCAAATTCTAGGTTAGTACGTTCTTGAATTGGCAAAGCGTCCATATCGGTGCGAATTGCCAGCCACCGGGACTCTGTGTTGTCAACTTTGAGCTCGCCGAGCACTCCTGTTTTGCCGATTCCTTCTATGGCGCGGACTCCGCTGGATGCGAGAACACCGGCTACGTAGGCGGCTGTTTGGTATTCTTGGCCGCTGAGTTCGGGGTGCGAGTGGATGTGGCGGCGAATTTCGATCAAGCGGGGTGCGAGGGTGGCGGCTAGTTCTTGGATGCGGGCAAGAAGCATAGATTATCTTGGGGAGAGCTGTAGTTAACTAGGTTAACGCATATGTTTGGGTGTGACACTGAGATTTTTTTTATTAACCGCAGAGGGCGCAGAGGGCGCGGAGAGAGGAGGGGAAAGAGATTTTGCTGGATATGGGGGGTTGGAGTGGATTTTTGAGGCTTTAATGCTGTGTTTTGGTGGATTTTTTTGTGGTGATATTATTAAGCAGTAAATTACAATTGTTTTTTGTGATGAGTTTGGGTTTGTGGAATGTGATTTTTCTGATGGCAGTTGCTTTTGTTTTCAATCGCAGTTTGCGATCGTACTTTTTGATGTGAAGTGCGATCGGTCTTCGTGTCTCATTGAGAACTTACCCATAAATACCAAATCAACCGGGTTTTTGGCAACTTCTACCAGGCGTAGCGCGTCTTCTCGAAAAAAACCAGTTTCTGGCCTCTAGCAATATAAAATATGGACAAAGCTTAAACCTGACCAACACTTCATCAAAGTCAAATATTATGCAAGTTGTCATTCAACCTCCCTCCCCGATCCAAACCGGAATTAAAGTCGAAACAGTCAATAATCGTCCTCTGTTCAAGTTTACCGATCGACTTCAACTCCATCTAGAGACCCTTCTGGAAAAAAATAAAATTAATAACCTAACCGCTGAAGAACAAGACGAACTCAACGCCATCAACAAAGTCGATCGGCTTTTTACTTACCTAAACTCCCTCCTCCTCAAACTATATTCAACTCACAGCCAGAAGCTCATTTAGCTTATTTTTTAACTCTGGGGATGCCATTAATGGATTATAGACTTCCCCCTCGTATGGTTGCCAAACATAACTAGGACTAAATGGTCGAAAAACAGGTGATATTTCTAGCCCATGAGTAAGTTCCTTTGCTAAAACCAATCCCGGAATAGATAAAATGGATAAATCCTCCATAAGTTCACTATAGGTTCTGAATTCATCAACTTCAACCCCAACTAGAGCATAGCGAAACCAAGCAGCAAACCGTAGAGTCTGATAAAATAAAATACCTAACTCTGTCATCAGATAAGCACTTTCAGGGCTATCTATTCCCACTTCACTAATATTATTGGGATAAACGCGACACCACCAGTTTTGATCCATATCTTGAAAAGTATCTGTTCGACATAGACATTGGCGATTATTTGACAGCATCCATTCTATGCCCTCAAAGTGTTGAGCAAATTTATTGACATTGCTTTCATCAGATCCACACTCTGCCGATAAACTGAATATCCACGCCATTGTTATAGACTCCTATAATATATAAAGTTAATCAACTCTTTCCCAATCATTTTGGGTGTTTGCCAATGCTGCCTCATACCTTTCCAAAGACATTGTAACTCTTGGCAAGATGCTAACGTGGGTGGGGCTATCTTGGACAGCTTGCAAATCTCCCATAATGTTTCTGTCATCAATTTGCCATAGGGGGTCTTTTCCAGTTCCACCAAATTTTGCAGGTCGGCGAAAAGCTGGTAAACTTTCAATTGAAAGCGAAACGGACATTCCTTTTGTATTCCTGACTGCAACAGTAACAATTTCTCCTCGAAAATCACGTTCTGACTCTACTAATAAATAGCCTTGCTCATTCAGATAACCTGTAGGTATTTGCTCAATATCTATGTCAATACCAGGTCTAATTCCTAGTAATCTAGCACTGCGACCTATTTTGGGTTTACCATTTTGCTCGGCCATGCCACGATAGTAAAGTTTTGCCATCAGCCAATATTGCAGTAATTTGATATACGGTTACTAATTAAACCATTTGAAAGGAGAGCCATTAATTCCCTTCCTAACACTGTTTTCGATATCTAAAATTACCTTTTCAATTCCGTTTTCCTCATCCCCCAAAATATCTCTCTTCATCGAATTGAAGTAATCTTCAATGTTCTGTTTCAGAATAGGTCTGTATTCAGCCTCCGTATTATGTATGTCTATTGCATCCCAAACAATAATCACAACAGTAACTACGGGGCCAAGTAATTCTCCACCAACTAAAGCTCCTGCCTTGCCCAAAAAGCTTGCACCTGTTTTTGCAATAACTTTAGTTGCTATTTTTGCTGTAACCTTATCAATTGCTACAACTGTTGCTTTTGTCAATAAAGTGGCAGCACCTAAACTTGTAATAGTAAAAGCTTTTAATTCTAATGTAACTTGTTTGCCTTTAATATTAGTTACAGTGACAGTGACATCTTGCAAATACTTCTGCCAGTCTTCTTTAGGAATACTGTATTTAACACGAATATTCTCAAAATTTCGCTGTAGTTCATTCGTATAAATTTGTGATATATCACTGGATATATTTTTTAACTCAAGTTTAGCAATTTCAGGTCTAAAAACACGGTTAGTGAATTCTTGAAGAACTTCTTCCTGAATTTTCGCCTTAGCAGTTGGGATATTTTTATTGAAGACTCGTTTCCCTTCTTGGAATGTTCCTTCTAAACCAAACTTTTGTTGAGTCCAGTATCCAAAATACCAATCTAAAAAGTCACTGTTCTCATTTGAATCATCAACTCGACTTATCAAACCACTAACCCATTTATCTAGTTCATCTGATGCAGTCTTTAAAGCTTGATCGCGGGCTGATTTTAAAGCCGTATCAAGATCGACCGTAAACTTGTCTCCTTGCACTGCGGGAGTAAAACTAGCAGTTACTACTCCAAAAGTATTAGTCACAGAACTTGAAATAAGTGTACTTCCAAATGCAAAATATCTTCCAAAAGAAGATAGGACAATCAAAATTAAAATCACCCACAATATAGTAGAAATAATGCGCCATACTAACTTCAACAATTTCTTCCATATAGGAATTATCTGCCTGCGTAGATTCGAGCAGTATTAAATTAGCAATAAGCATTATAAAGTCACTTTTATTTAGACTGTCACATTTGATACCTGCAATAGTTAACCAATGAAGTGAATTCTCAGATTCAGTAGAAACTTTAGAGGCTTTTGTTACTTTAACTACATTATTAAAAGTCATGGTTTATCAAGCATCATGGTACTGACCTACTTTTAATCATACTATAACAATACCCCATTTTCTACGACGAAGCAAAACCCAAGGTTTTAGCCAAACTTTTCAAGGGTTTTCTCACTCGTTTCGACGCTACAATTTGCGTTATTACCGACTCACCCCATCCCAATATTCTCACTTTTTAACCCCAAGATCCTCACTTAATTCAAACTATTATTACTTGGTTGCAAAGGAGTATTTTAAAGACGTGAAGTTATAACAATCTTTAATTATTGTCAGGTCGGAAGCGCAAGCAATTGATCGATCGCACTTTCTGAATTGTTTCAAAATCACGATCGTTATGAACTATAATAAGTTGGTGTTCGATCGCAAGTTGGGCAATGCAGCAGTCGATACTACTTCTAACCGTCAACCCAAGGCGCTTGCAAATCATCGTAAATCCGAGCAGCCGCTACCCAAGTATTAGGTGTAGACTCGATGTAGTCTTGTTCTTGGAGATAAGTTTCTAATAGTGTCCACTCCCTTTCATCTCGACAACCTTGCAAAAGTTCCATCAGAGTAAATCTGTTCAGAAAAATACTTTCATCATTAATTATTGCTTCCAGGGATTGGCGTACTACACCTGTCTTGTCGCGCAAAACGCCGATCCAGACGGAAGTATCAATCAGAAACATTTTTGTTTTCCCGCAAGGCTTTATAATCGTAGTCAGTCGAGAATTGAATTTGTCCGCTTAAATCGAGTAGGTTCCGCTTTTTCCGGGTGCGAATTAATTCTTGCAAAGCAAAGTCAATCAGTTTTTTTTCTGTTTTGAAATTGGTTAAGCGAAAGGCTTCTTTAACCAACTCTTCGTTAAGTTCAACGGGGATTTTCATGGTTAATCTTTCATCTCATTGTAATAATACTTACAAGCCACGATCGCAATTTCGACCTCCGCAACTTGGTAAACTAATCGTTTTTACCTGTTTTTGATTGTGATAATTATAGCGTTTTTAGTTTAATGACAACGAAGTCTTCTCGCAAAAAACCCGGTTTCTGACGGCGCACAAACCAAAGAAACCGGGTTTTTCGCAGTTTCTGGGATGTGTGACGAGTATTCTGGAAAAAACCCGGTTTCTGACGGCGCACAAACCAAAGAAACCGGGTTTTTCGCAGTTTCTGGGATGTGTGACGAGTATTCTGGAAAAAACCCGGTTTCTCGCCACCCATCCACTATTCATTGAAGGTATTTTACATCTCGCAATCCTTGCAGGAGTCGTAAACTTTTTACCC
>NZ_JADEXD010000197.1 GCF_015207285.1 Tychonema sp. LEGE 07203 | reverse complement strand
TTTATCAAATATCAATGGCTCGAAATAGATGCCTACTCTAGCTGGCAATCTCTTGTTTCATCAGTAGAAAGAATTCTTAAAGAATTTGGAGATAATTATGTAATTAATTTTGCTTAACTACTTAAGTATAGCCTTTCTGTGCTCTGGTATGAGGTACTGTCGGGAATCGGGCCTAAAAGCATCGGCCCGCGCCGGCCTCCGTGGCCCGCGCCGGGCATACCTCATCTTTCTGATAAGTGCTATATATACGAATATTTTTAGCTGCGGGTTTGCCTTTTTTTGTTCGCTGGACAACAATTGTTGTTTTGATGCTGGTATTTGGTGTTCTTGCATTCAGCATTAAAGCTAAATTCCGTGAAGGATTGCAGGAAGAAATGGCTTTGAGCGAGATCGACGAGTTGCGAAGGTAAGAAACTAAAAACTTGCTCGCTCAAAACTCTTATGCAACTCCGTGCTTCTTAAACCAATCTTGCAGCTTTTGCCAAGCATCCTTGGCATCTTTTTCTCGGTAAGTGGGGCGATAGTCGGCGTTGAAACCGTGCGGCGCATCTGGATAAACTACGATTTCGGAACCGCTGCTGCCGGTTTTGAGCAGTTGCTGCATTTTTTCGACTGTATCCAGGGGAATTGAGTCGTCTTTGCCACCGTAAAGCCCCAATACGGGCACTGTCAAAGTTGGTGCAAGGTCGATCGGCTGTTTGGGAGTTAAAGCCGTAGAATTGCCAACTACACGCCCGTACCAAGCCACGCCAGCTTTGACTTTCGGGTTGTGGGCCGCGTACAGCCAAACAATTCTGCCTCCCCAGCAAAATCCGGTAATTCCCAACTTATTAATATTGCCCTTTCCTGACTTTTGCGCCCAATCTACGGTTGCATCTAAATCGGACATAACTTGAGCGTCGGGAACTTTCGAGACAACTTTACTAATAATTTCTTGAATGTCGCTAATTTTAGAAACATCGCCTTGACGGGCAAACATTTCTGGGGCGATCGCCAAATAGCCTAATTTAGCAAAACGGCGGCAAATATCTTGAATGTGTGCGTGAACTCCGAAGATTTCTTGAATTACTAAAATTACGGGAAAGTTGCTACCGCTTGCCGGCATTGCTCTGTAGGCTGGAATTAATCCGTCTTTCACAGGGATTTTCACTTCACCTGCTATTAAACCAGTTTTATCTGTGGTAATAGTTGCCAAAGAAATAGGATGAACGGCCAAGGCAAATCCGGCGGTTAATGCGGTGACTGTGATAAATTGTCTGCGAGTTAAATCTTTCATTTGTAATGGGGAATTGGGAATTGGGAATTGGGAATGGGGAATTGGGAATGGGGAATTGGGAATTGGGAATTGGGAATTGGGAATTGTCAACCACTAATGACTAATGACTGCTGACTAATGACTACTGACTACTGACTACTGACGGAAAAGCCGATCGTGCTCTGGATGGTACAAGCGCGATCGCCCTTCAACCTCTTTTCCCAAAGCCGGACTAATTACATACATTGTCGTTCTGAACAAACTATTTTCGCGAGTAGCAACCGCCATTTTGTCAAGGGGAACTAGGACAATTTTTTCATCAGGCCAGCCCAAGCGATAACAAATCGCCACTGGTAAATCCGATGGGTAATGTTCCATCAATTGAGATTGAGCTCGATCGACATGGCGCGCGCTCAAATACAGGCACAAACTCGCTTGATGGGCCGCTAAACTCGCCAATTCTTCGCGTGTTGGTACTTCAGTGCGGCCGCTAATTCGGGTCAAAATAATTGTCTGTACAATTCCGGGAACTGTCAACTCAATTTTAAGTTTTGCTGCTGCAAGTTGGAAAGCGCTAATTCCTGGGATTACCTCAAAAGCAATTCCCGCCTCGGCCAAAGCTTGCATTTGTTCGCCCACAGCGCCGTAGAGACATGGATCGCCGGAATGGAGGCGGACGAGGCTTTTCCCGTCCCGCACTCGCTCCACCATCAAAGGTACAATTTCTTCGAGAGTCTTATCTGCTGTTTGGATAACTTCAGCATCTGCGCGCACTCCCTGCAAAATTTGCTGCGGGATTAGGGAATCGGCAAATAATATGACATCGGCGACAGCCAGTAGTTTTTGAGCCTTGACAGTCAACAAATCCGGGTCTCCCGGGCCTGCACCTACAATGTATACCCTTGGAATTAGGGATGCAATCTCTGACACACTCATGGCTGCTAAAAAATTTGCTAATTTTGCCCGCGCTTCCGGATGCACCGATTTTGATTGGAAGTAAGGGATGGTAGATGCACCCTGGTTTTGAACCCTAGAGATTAACTTCTCTGGGGTTTTTTATTTATCCTCTGGGGATTTGCGATCGATATTTGCCCGATCGCCGTTGGGGGAGACAACATCTGGTAAAGGTCGATCGACCAAATAAAGCCAAGCCAACCCGCCCAACCCTAACGCAATCCCAGCCAAGCTTACCATCTGTGCTGCCCGCAGCGGCCCGAACATCAAACTGTCAGTTCGCAACCCTTCAATCCAGACTCTGCCGGAACTGTAAGCTGCGATGTAAATCAAAAACAAAGCACCAGTTTTCAAGCGAATTTTTCCCTGCAAATCGCGGAAAAACAAAGTCAGCAGCAACCCAAATACTGTCAAATTCCACAAAGATTCGTAGAGAAATGTGGGGTGGAAGTATTCAAAATTAGCGTAGCCGATCGGGCGGCTGTTTGGCGGAATATAAAGTTTCCAAGGCAAATCTGTAGGGGCGCCAAAAGCTTCGGAGTTAAAGAAATTTCCCCAGCGTCCGATCGCCTGACCTAGAATTGCCGAAGGCGCGACTAAATCTGCCAATTGCCAAAAAGAAACTCGCTGGATTTTTGCAAAAATTAAAGCTGCGATCGTACCGCCCAAAATCGCCCCGTGAATCGCAATTCCACCTTTCCAAATCGCTATAATATCTTCCGGCCTCTGGGCATATTGCTGCCACTCAAAAGCCACGTAATAAATTCTGGCACAAGGAATAGCGCCCAGAACCAGCCAAATTGCTAAATCGCCCAGCAATTCTGGGTTGACGCGGCGCTTTTCGGCCAAATATTGGGACAAACTGACCCCTATTAAGACCGCAGAAGCTATCAACAGCCCGTACCAACGGATAGCTAGGGGGCCTAGTTGAAAGATTATCGGGCCTGGGGATGTAAATTGAAACGCTAAGGGCAGCGCAAGAATATCTAGCACCATAAAAGTTGCATTAATTGTGATGGAAAGCAGTCAGATTGCATACCCTTGAACAAACTCCAGAGTTTATTTTATGTGGCTGCGGTCATTTACACGCAATTTTTGGGGGATTTGGCCAAAAATTAACTTTGTTGCGGACATTTGTGTCTGGAGTTTTCTTTGTGAGTCCACAATAAGATCCCCCCTAACCCCCTTTTTCAAGGGGGGAACCGGATTATTCTCAAAGTCAACCCCTACTCCCCTTCTTAAGGGATTTAGAGGGATCGAGACTTCGCCTTCTGGAGGATTACCAGCCGCTTTGGTCGAAAAGTTTTAATATGGAGGGTGGCTTTAAATTTTCTGATGACCTATGCCTCCTACTTCGGTTTCTCAAGTGTACTCTTCTGGTAATTCCAAGGGTGCGAATCAGTCTCGCAAGACTGCTGCTTTGGCTGTTGAGTCGCATAAAATTCCGCCCTTGCTGGGGGCGAGTTTGGCTGAGTTAACGGAGTGGGTGCAGCAAAACGGGCAGCCTGCTTATCGCGGGAAGCAGTTGTACCAGTGGATTTATGAGAGAGGGGCGCGATCGATCTCTGAGATTTCTGTATTCTCTAAACAGTGGCGCGAGACTGTTGCGAAAATTCCGATCGGGCGATCGACTATTCATTTGCGATCGGTCGCACCAGACTCTACGGTAAAGTATCTTCTAAAATTAGCAGACGGTCAAATCATCGAAACAGTCGGCATTCCCACCGAAAAACGGCTGACAGTGTGCGTCTCAGCCCAAGTTGGCTGCGCGATGGGCTGCGACTTTTGCGCTACGGGAAAAGGCGGTTTCAAGCGCAATTTAGAAGTAAACGAAATCGTCGATCAAGTCTTGACAGTACAGCAAGATTTCGGCCGCCGAGTCAGCCACATCGTATTTATGGGAATGGGCGAACCCCTGCTGAATTTCGATAACGTTGTAGCTGCTGTCAAGTGTTTGAATAAAGACGTAGGAATTGGACAGCGCAACATCACCGTTTCCACAGTCGGAATCCGCAATCGCATCACCCAACTAGCCGAACATCAACTGCAAATTACCCTCGCCGTCAGCCTCCACGCTTCCAATCAAAGATTGCGCGAAGAGTTAATTCCCAGCGCCCGCCCTTATCCTTTGGGTGAGTTAGTGGCAGAATGTCGGGAATATGTGCGATCGACCGGACGCAGATTAAGCTTTGAATACGTACTCTTAGCAAACGTAAATGACTTACCAGAACACGCAGCCGAGTTAGCAACTCAGTTGCGCGGTTTTCAGTGTCACGTCAATTTGATTCCCTACAATCCGATTCAGGAAGCTGAATATCAGCGTCCGACTCCCAATCGAATCAATAATTTTGTTGCGGTTTTGAAGGAGAAGAAAATTGCAGTTAGCGTGCGGTATTCTCGCGGCTTAGAAGCCGATGCCGCCTGCGGACAATTGCGCGCTTCTGAGGTTTAGAATGAGATTTTTCACCGCTGAAAATTGTCCTAGGGTTCGTCATAGTGCGTTATTTTAAGTCGCGCATTTAAATTGTATGTTCTGGGCGGGACACCCCACTCATTGGAGGAATTGTTTTTTTGACATACAATTTAGGCGTTGCTGATTCTGGCCTATGAATCAACTTTTTGCTTGATGTTACAAAGCTCACCATACTTGGCCGATCGAATTGGGAAATCTTGAATTCATATTTGTATTCAGCAACGCCAGATTTAAGAGCTAAAATATCTAACCGCTCTTAACGCAGAGGAATCAGAGAAAGGGGAGAGAAATTCGATCGTGCTGATTCTACTGGATTTGACATTACCATAATACCTCTGTTCCCTCTTCTCTCTGCGCTTTTAGCGCTAAGAGCGGTAAAAAAAAGGCGTTGCTGATTCTGGCGTAGGAATCAACTGTTTGCTTGATGTTACAAAGCTCACCATACTTGGCTTATCGCAATTGGGAAATCTTGAATTGATATTTGTATTCAGCAACGCCACAATTTAAATACAGAAAAGCTTACCCCCTTTACGATTCGGCGGTTTCAACCGCCAGAAAGTCAAACTTTCGTCGGCTTCAAGGCCGACTGGTTGATCGAGGGTATCCGTAACCCCCACCGACATCTAAAATAGGTGCTTTTTCCGGTTCGCCCAATTCGGCGCTGGCGGCGATGACTTTGGCATCGGGAGGGCTGCCGAATCAAGGTTCGGGGCGAACATCCAACCAGCTATGATATTTCTCGGCCATAGATGTTCCGGTGATTCGCTGACTGGTAATTCCGGGACAGATGGCGCGCTGGTGAGGTTATTAGTCACAATGTTTTTGATGGGATTCCGCAATCAGGGCGATCGCCCCTACCATAATCTTGTGCTCTTGCACCTGAATCCTGGCGTGCAGAGTTTCTGCCGTATCGTCAGGCAATACCGGCACCGCAGCCTGCATTAAAATTGGCCCGCTATCTACTTCCAAACGGGCGATGTGCACCGTACATCCGGTGATTTTAACCTTGGCTGCGAGTGCTTGTTCCACCGCACGAATTCCTGGGAAACTCGGCAGCAAACTGGGGTGAATGTTAATAACTTTGTCTGGAAAAGCATCGAGCAAAACTTTGGTAACGATCCGCATCCAACCCGCCATCACTATCCATTCTACATCATATTCTTGGAAAGTTTTAACAATTTTTGTATCTAATTCTTCGCGGCTTTTGCAGTCGCGGTGATTGAGCAAAATCGAGGGAATCCCGTATTTTTCGGCTCTGGCTGCGGCTTTGGCTTCGGGGTTGTTGTAAATTAATACTGGGATTTGAACATTAAGTTCTTGGTTTTGGATGGCTCGGGCAATTACCTCGAAGTTGCTGCCGCTTCCTGATGCTAAAACTCCTAGTTTTAAGGGAGGATGAGCCGGAGCGATCCTCTTCGTTGATGAGCCTCCCGTAGGGGCGGGATTTCCTTCGGATCGCTTCGCTAACGCTAACTCAGGAAACCCAATCTCAGGAGAAATCAGGCTGGCAGTGGAATTCATAGATAGTGGATTAGTTGTCATAAGGCTAAAAAGTATTCACTTATATTTTAGAATAGAGTCGATTAAGTCGGCGTGAATATTTATGGTTGGAATCGGGCAGGATGCAGGAGGCTTGAGGAAAAGCGTGTGATTTACATTTCATTACAGATTGCTGTTGATTTGCGCCTTTCTCCTTAAAAGGTAAAGTGTGCAATGCACGCCCTACATTTAGGAATGCTAATCTGGCCGACTGGCAAAAAAATCATCCCTGAGAATCGAATAAATTTTCAAATCCCAGTATTCGCCTTTGACAAATATCTGCTGTCGCAATATTCCTTCCAACTGCATCCCCACTTTTTCCATTACGCGCGCCGAACCAATATTACTAACTTTACATTTTGCCTCAATTCTATTCAGCAGCATTTCCCGAAAGCCGAATTCCATCATTGCATTGACAGCCTCGCTCATATATCCTTGATTCCAATATTTGCTAGAAATCGCGTATCCCATTTCGGCGCGGCTGTGGTTCATGCTCCACTCCACAAATCCGCAAGTTCCGATAAATTTTTCATCGACTTTGTGGACAAGTCCCCAATCCACAAGTTCTCGTCTTTTGTACATTTTTGTCAGCGACTTGAGAAAATATTTAGTATCCTCGATCGAGGTGTGAGTTGACCACATTGTGTATTCTGACACTTCGGGATTAGAAGCATACTCAAACATATCGCTAGCATCGTTTAAACTAATTTTTCGGAGCAGCAGTCTCTCAGTTTCAATAGTGGGCAAATTGGCTAATATATCGAGAAGGTTCATTTAGAGATTTACCTATATTGTGATATAATTTAAAGCTAAAAGCTAATACTTACAAGCCAATGGTTCGGATTAAATTTGGGCGTTTTAACTGGTTGGACAATGAGTCGATCGCAGCTTGGACTTTTCTTGCGCCGGCTTTGCTGTTTTTGGGTACTTTTTTGATTTGGCCGATCGCCTATTTATTTTACCTCAGCTTTACCAGCGGCAGCTTTACCCAGTCGGGAGTGCGTTTAATTGGTTTCAACAACTACTTGCGTCTCCTCACTAACCCGGATTTTTGGCAAGTTCTCCAAAACACGATCTATTTTACTACCGCCACAGTCATTCCCAGTTTAGTAATTCCTTTGGGTTTAGCGGTGCTGCTAAATCGCTCGTTTGCTTGGCGGGGCGCTCTCCGCACCGCTTATTTTATCCCTTCGATTACCTCTTTAGTTGCCGTTGGCTTGGGTTGGCGGTGGTTGTTTCAAACCGAAGGCCCGGTGAATGATATCTTAATGGATCTCGGCTTAAATCCCATTCCGTGGCTTAGCAGCACAGTTTGGGCAATGCCAGTAATAATTTTGCTCAGTGTTTGGAAACAATTAGGCTTTAATATGGTAGTATTTTTAGCAGGATTGCAAGCAATTCCCATAAATCGTTACGAAGCGGCAGAATTGGACGGAGCTAATGCTTGGCAACAATTTTTGTACATCACTTTACCAGGCTTGCGGGCGACTTTAATATTTGCTACGGTGACAACAGCTATTTTTACTCTGCGGAGTTTCGAGCAAGTTTACGTCATCACCGGCGGCGGCCCTTTGAACTCTACTAATTTGCTAGTTTATTATATTTACGAGCAAGCTTTTTCGCAATTTGATTTTGGCTATGCAGCCGCTGCGGCAACTTTCCTGATGGCTGTAGCTTTGATATTAGTTTATGTGCAACTAAAATTTTGGGGCGAAGATGCTTGATATCACCTCTGGTAGCATCCTTCCTGTATGGGCGGGGCGGGTTTACGAGATGGTTGGTTTTATGCCGAGATGGTTGGTAAAACCCGCCCTTACGGGCAAATTATACAATTAACCGTGCCCGTTGCCCAATTACCAATTCCCAATTTTATAAGCTGTAGGACAAATAAACATTGTATGTTCGGGGCGGGCTAGAAGCCCAACCCCTACTCCCCACAATAGTTTTATTGTTTTTTGACATACAGTTTAAACTGATAGAAGAGCACCTGTGGCAAAAACCGGGTTTATGACCGCAAATTTAGCATCACAACCTATATCTCTCGTTGATAAACCCGGTTTTTAAGAGCTTGGAGAACGGTGCTCTTCTGTCAGTTTAAATGTAGAACAGCTTAGAACCTATTTGAAATCTTTGAGTTTTTGGGTTGGGTGACGAGAAATATAGAGAGAAACCCGGTTTCTGAGATTTACGCGGGCGAGAAACCGGGTTTCTACGACTTTTTGTTGGGTGACGAGAAATATAGAGAGAAACCCGGTTTCTGAGATTTTTAACCGTGCCCGTTGCCCAATTGCCAATTCCCAATTTTATATTCCATGTGCGTTGCTGTTTGTTCAGCTTGTACTGTTCCCAAAAGCTTGCCGACAACGTGCAAAGACATATCAATTCCCGCAGCAATTCCCCCAGAAGTGATGATTTTGCCGTTATCTACAAATCGCTGATTTTCAATAATAGTTGTGTTTGGAGCTAATTCTCTCAACAAATCTAACGCCCGATGGTGTGTAGTTGCTGCCAATCCTTCCAACAAGCCAGCTTTTGCTAACAGCAGCGAACCCGTACAAACAGAAAGCACTAATTCTGCTGTTTGCGAACAATCTTTGATCCAATTAATAACTGCTGAATTATCGATTAACTTTCTCGTACCTTTTCCCCCAGGGACAATTAAAATATCCGGTGGCGGACAATTGGAAATAGTACAGTCAGGATTTACGCTCAAACCGTTGCGGGCGTTGACAGCACCGGGATGTTGGGCTACGGCAGAGACTGCAAAAGGTCGCGAATCTTTATTTGATTCTGAATTTAATTCTGATGTCACCGAAAACACTTCAAAAGGGCCTGCAAAGTCCAGCACCTCGACATCATCAAACATTAAAATAGCTACATTTTTAGGTGGCATAAAACATACTTCTGATAGAGACGTAAAATCTCGGCGATTTGTTATCCTATAAACGGACTCATATCAAATCCGGTAGCATCGGAATGATTCAGATATATATTCTCTTTCTCTGTGTACTCTGCGTTCTCTGTGGTTCAATCATTCCGATGCCAGCGGAAACCATAGAATTTAAATTATTAAAGCTATGCCGAAAAATATTCGACACCGCGCCATAAAAATCTGTTTTTTGTGTCTTATTTGCTTTTTAGCAATTACTGTTAGACCAATTTCTACGCCCGCTCAATCTACGACTCAACTAGAGTTTCGGATTACTCAATTAGAAGGTCAAATTGCTGAACTCAGGGCACAAATCTACAGCTTGCAGTCTCAAGGTTCTGGAGTGAGTCGGCCTCAGTCTCCGAACCGGCCTGGTTCGAGCCGGACAAATTCTAGGATGCTTTCGGGAGATCCGATGTTTGACAATTTAGCAACTTTGGCAATTGAAACTAAACAGGATGTGCTCAAAATTAAAGAGCGGTTGTCTAAGTTAGAAGCATCGAGAAATCGCTAGTCATTAGTCATTGGTCATTGGTCATTAGTCATTGGTCATTAGTCATTAGTCATTGGTCATTAGTCATTGGTCATTGGTCATTGGTCATTAGTCATTAGTCAGAAGGAAGAGGGAAGACGCAAGAAGGACGAGGAAGAATGTTCGGGAAGAATGACGAGGGAAATAGTCAGAAGGAAAAGCGAAGTAGTAAAAAGGAAAAAGTCTCCCCCTTTCCCACTCTCCCCCTC
>NZ_JADEXD010000010.1 GCF_015207285.1 Tychonema sp. LEGE 07203 | reverse complement strand
GTTAACAACTATGGAGCGATATTTGTGTTTTGAGCAGGCTGCTGAGTTTTGTTTCCGGAAACGGTTGGTTTAGCGCCTAGTTTTTGGAAATAAAGATTGCCGATTGTTGCTAAAAATGTGATGTAAACTGCTGCTTGGATCAGATAAAGTCGCTCTCTGTATCCAAATAGTGCTTTGAGAAAAACTCCCGGAAATTGCCGGTCGGGCAAAATATCTGCTGCATTCCACACCAGCGGCCCTAAAATACAAGAGTGAATTTGTGAAGTGCGATCGAAATAAACACAAATCGCTGCATATTTACTATCCATCTGCGACAAAATGGCAGCAGAGGAGTCAAAATGTTTCAGTGCAGATACTGCCAAACCTGCTACAATTAACAGCAACAAAATCCCCATAAACTTGAAAAACTGGCGGATATCAATTTTGATACCCCATTTGAACAGCAGCGCGCCAAATATCGCAGCGCCAATCAAACCGCCTAAGGCACCTAAAGCCGGACTTAAACCTTGTTGAAATTGAGCGCTGACAAATATAACTGTTTCAAAACCTTCGCGAAGTACGGCGATAAAGATTAAGCCGAACACGCCCCAACCAGCTTGAGTATTTTCTGTCAGAGCTGCTGTAACGGCTCCTTCCACTTCTGCTTTGAGAAAGCGGGCTTGCTGAGTCATCCAAATTAGCATCCAGCTTAGCATGGCGATCGCCACAATTCCCAACACGCCTTCTAATAGCTGTTTAATTGCCGGTGCGTAAGGCTGATTAGATGTTGATAGTGCGGCGAGCAATCCATTAAACAATACACCGACAAAACCGCTAGCAGCAATGCCGGCTCCGACACCTGCATAAACCCAGGAATTGAGATTGCTTTGCTCGGCTTTTTTTAAGCAAGCTAGGACTATTCCGACGATTAAAGCAGCTTCAACACCTTCGCGGAGGGTAATTACAAAAGTTGGGATAGCTTCAGTAAAGTTCATTTATGGGAATTGGGAATTGGGCATCGGGCATCGGGCATTGGCCAAACAGGGCAATTGGGCGGAGCGAAGCGGAGGGATTGGGCTCTAGCGAAGCGGAGGGATTGGGCTCTAGCGTTGCGGAGGGATTGGGCGGAGCGAAGCGGAGGGATTGGGCATCGGGCATTGGGCATTGGGCTCTAGCGTTGCGGAGGGATTGGGCTCTAGCGTTGCGGAGGGATTGGGCATCGGGAATTTGGAAACAAGGAAGAAGGTAGAATTTGCGATTCTTCCTTCTTCCTGATGGCGCTGTACGGAAAGCTCGGAGGCGACAGCACTGATGACGTTGGACGTTGGACGTTGTACGGAAAGCAGTTGTCAGTTGGTAGGGGCGGTGGATGGTGCGGGCGGGCCCTCTTAGTTGTCAGTTGCCAGTTGTTACCAATAACAAATAACAAATAACAAATGACTAATGACGTTGGACTAATGACTTCAATAAAA
This sequence comes from Tychonema sp. LEGE 07203, assembly GCF_015207285.1. GTDB lineage: Bacteria > Cyanobacteriota > Cyanobacteriia > Cyanobacteriales > Microcoleaceae > Microcoleus. The sequence continues at coordinate 62,875 of NZ_JADEXD010000010.1, read as the reverse complement.
TCAACTGTAATCCCGCAGCATTTTTTTTAGTTCTACTTGGTGCAATTCTTCTTGTCCGATCATAGTGCGGGCATATTCTTCGAGATAAACGCTGGAGTCTGTGACGACTTCAAGTAAGGCTTTATACTTTTTGATCGCTTTTTTCTCGTGGTTAAGACTTTCTTCCAACAAATCTTTGACGGAGTGTTTGTAGGTTTCTTCAATGGGAGCAATTTTCTGGCTGGGATGTCCGTCTAAACCTGTGAGAATTTCTCCGGCTTGTTGGGCGTGGAGTAGGGATTCGGTTGCTTGTGTTTGAAAAAACTGCACGATGGGAATTCGGTTTGGCCCTGTAACCATTAGTGCATAGTGGGTGTAGCGCACTACTCCTGCTAGTTCCCATTCCATGATGGTGGATAGCAGTTCTTGGGTTTTTTTATCGTCGAGTTCTTTCATTTTTTTGTCTGAGAGGTAGAATGTTTTACAGGGTGCTGTTTATGATATCACATTTTAGTTGACAAGCAAAAGTAAGGTACATAATGTGCAGGTTACGGGAGAAATGTTGTATGCGAGTTAGGGGTTAACTTCTAAGGTTCCAGCGGGTGCAAATACTACTGTCAATTTAGCTACGGGTGTTGTACTGCTGCTGCTAGTTTCGGCAGATTTGAGCAGATTTGGCAAAGGAGTTTCTTGGGTGTAATCCTTGGCTGGTTGATTGAGTGGCTCGAAATTGGCGATCGCCCCTTCTTGACTTGCACTGATGCGATAGACTAGATTTTGTGTGAAGGTAGGGCTAGTCTGCCAACTTCGATCGATGCGATCGTACACTTTGAGAGCTAATTCATCTAGTTTAGCGCGATCGGTAATTTCTGCAGTCTGATTAGTCCCATCCACCGCCACAACTTCCTGTTTAGCTGCTGATACAGGTGCAGCTCGGACAGTCTTATCTGCAGGGTTGCTCGTCACAGGCCTTTGAGCGGAGTTATTAGTGAAAGGTACAGATTCAAGAGGTTTTTGGGCCATTTTTTCCGCCGGATAGCCAGCAGCTAAATTATCTGCAGCAATTGGTGCGCTGATGTTAGCTGCTGTTGTTTCGGCGGGTTTATTAGCAACAGCACTAGCAGATTTTTGCCCCTCAACAGTGAAAGACTTGACGTGGGAACCGAGGAACTTTTCTTTTTGGCTGACACGCCACATTGCGATAGGATAAGTCACAAAGAAAAGAGTTAAAACTCCGACGCTAACCCAGACTATTTTGTGCATTTCCCTAGCTGGGAGCGGCTTATTTTTTGTTGTCATCATCAAACCTCACATTAATTAAGTTAACGGCAAATAGGGAAATAGAGGATGCCAGCACATAGCTGTGGAAGCAACCAACAAACCAAACATCCAGAAAAAGATGGTGCGGCTTTTAATGTTCTTGTTTTTCCATAAAGCATGGAGAATTGGCCAACTGACAAGCCAGCCCACAAGCAACATAGTTTCTTTGCCCGTGTAACTGCCGATATTTCCCCACATTTCATCATTAGTCTTGCTTCCGGGAATCCAAGTACCGAGATTCCAAACAATTTTTTCTGTGGCTTTGGATGTGTCTGACAAGTGGTGAGTCACCATCATGGTAAAACAACCAATCGCCGCACTAATTACTGCTGCCGCTGCCGGCCCGGAGACGTGAGGTGCTGTTTCCGAGCCTTCAGCTAAACCGCTGGGAAATTGTTTTAATTTGCTCCATAATTTTCCGTAGAAGGGTTGATTGTCCGCATGATTTTGGCGAAATAATTGTCTGGTCATTGCAAAAATATCCTAAGGTTGGTAGTTGGTAATTTGCCGTTGTTAATAGAGTCAATTAATCGAAGAACACTATTCTGGCTTAACAGGCTGTCCGGCTTCACAAAAAATTTAATTTTGTTGTGGGGTGGGCTTCTAGCCCGCCCGCTTAACAGGCTCTCCGGCTTCACAAAAATTTAATTTTGTTGTGGGCTGTTGCTCCTAGCCCGCCCATAAAAAGATTGTGAAAAATGGTGCAAAATCTTAGATAGATTAACTGTCAACTAAGCTGTCGCGCCTTTGAATTGCATGTTTAGGGCGGGCAGGATGCCTACCCCACAGGAGTTTTATTGTTTTTTGACATACAGTTTAAATGCAGAATAGCTTACAAAGCGTGAATTTTGGCGACACCAAGTCCGCTTACCATGCCGCCCATTGCAAAAAACATGATTGCCATCAAAGCAACGCAGGTAGCGGTTAAAACTGGGCGATTTTGTTTCTCTAAAATTGCATCGCCGTAGTTCCACAAAATCCACGTACAAGCTACTGTTAAAGGCAATGTAAACAGCACGCTAAATTCGTGGTATTCCATCAAAACGTACTGGGCTAGAGGAGAGTTTTCTTTCAACGCTGCTCTTGCTCCGCCGAAATCTGCGCCTGCTCGATACCGCATATAAGCCCAATTGCCGCTAGCGATGGCTAAAAAACTCAAAATAGTTGACCAAAAGGCTAATGTACGCATTTGGGGTAAGATTTTAGCGGCACCTCGCAATAATGGAAATGCCAAATGTCCGGTATAAACCATTACTACTAATGCGAACATTGCACCCATGCCGTGAATTGTTCCCATCAACCGCTGCCAAGGGCTCGGATGCAGTAGGTTAACTAGAGGTAAAAACAGAAATAAACCAGCGGATAAAAAGCTCAGCCCGTAGATAGAAACTTGAGCAATATCTAACTGTTTGGGAAATTCCGATGTCACTAAATCGGTAGTTGAGTCTGGGGTTGAGTTTTGCACCGCTGGCGGGCCTCCTGTATTTTGTGCGGAAAATTACTTGAGAATAATTGCATTAAGTTTTTGAGATTCTTGAGAATGCACCCGTGCGGAAAAAGCCGATCGCACATGGGCGCGACCGACAACCGCAAACATACTGCTAACTATATTGACTAGCAATAATTCGGGCTTTTTGGTTTCTCTAACGCCCAATACTTTGACTTTGACGAGCTTTCTGGCAATTCTACTGCTGCTGCGTCAAAAAATTAATGCAATTAATTCTCAAAAACTGAGAATAAAACCAATTAAGGATTTTCGGTTTATTCTTTATATTTTTTTAATATTCTGGCTTTACCTGGACGCTGCCCAAATTAGGCAGTTGAATCGGCAAACAAATGTTGATAATACTTATCAATAAGCTGGAATGTACGGGCTGTAGGTATAAAATTCGATTAATTGTTAAGAATTACTTAATCTACGATCGCCCGGGAGTGAAAATGCTGGCGGCCTGTTGCCGGAATCCTTGTAAGACAAGCGATCGCCCGCCACAAGTCCCCCGATCGCCCGCCGGCAGCAATACCCCCAGAGGGGATTGTAAATTATTGTAAAAAATAGTTGACTAAAGGGTTGCAGTTCTCTCGTTTGGGATACATCAATGCACATACCTGATGGTTTTCTTTCACCGCCGGTAGCCATTGCCACCGGCATAGCAAGCGCAGCAGTAATTGCAGTTGCCCTAAATAAAACCCGCGCCAGTCTTGGATTGCGGCAAGCCCCAATCATGGGCTTAACCACAGCTTTCGTGTTTGCAGCCCAAATGATCAACTTTCCCGTAGCCGGCGGCACCAGCGGGCACTTGTTGGGAGGCGCGCTGGCATCTGTAGTTTTGGGGAGTCCTTGGGCGGCAACTCTGGCAATGAGCACGGTTTTTATAATTCAAAGCGTGTTGTTTGCCGACGGAGGCATCACCGCCCTGGGAGCCAATATTTTTAACATGGGGCTAGTCGGCATTTGGGTGGGCTGGTGGCTGTTGCAGCCGTTGCAGCAACTGTTGGGAGGTTCCAGAAACCGTTTGCCGCTAGCTGCGGGGATTGCAGCCGCCCTCAGCGTTGTTGCTGCTTCTATTTGTGTGGCGATCCAACTGGCAATTTCTGGTACAGTAGCGCTGAATATCGCATTGCCGGCAATGGTAGGCGTACATATTTTAATTGGCATTGGCGAAGGGATAATTACAGGTGCAGTTTTAACTTATCTCGTCAAAGTACGGCCGGATTTGTTACCGGGAGAACAGCCGCAATTGCAAAAATGGGTAGTGCCAGTAATCGGGGTTTTGTTAATTTCTGGAGTGCTTTCGCTGTTCGCTTCAAGTTGGCCCGACGGGTTAGAAGCGGTAGCAGAAAATTATGGCTTTAAAGATAAAGAAGCGGTGGCGATCGAAAATCCTACTCCTTTCGCAGATTACACAGTTAAAGGATTAGAAGAACAGCCGATTGGTACCAGCATTGCTGGAGTTGTAGGTTCTGCAATCTGCTTCGGCGCGGCTTTTGGCATTGCTAAACTGGTAAAACCAAAAGATGCTTAAACTCTCCATACCCTTTCGATTGCGACTGTCTCTCATAATTGTGATTGGCATTGGTTTTATGAAGACAGGCGCTTGGCTGTGGCTGGGGATTTATGGGGCGATCGCACTTTGTTGGTCATTTTGGCTGAGGGCACCGCTGCGAACCCTAGTAAAACTGTTAGGATCGGAGTTAATTTTCCTGTCCTTATTAGTCCTGCCCCAAGGTTGGGAACGCGCTAGTTTTCTGTTGCTGCGTTCCCTGATTTGCCTGCTAATTATGAACAGTTTTCTGCTAACTTTGCCGCCCCACAGTTTCGGAATCGCCCTCAAAGGATTGCCCCTACCAGCAGGTTTGCAAGAGATTGTTCTTTTAGCAGGACAATACTTAGAAATCCTGCTGGCTGAAGTCAACCGCATGAAAAGATCCGCCGAACTGCGAGGCTTATCTGGTACGGGAGGATGGCTGCGTTACGTCAGTGCTTCCACCATAGGAGCGCTTTATTTGCGAAGTCTCGATCGCGCAGAAAGAGTACACGCAGCCATGCTAATTCGCGGCTATCAAGGAACTTTGCCCGCCGACACGCGATCGACACCAAAACAGCGACTGTGGCTGACATTAGCAATTTTAACCGCAACAGGATTAACAATAGCTTCTTATGGAAATTGGGCATAGGGCATAGGGCATAGGCCAAACCGGGCATAGGGCATAGGGCATAGGGCATAGGGCATTGGTAATTGATTAATTCAGGCATCTATATTTTAACTTTTTACCTTTTGCCTTCTCCATTCCCCTCTCTGCGCTCTCTGCGCCCTCTGCGGTTAAAAAATCCTCATCCTAAAATCAAGGCAAATAAAAATTGACTAATCTCAAAATGACGCCAACAATCGAAGTACAAGACTTAGTATTCGGATACCCGCAGCAGAAACCAGTATTGCAAGGAATTTCCTTCACCTTACAACCGGGAGAAAGAGTTGCTTTACTCGGTTTGACTGGCGCTGGGAAAAGCACTTTGCTGGAAAACTTGATCGGCTTAAAAATGCCTCAATCCGGCGAGATCAAAGTGCAGGGAATCAAGCTGGAAGAGGCGACTTTATCGCAAGTACGGAGGCAGATTGGATTTTGCTTTCAAGATGCTAACGATCAGCTATTTATGCCGACTATTTTAGAGGATGTGATGTTCGGGCCGCGGAATTATGGGGTGTCACCGGCAGTGGCGCGCGATCGAGCTTTAGCTTTATTAGAGGAATTCGGTTTAGTCGAATTTGCCAACCGTTCGGCCCACGAACTTTCCGGGGGTCAGAGAAGGTTGGCAGCATTAGCAGCAATTTTAGCATTAGATCCGGCAATTTTAATTTTGGATGAGCCGACTAGCGGACTCGATCCGTCGTGGCGCAGGCATTTGGCTAAGGTTTTGTCGCAATTGCCGATCGAGGTAATTTTGATCGCCTCCCATGATTTGAATTGGATCGGGAAAACGACTCAAAGGGCGTTAGTTTTGGCGGATGGTGAGATTCGGATCGATCGGGAAACGCCAGAATTGCTAAAAGATCGATCGACTCTCGAACATTATAATTTGCCACCAGATTGGTAATTAATCATTTGTCAACTATCAACTAAGAACAAGCGCGGGCACGGTGCCCCCGCCCTACCAGCTTTCAACTATTACCAATTGCCACCGCACATCATGTTACTGAATGTAGCTGAGAAAGGCTATAATTAAACTATTTAGTTCACGTTCTAGAGGTAGATTATGGTGTTGCAGCAGCCTGCCCGTTCCATACCAGTTCCAGCTTTGGAAAGTGGCGATCGCCTGACTCGTGCTGAGTTTGAACGTCGCTATGAAGCGACACCGGAGAAATTTAAAGCAGAACTAATTGAAGGAGTAGTTTACGTGGCATCCCCTGTAAGAGTTTTTCATGGCACACCTCATGCAGCCTTAATCACTTGGCTGGGAGTTTATTGGAGTGCCACACCAGGCGTAAGTGCCGCCGATAATACGACTGCGCGACTGGATTTGGACAATGAACCCCAACCGGATGCACTGCTGCGGATTCAAATTGGCGGCACTTCTACCATTAGCGATGATGGCTACATTGAAGGAGCACCGGAACTTGTAGCGGAAATTGCTGCCAGCAGCGCCACAATTGATTTAGGAGCAAAGAAAAACGCCTACCGCCGCAATGGAGTGCAGGAGTATTTGGTTTGGCAAACTTTTGAGAATCGTTTGAGTTGGTTCAGATTGCAAGCCGAAGAATTTGTGTTAATTGAACCTGATGCCGGTGGCATTATTCGCAGCAGCACTTTTCCAGGGTTGTGGCTAGCAGTGCCTGCGTTGTTGGAGGGCAATATGATGGAAGTGCTGAATGTGCTGCAACGAGGGATTGCTGACGGCGCGCATCAGGCGTTTATTCAAGAATTGGCAGGGCGATCGTAACTGTATTTACGCTTACCTACATTCCCGTTAACCCACCAAAAGTAGCCTGAATTTTCTCTCTTTTTATATCAAAAATTATTCATGGCGACGCACCCTACGTCTTCCTTCTTCCTGATGACGTTGTACGGAAAGCAGTTGCCAGTTGTCAGTTGCCAGTTGCCAGTTGGTAGGGGCGGTGCCAAGAGTGCCCGCCCTTAGTTGCCAGTTGCCAGTTGCCAGTTGTTACCCATAACAAATAACAAATAACCAACAACAAATAATACCATTTCTCTAAAATCATGCAATACTCTTTGACCCCCCCTAGCCCCCCCTTGCTAAGGGGGGGGACAAGAATACTATTGCATTATTTTTTGAAATTGGTATAACAAATCACTAACAACAAATCACTAACAACAAATCACTAACAACCAACAAATAACCAACAACAAATAACAAATAACTACTGACTACTGACTACTGACTACTGACTTCTTCTCTATTATTTCTCATCGATCGCCTCAATTCCTGTCCATCCTTCGGGAATCCCATCTTTGAGATATTTTGCACAGCGATCGCAATATAACTTGGCTGCTTTATCAACAGGATTTATAGCTATTATTGCCTGAAACATTTGTTGGGCTTGCACAAAATTTTGTTGGTGATAAACCACAACAGCTTGTTCAAAGTTTGTCTGAGTTTGTTTCTTTAATTGCTTGATCGGTGGAGCATCTCCGTCGTAGACTTCAAAAACGGCTACGGGTTTATTTTTGCCTTTCACCTTGACGCGATCGACAAACCGATAGCTGTACTTAGTTAAATCATCAAGCTTCCACAAAGTGCGATCGCTAATCAAAATACCCGCAGCATACAGCTTAGTTAAACCCTCCAAACGAGAAGCTAAATTAACCGCATCAGCAATCACTGTACTTTCCATCCGCTGTTCTTCGCCAATCGTACCTAACATTAAATTACCAGTATGCAAACCAACCCCAATAGTAACCGGCAGATAGCCGTTGGTTTGCCTGTGCTGATTGAAAACAATTACTTCCTGCTGAATTTCAATAGCGGCTTGCAAAGCATCATCAGCAGATTCGGGAAATAGTGCCATCACAGCATCGCCAATATATTTATCAATAAAACCGTGATGTTTTCTAATTACCGGGCTAACTCTCCCCAAATAGCTATTGATAAAAGCAAAATTTTCTTGCGGTGTCATCAGTTCAGAAATACTGGTAAAAGAGCGAATATCAGAAAACATTACCGACATTTCTCTTTGCAAATTATCACCTAGTTTGACATCGATAATACTTTCTTGTCCCAGCAACCTTAAAAACTCGTGAGGTACGAATTTGCCGTAGGCAGCATTGAGTTTTGCTAGATGAATGTGAGTTTTGATTCTCGCTAACAACTCTTTTTTTACAAAAGGTTTAGTCAAATAATCATTTGCTCCTAAATTAAAGCCTTCCACCAAATCTTCCGTTTGATTTTTAGCTGTCAGCATGACAATCGGCATTTCCAGTGCTGCAAATCTTTCTCGCACTTTTTGGCAAACTTCGTAACCAGTCATGCGCGGCATCATTACATCCAGCAAAATTAGATCGGGCTTCAATCCTTTCTCGATCATTTCTATAGCTTCTATGCCATTAGAAGCTTGAATTATGGTATATTTTTCTAGGGCGAGATTGTTGATTATCACCTGTATATTGATGGGTTCATCATCGACGACCATGATTTTAAGTTGGTGATTTTCTCCGATTTCCTTAACCGTTAATTCTGAGAGATTAGCAGTAATTAACTTTTCCAGCGGACGAGTTATTAAATGTTGAAGTTTTTCCGGTGAAGATGACTTTTGATTTGTGAATTCTAACTGACTGTGAGATATTGGTAAGGTGAAGGTGAACTTAGAACCGCCACCTACTGTTGAAGAAACCCAGATTTTGCTGCCGTGCAATTCTACTAATTGTTTAGTAACAGCCAAACCTAAACCTGTTCCGCCATAATTTCTCGCAGTCGAACCGTCTCCTTGTTCAAAGGATTCAAAAATTTTGTCTAACTTATCTTCAGGTATACCGATGCCTGTATCTGACACAGTAATTGCTAATAGTTCATTACTGGCTGTTGATATTTCATTATCCACTAATACCGAACTTTGAATTACTTTGGCTGAAATTTCTACAGTACCGCTTTCTGTAAACTTAATAGCATTGCCGATTAAGTTACAAAGGATTTGGTGCAGGCGATTCTCATCGGCGGCAGCCAGAGGCAATGCAGGACTAATATTGTTAATTAAATGTAAGTTTTTTGTGCCGATAAGTGGCTGGGATAAATTCAAAACTAGAGCAGCTATTTCTCGCAAACCTATTGGTTTAATTTGCAGCTCAATAGTTTGGTGTTTGAGTTTGGAAAAATCGAGGATATCGTTGATTAAGGTAGACAATCTTTTGCCGGACGAGATAATTAAGATTAAATTAGAATTTGTTTTTTCTGGTAACAGCCCGGTAGCGCCATCAATTAGGGATTCTGCAATGCCAATAATTCCATTTAAAGGTGTGCGAAGTTCGTGGGAAGTATTGGCAAGAAATTCGTCTTTTAGCTGATTTAGGTGCTGCAATTCGATATTTTTGGCTTCCAGTGCGGTGAATGACGATCGCAATTGACTTGCCATACTATTAAAAGCTTTTGCGAGCACGCCTAGTTCGTCATCGCGATCTAGGTTGACCATTTGGTTAAATTCTCCTCTCGCAAAAGCAGTAGCAGCCAATTTGAGGCTTGAAATCGGTTGGACAATATATTTTGAGGTAGCCAATCCTATAAGTATTGCTAATCCCAATGCAGCGATACAAAGCAAAATAGTAGTGTGGTTGTTCGCGTCGATTTGCTCCATGAAGTCTGACTCTGGGATGACTACTACAATTAGCCAGTCTAAACCTTTATTGTCTTTTAATGGAGTGACTTGCAGGAATTGTTTTTTATTTTTAATGTCGAAGTTAAGTTGTTGGTTTTGCTGGATATTTCTCAAGTCTCGAAAGTAATTTTGCAGATATTTAGTCGTAAGACTAATGAGAATATTTTGGCTGTCGGCAGCCTTAATTCTCTCTGTTTCCTCGCCCTTAACTGAGAAAACCGGATCGGAGGTGGATGTTGTAACTAAATCGCCCGATCGCTCGATAATAAAAGTCTGTCCTGATTTGCCAATTTTGAGACTTTGCAGAAATTGATTGACCTGAGTAAAAAGCAAGTCCGTGCCAAAAACCACCTGCAATTGCCCAGATTCATCATATAGCGGTTGGGCGGCGGTAATGCCAAGTCCTTTGCTAGTAAAGTCGGCGTAAATTTTGCTCCAAGTTGGGGTTCTGGCTGCCACTGCTGCCGTGTACCAGGGACGGACTCGCGGATCGTATTTGGGTTTTACTGTAACTAATGAGGTGGGTTCACCGCGATTGTTGGCAGCGTAATAATTCATGTCGCCGCCTGTAAGTTCGGTTTTTTCTTGCAACAAAAAAGTGCCGTCATTGTTGCGTCTGGCGGCAATAAAGTCTCCAGCGGGAGTAGCAATATATGTTACGCTTACTGTGTCAAAGGCTTGCATTTGTTTCCAGAAATGACGCTGGATTCTGGGAATTTCCTGCAAGTTAAGATCGCCTAATTCAAAAGCATTAGCTTTGACTTGATTGAGTTTGTGGGGAACGTCCATGTATGCTTGAAGACGATCGCTAATTCGATCGCTAATTTCTTGCCGCAACTGCGAAGCAACATCATTGACTGCTTGCTGTCCGTTTCTAAATGACAGATACCCGACTACTCCCACTGCACCGACAATCTGGAGTACAAACGGCACAACCAGAACAGTGCGTAGGGGAACTTTACCCGAAATTTTGGAAATTGAATCAGTCAAAGATTTCAAGAACATAGTGGTGCTTTTCCCATAACAACAATCGGCACCCTTTCCAGCTTCAAACGGTTATTTCTGCGATCGTACCTATTATCGTATACTTTTTGAGGGCGAATGTGCGATCGCAGGTAATTGGTGACAGTTGCTCGCGGCTTTTTCGAGTTGAGGGTTGCCAATTAACAGTAAATACTTCAGTTAGCTTTCCTCATCCTGACTTATACAATTTATTTAAATTCGAGCTACACAGAAAGTTCTGACTTTTTTGTATAGCATTCTTCTGAGAAATTATCTGTAGCTGCCTTTTTCAGAATTAATGGAATTTTGAGAAGAGAATATCGAGATTTCCAGCTTGTTTAAGCCTGCAGGATAAAAAGGGCGATCGTATCTGACGTTTGATTAGAGCAGCGCGGTTAGTGGAAGGATGTAATTAAAGCTCGAATTTGCGAACAGTTTCGCTGTACAGATGAATAGCTAAATCGCGAAGGATTTCTTCATTTTCAATATGACTTCCTAACTTCTGTTTCGCTGTTTGGATGCACATTTCCATCAACTCGGCGGAACTTTCGACGTAAAGGGCGAGATCCCTTTGCTGTTGTTCCAAACTGATATCAATGTCCGGCAGCATTTTTACCGACTGATAATTCGCAGATCGCTCTAAATTTGCGGCAATTTTTTCCTGCTTTTTTCTTTGCACTTCCTCGGAAAAACCAGAAGCAATTATCCCTGCCGGCAGCGCAAAAATTCCGATTCCCAAAAATGCTAAAATTGCTCCTAAAAATTTGCCTAAAGGAGTGATAGGATAAATATCGCCGTAACCGACAGTAGTTAATGTCACAACTCCCCACCACATTGCATCGGGGATGCTTGCAAAAGCTTCGGGATGCGCCTCGGATTCAACAAAATACATGATGCTAGAGGCAAATATTAACAAAATGAAAACAGCAAAGGCAGTGGCGAGCAGCTCCTCTTTTTTAGCGTGCAATACTGCTCCCAGAGTTCGCACTGACTCTGAATATCGGCTCATTTTCAGCAACCGCAACAAGCGCAGCAGGCTAATTAAATTAAAAACGCTTAAATGGGGAAATAATAGCAAGGCGTAAAATGGTAAAAATGAAACTAAATCGATAATAGCTAGCGGTGTTAGAGCGTATCTCAATCTTCCTCGAATCGGGTGGCTGTATTTGCTATCGACCGTACACACCCACAGCCTCAAAGCATATTCTATTGTAAATACTAACGATGAAACAATTTCGATGCTTTCCAGAATTGATTGGTATTCTCGGTAAAAGCTGGGGGAAGTAGAAGCAATAAAAGCTGCGACGTTAATCAGGATCAAACAAGTGATAATAAAGTCATCGGCTAAACTGTATACATTACTGCTTTTTGAGGTTTCTAAAACTTGATAAAGTATTCGTTTAAATTTTGGAGGCATCGGATTTTCTCCTAAAAAATTAGCAGTTAACGATCGCACTTTACTCTAGTCTAAGATTTTTTTTGAAAAGCAGGACTTGCCAAGAAGCTAAAAATCTGGTTGATTCAGAGATGCTCTCTTGCCAAACCCCAGATTTCTCTGGAAAACTGATTTTTTTTAGGGCAATCGAGTTCTGGCAAGCAAAGAGAGTTAATCTGGAAAGAATTTCCCACTATTACGAGATTTGCCCGCAAAAATCATGAAGGTAGCCGTATTCAGCACCAAGTCCTACGATCGCACTTTTCTGGAAGCAGCCAATGTCGGCGGCCAACACGAGTTGGTGTTTTTTGAACCGCGTCTGAATCTGGAAACCAGCGTTTTGGCTGCGGGTTTTCCGGCCGTCTGCGCCTTCGTTAACGACTGTTTGGACGCTCCAACGCTCCGGGCGATCGCCCAAAATGGCGTGCGCTTGCTGGCGCTGCGATCGGCCGGATTCAATCACGTTGATTTAGAAACAGCCCGCGATTTAGACCTAACTCTCCTGCGAGTTCCGGCTTATTCTCCCTACGCCGTCGCCGAACACGCAGTCGCCATGATTTTGTCCCTCAACCGCAAAATCCACCGCGCCTACAACCGCGTCCGCGAAGGCAATTTCGCCCTAGACGGCTTGTTGGGTTTTGACCTCTACGGTAAAACGGTGGGAATTGTCGGTACTGGCAAAATTGGCTCGCTTACTGCCAAAATTCTGCACGGATTCGGCTGTCGCCTCTTGGGATACGATGTTTACCAAAACCCAGATTGCCTCGCCCTAGGCATGGAATACGTCGCACTCCCGGAACTGTTCGCGGCCTCTGATATTGTCAGCCTCCACTGTCCGCTGATACCGGAAACTTACCATTTGATCGGTGCCCTAGCGATCGAGCAAATGAAGCCGGGGATCATGCTGATCAACACCAGCCGCGGTCAGTTGATTGACACTAAAGCTGTCACCAAAGGACTGAAGTCTGGTAAAATTGGCTACCTCGGCTTGGATGTGTACGAACAAGAGACGGATCTGTTTTTTGAGGATTTGTCCGATCGGGTGATTCAAGACGACGTATTTCAGCGCTTGCTGACTTTCCCCAACGTCCTGATTACCGGACATCAAGCTTTTTTCACTCGCGAAGCTTTGAAAAATATCGCCGAAACCACGATCGGCAATATCACCGATTTTGAACGAGGACGCACTTGTCCCAATCAAATCGACCTCAGTGAATTGAAAAAATGAGTCAAAAGAGCGATTTTGCAGCGAGGGCAATTGTTTAAAATCAACTCATATCCTTATTTTTGCTTGCAATTTGTGAAGGTCTGGCTTAATCTCATCAATTAGTCCCGGCTGCCAGAATCCCGTACTGATTGCCGGAGAATTACACTGGTAGCAATTCCAAGCCTGCAATTTTACTTGACACCGGAGGAAGTATCAAATGACACAAGCTAACTTTTCTGACAACACAGAAACGATGACTGAAGTCGTCACAGTAGACCTAGTGGCTGACAAACCGGGGGCCATGACTGCAGTCACAACCCCAGAAACACCGACGAGCCAGTTCCAAGATATTAAAGACCAAGTTCTCACAATTGTGTCCGAACTTCCAGTCTATCTCTCCAATTTTTTTACTGAATACCAAAAGCCTCTAATAACAGTTGGTTTAATCCTGGCAGGCGGTATTAGCATCAAGGTAATGCTGGGAGTTTTAGCTGCTCTTAATGATGTGCCTTTGGTAGCTCCAGTTTTTGAGTTGATTGGCATGGGATATACGGGTTGGTTCGTTTATCGCTATCTCCTCAAGGCTTCTACCCGCCAAGAGTTATTAACGGAAGTTGATGCTTTTAAAGAACAAGTTGTAGGCAAAGATGCTTAGTCATTAGTCATTAGTCATTAGTCATTAGTCATTAGTCATTAGTCATTAGTCATTAGTCATACCAAATTCGGGTTTGGGATACCTACCCTTTATCAACCAGTCGGTCTTGGGGCCGACATCGTTTGTTTAGATGCGGTTTCAACCGCCGAATCATCAAGGGGTATGTTACCCGAATTTGGTATCAGTGGTTATTGGTTATTGGTTAATGGTTATTGGTTAATGGTCATCAGTCATCAGTTATTGGTGATTAGTTATTGGTTATTGGTTAGCGGTTATTTGTTATTTATGAGGCTATACCAATAACAAATAACAAATAACCAATGCCCAATCCCTCCGCTTCGCTCCGCCCAATGCCCAATGCCCAATGCCCTGTTTGGCCAATCTTCCTTAATTTGGATGGCAAACTTGTTGCAAAGTAGCGGTAAAATCGGGGTAGGAAATGGCAGCGGCTTCGGCGCGGTGAATGTTAGTAATACCTGTGGCATTCAGGGCTGCGATCGCCAAACTCATCGCAATTCTGTGGTCGGTGTAGCTGTCAACATCCGCGCCAGTTAAAGGAGTTCCGCCGGTAATTTCTAAACCGTCAGGTAACTCGGTAATCTTGGCTCCCATGCGGTTGAGTTCCGCAGCAGTCACGGCCAGCCGATCGCTCTCTTTGACTCGCAACTCGGCCGCATCTCGAATTATCGTAGTACCGTTGGCAAAAGCCGCCGCTACTGCCAAAATCGGGATTTCGTCAATTAGTCGGGGAATTAAGTCGCCAGCAATGGTGCATCCCCGCAATTGGCCGCCTCCGCGAACCAAAATATCCGCTACCGGTTCCCCAGCCGCCTCTCGCTGATTTTGTAGTTCAATGTCGGCCCCCATCATCTCCAAAGCTTCCAAAATGCCCGTGCGAGTAGGGTTCACGCCGACATTTTCAACTACGAGCTCGGAACCGGGGACGATCGCCCCAGCCACCAGCCAAAATGCCGCCGAACTAATATCCCCCGGTACAATCACATGCTGTCCTTGCAGTTTTGTCGGCCCAGTGACTGTCACGCTGCAAGTTTCTGGATCGACGCTCAATTTGGCTCCAAACGCCCGCAGCATCCGCTCGCTGTGATCCCGCGACAGAGCGGGTTCTGTGACTGTAGTTTCTCCCTCAGCCATCAAACCGGCCAGCAAAATGCAGGATTTAACTTGAGCAGAGGCGATCGGCGAACGGTAGTGAATGGGTTTTAACTGCTGTCCGAGTATCGCTAAGGGAGCTAAAGAATTGCTTTTTCTACCCCAAATTTGCGCTCCCATTTGTTGCAGCGGTTTAATGACGCGCGACATCGGGCGCGATCGCAGAGAACTGTCACCCGTTACCGCAAAAAAACGCCCCGGATGAGACGCTAAAATTCCCAACATCAACCGCATCGTCGTGCCGGAATTGCCCGCGTCCAAGACTTCCAGAGGCTCCTCTAACTCGCCAATTCCGACGCCCCGGACTGTCACCCGTTCCGCGTTGAGTTCGGAAACAGAGGCTCCCAGGAGCGAGAAACATTTAGCCGTGCTGCAGGGGTCCTCTCCTAGCAGCAGTCCTTCAATTGTAGTTTTACCGCTGGCGATCGCACCCAACATCAAAGCTCGGTGAGAAATCGACTTATCCCCCGGCACTCGAATCCTCCCAGTCAGCCACAAGCCTGACGCAGGTTTTTGAATGCTTAAAGTTTGACTTTCGCCCAGAAGCGAAGTAGTTATAATATCAGCTTGCATTGAGATAAACTAGGATGGAACGGTGTTAGCTATCCTACCCTTTTCCAGTCCTGAGTCATACCGTTTGAGATTTGAGATTTGAAATTATAGAATGGGGAATGACTCACCCCATAAGGATTTGGAACACAGACCCACAGTTTTCTTATTTTGTAAAACTCGTATCGGCGACAGAGGAGAGCAGATGCAACTGTACAGATTTTACCTTAATTTCACAAATACTATTTCGTAGATTTGCGTAAATTTCATGTTCTGCTCTCAATTATCGACCAGATGATTGAACTTTGACCGAACAATTTTAGATTGGCGACTGCTACTTGTAGATTTTTCATTTTTTTAAGTAAAATCTCCGGAATTTGCAACTGAGCCCATCTAGAATCTAAAGTCTCCAATCTCAAATCTCAAACCCCCGATCCACCATAACTCCTAGACTTTTATTTATGCTGACGCATCACCGCAAGCCTGTAAGTTTATCACTGGTATCCACAGATTTACCTTTGTGGTCGTTCGTTGAAACCGCTGGTACGCTTTATCAAAAAGACAGCGATCGCTTTCACTTGTTGTTGCACGAACCAGCAATACTCGATCGCCAATTTTCCCAGGAATCTGCCGAGGAAGTTGCTATCTTGCCAACAACCACAAAACCCCGGTTGCTGTGGCTAGAAGTTTCGCCCTATCGAGTGATTATGACCATGCAAGGCAACGGCAAATACAGCTACCGCCACTGCTGGGAACGCGGAATGTACGGGCTGAGCCGTTACTGGCTTCAAGGCGAATCGCTGGCGACTCCCGAACAGTTGCGCCTCCGCAACTTCACCCGCAACTTAACGCTGACAGGAAAGCCGGAACCGGAACACCTGCGGTTAGAATACGAGTTGTGGTCGGAAAAAGTGCAACTCGGTCGCTATATTTTGAATCTAGAAATTCATCACTAAATTTGGTAATTAGTCATTAGTCATTAGTCATTAGTCATTAGTTGTTGGTTGTTGGTTATTGGTTATTGGTTATTGGTTATTGGTTATTGGTTGTTGGTTGTTGGTTGTTGGTTATTGGTTGTTGGTTGTTGGTTGTTGGTTATTGGTTATTGGTTACTTGTTACGAATTCCCAATTTCCAATTCTCAAGTTCCAACAAATAACAAATAACAAATAACAAATAACAAATAACAAATAACAGCTAACAGCTAACAGCTAACAGTCAACAGTCAACAGTCAACAATCATGTTTGAGTGCAACCCGAATTGATATTACTTACCGATCGCTCTTACAATATTTAATCAGTTTGCCAGTCAAAGCGTCTAGATTTTCGGCGGCTTGATTCGCCTGCTGTCCGGCTCGAATAATATCGGTTCTAGCTTTTTGAATTTGCTCTCGACCTTTTATACTGGTAGTAGCCTGATTTCCTGTCTCAAGAGCTTTGGCTATGTCGGCGAGGGATTCACCTATGGAGCGGAAGGATTTAACAGAGGGGCCTTGAATCTCTTTGAGAGTAGCATCTGTGATTTCCAAAGCCTCAAGTTGTTGCGCTGTCTCGTTCAAATCTTTAGCTAAGTTCTTGGTGCTTGCAGCATCGTTGCTGTCTTTCTTAAGATCGATTAGAGTGTTGCCTTTGGTGACAATTTCTGTAAATTTAGTACACTGGACAGTTCGGTTCTCGCCGCAACTAACCGTCAGCGTACAGCAAGCAACAACTACGAACAGGATGGCAATCTGTTTGCGAAAAAAGTACATGAATCCTCGGTTGCGAAAAAAAGTAGATTCTGGGATGAGGTAGTAGAGTGCGCCAGCGATTAGCCGATCGCGACCGACCGTCAAAACACTTTCGCCGCATCCTGACACGCTCTGCTAAGCTAAACTACGTACCTGTTTGGGAACTATGGTCAAAAACAGCAATAACCTACAGAAGGGCAGCATTTGGGGATATCTTACCCTGCTTTTGCCTATTTGTTTGACGGCGGTTGCCAGTTTCGAGTCGGGAACGATGTTTTGGGCGATCGCCACTACAGCCGGAATTGCTTGGGCTTACAAGCTCTACCAGCAGCAGCAAAAACATAAACTCGCTCATTTAGACTCGGTTTTCTACAGGTTAATCAAGGAAAATCAAGGGCGAGTTACGGCTTTGGATTTGGCGATGAATGCAAAACTCCCCGGAGAAAAGGTTCAAGAATATCTCGACGAAAGAGCCTCTGAGTTTGCCGCCGATTTTGAAGTTACGGAACAAGGCGGAATTTTGTATTATTTTCAAATAGCTCCAACTGTCAATCAAAGCGCCACACCTAACACGGCAATAGCTGTTCGAGAGCATCCCGCAAATCTGGAAAAAGCACAAGATAAAAAACCAAATTTATTTCCGATCGCTCAAACCAAGACTCCTGAAAAACCCAAAATCTCTTTTACCCAGACGGAACTCTCCCGCCGGTTCAAAGTTCACGCAACTACGATCGGCAAATGGAAAATTAAACCGGAGTTTGCTGACTGGAGCCGCGAAAAAGACCCGGAGAATCTCGCCTGGGAATATTCTACAGAAAAAAAGCGATTTTATCCCAAAGATTGAGGTATTGACTAATTGACTGGTTTGGGTTATCTTCAGTTGAGGTCTAACTTTTTTTGAAATTAAAGGCAAAGCAAATGCAGCAGCACCAGAACCGAGAACAGCTCCCGCTAGATCGGATATTTCTGGGAAATTGTCTGGAACTTCTGAGCAGCTTGCCAGATGAATGCGTTGATTTAGTAGTATCCTCTCCTCCCTACAATTTGGGCAAGGAATACGAGACCAAGCAAGCTCTCAATATTTATTTAGAAGAACAGAGAATTGTGCTGCAAGAGTGCAGCCGAATTCTCAAAAAATCAGGTTCGCTGTTCTGGCAAGTCGGTGCTTTCTCCGATCGGGGTATGCTAATTCCGCTCGATATTCGCTTGTTCCCAATTCTCGAATCCTGCGGGTTAATTCCTCGGAATCGAATTATCTGGGGGAGACAGCACGGTTTGCACGGCCGGAAGAAATTCTCATGCCGCCACGAGACAATTCTTTGGTTTACTAAATCCGATGAATATACATTTAACTTAGACGATATTAGAGTACCGCAAAAGTATCAAAATAAAAAACATTACCGGGGTTCTCGCAAAGGCGAACTTTCATGTAATCCTGACGGGAAAAACCCAGGCGACATTTGGATGTTCCGCAACGTCAAACACAACCACGAAGAACAAACTATACATCCCTGTCAATTTCCCGAAGACTTAATAGCTAGAATTGTCTTGACTACAACCTTGAAAGGTAATGTTGTTCTCGATCCTTATATGGGTTCGGGTACGGCGGCCGTTGTAGCTAAAAAGTGCGATCGGCATTTTATCGGTGCAGAATTGGAGCTAAAATATTATCAAGTTGCGCTGCGTCGTTTAAGCGGGGAACCGGACGAGCGCGGCTATTTCCCCAACTTAAAAACTCTGCGAGACTATGTAGAAAAAACCGGACAGCCAATAGAAGCATTTCGGTTTGACGTACAAGTAGGTAAAAAACCAACAGAACGCAGCAAAGCAAAAATATATCCCGAAGAGTATCACTTAGAAGAAATGGAGAAACGCTTGCTCTATGAGGAAGCTGCTTTTGCTGCGAATATTCGGGGAAAAGCTCCACCAGTAGACCTCAAGCTAAATGGCAACGGTAAGAAAACACTGAATTCTACTAAAATTGGAGAGCAATTAGAACTTGAGTTGTGGAGCTAGTACAGCGTTTTTCACATCATCCGAATAAAACTGCGACTGCGGGGCGAGCGCCCTGAAATTATTTGACATTCACGCTCTTCCTGAGTTACTATTGTCCTTGATGTTTGAGCGCTGTAAACAGTCAATTTTGCAGGTACTGTTGTATTCCTTTCCTTGAACAAACCAACTATTCTGATCGGTACATTAAATAGATTGGCAGATAATACTGTTAACTGGTTCACAGCTTGCTCGTAGTAAAGGCTGCTATTAGCAGCAGGAAACATTTGTGATTTTGTAACTATAATAACAACCCTAACGGGCTGTCCTGTGAGAGGTGTATTAGTGTTAAAAAACAATTGCGATCGCACTGTATTGTTTAAGAGAAATGAATAGTGAGAAAACTGAACTTCTACAATCGCACCAGCAGAGCCAAAGTCAACATCTGTTCCCAAAAATCGGTACACCGGCGGAATCGGGATTCTCGCTTGCCATCCAAGTTTGACCAACTCTGTTTTGATGTATTGATTTGTTGCTACAGGATCGAAAACTGCATCGCCCAGAAATCCAGCTTGAGCTGAAGCTTTTACGTGCAGCGGCATAGCAGCAAGTACGCTGCTGATTTGGTTCCACTCTGCGCTACAGTAGTTACCGATGACAGTGCTTGCCCCATTGAAATCCGTAAATTCAATTAAAATAGCAGATCCTCCTTTCTCCTATGTCCAAACCAACCTTGCGAGTAGTCGCCCGCCTCGCCGCCAATCCCGACAAAGTAGCAGAACTTAAATCCCTGCTGCTGAGCATTATAGAGCCAACTCGCCAAGAAAAAGGCTGTATCAAATACGAACTGTTGCAAAATCAAGCCGATCCTACAGATTTCACCTTTGTTGAAGAGTGGGAAAGTTCAGCTTTGCTAGAACAACATCTCGCTTCAAATCACCTTCAAGCCGCCGTGCAGAAATTAGACGGTTTGGCCGTTGGGCCTCCCGATATCCGCCGCTATGAATTGTTAGCTTGATGGGCTGTTTATAGCAATTTTATTAATGTTTTTGAATTAGCTTTTACCCCCCTAGCCCCCCTTAATAAGGGGGGGACAAGAGTTCAGATGAAATGGAAGCGCAGCTAAAAAAAATATGACATTAGCAACCATAAAACAGTTATTCATTTACCCCATTAAAGGGCTGACACCGCAAGCAATGTCGGAGTTTGCTTTAACAGCAGGACATGGAATTAAGGGCGATCGCGCTTTTGCCTTAATGTTTGCAGATAATATAGAAGCTGCAAAAATGCCCGCCGAAAATGTACCTTGGATGAGCAAAAAATATTTTGCCGTTCAAAACGATTGGCCGCATTTAGCAGCTTTAGAATGCCACTATCAACCGGAAACGACCGTTTTAACAGTCCAGCGTCAAGGAGTTGCAGTGTTATCAGCAGCAACGAATACTGCAGCGGGGCGCGATCGCATCAGCAGCTTTTTTAGCGAATATTTGGCGGAAATGCAGCCAACAAAAGAAGCGAGACACCCGCAGTTTGCACCTTTGCGCTTAGTCGGCGACAGCAGCGGCGAAACTCGCTATCCCGATCGAGCACCCGTACACATTTCTCTCCTCGCCCAAGCCACCCTAGACGAATTAACCGAAAAGGCCAACCAACAGATAGACGTGCGCCGATTTCGCCCGAACATTCTGCTAGAAGGCATGGAAGCGTGGTCGGAATTTGACTGGATAGGAAAACAGTTTCAATTAGGTACAGCTCTGATCGAAGTGACAGCACGAATCGGTCGCTGTGTCAATATAGAAGTAAATCCAGAAACGGGCGATCGGGATATTCCCCTACTGAGTTTACTCAAACAAGAATTCGGTCACGCACAAACCGGAGTTTTAGCGAAAATCATCAACAGCGGCACAGTTAAAATCGGCGATGTTTTGACTTCTAATTAATAAAAAGCGACATCAAGATTGTGAATGCTGCCTAACTTCGTCTGCAGATAAACCCAGCGCTTCTGCCACTTGCTCTGTATTCAATCCCATTGCCAACAACCGAGGGATAGCATCCCGCCGCGCTCTGGCTTCTGCCGTCAAAGCCTGCTCTGCTAAGGAAGCTCGTTGCTGTTCAACATTAGCTCGTTGCTGTTCGACAGCAGCTCGTTCTGTACCTGTCAGCAGCAAATTGCCCTCGCTGTCCCACCACCGCAGCCACAGCATAGTCTGGTTTTGATAACTGCCTTCCCACAGTCCTAATTCTACGCCCATTGGCGCGATCGAATAATGAGCGCGATCGTTCGGAAGCAACTGCTGGTAAAACCCATTGTTCAGGCTGTAAACCTCCAGCCGACCACTATTGATCTCATAGATGCCATAATACGGAATCCGCATGATCCGCTCATATACCCAAAACTTCCCAGGTCTTTGCGTCGCTCCAACTTCCGAGTAGGATAGCGGCGTTGTGTCCCGCTCTTCTAAACCGTCTCCCGATGCGAACTCCAAAGCAATCATCGGAGCCATGAATTCCCGCCACAGCACGTAAGAGCGACGGATCTGATTTCCTAGTGTTGGTGGCACATTCGGCACGTAGAACCAATCAGGAGCTTCCGCTCCCTTTTCCAGCGGTTCAGTTTCTCGCCAGTAGATGCCGCAGTCTTGGCCTATAGCATATTGCCCGTCGGGATGAAGCCCCTGCAAAACCAGCCCGATCGAATCAGTTAAAATAATACTCTGCGGATGCTCCTGAAAATTCTTCACGAAAGTGCCGTCTTCCTCTGGCAGTTGAGTGTGGTCGGGGAAGGGAGAGGGGAGGACAATCTTTTCGGTTGCCTGAGTCATGCGACCTCTCAAATATTGCAGCTTACCTGAATATCTTAACTCAACCTTCCTCCGAAATCCTCACCTTATTACCGATCAACTTCAGAAAACTCGCTCCAAAATGTTGAATTTCCAAAAAATTAGCACAAGCAGGAGTTGACTTGTAAACTCTAAAAGTCCGCATAATCCCCAAAGTCGCCGCACTTTCCAGCGGGCCGATAAAGCTAGTATCCCTGTCCAAAAAATGAGACTGCTCGGCCCAGTGAGCCATCTGTTTCGCATTCAAAAAATAACAGCCGGAATGAGGATTCAAAGCCCGCTCAAAAGAAATTGGCTGTTCCATAATTTTTCCCGCCAACTCCCGCTGCTCCTCCACATTTTGAAACTTAGCAGTAGCTCCTCCCGCTAAATCCCCATCAATATATGCTTTAAAAACAGCTCCTTGAGGCGATATTTCGTAACGGTTAGGTTGCAGCAAATTTGCATTTCCCCCGTGATGCGTAAACCAATTTAATTTACTAAAAAACCACGGGTCGTGCAGAATCAAATCATCTTCCAAATAACAAAAATAATCGTATTTGTCAAGACAAGCTCGCAAAACTGCTTGACACTCAAACCCCAACAGCAGCGGCTCGCATTTTGTAGCGTGGTGCATAAAAGACCTAGGCTGTACCGGCAGTTGAGGCAAGAGGTGATAGCCTTGAGTCGTGCAAACAACAATGTCAATTTCGTGTTTTTGAGCTTGATTTGATGGGATAGTTGCACATTCGCTAATGTGAATCATGCACTGAGATTTGCCGTACAAAGCTTGCAGCGATGTGACGCAAGCAGTTAAAGCATTGAGTCGGGGTTGCGGGTCGTTTCGCTGGGAAGCGTGTTTCCCGTCGCCGCTGGGATTGTAAAAGTGAGCAATAGTGAAGAGAATTCGCATTGGAGTTGATTAAGAATTAAAAATTAAACAATAAAACAGAAAGTTCGCACAACAATCACGCCTGTAAATCTTACCGCACTTAGTCACCAAATAACTCCGGCAATCTTCCTCGCAACTCAGCATTCAAACGCGGCAACTCGTCCCGCATTTGCAAGTACCAGTCTCGCCGCTGCCGGTAGTGCCCGCACAGCAAGCGGTTGTCGCGCACCCATTCGTAAGCATTCGCTGCTATTTGTTGGCGCAAAAAACTATCATTAATTAACAAATTTAGCTTAATTTCAAAATCTTTTTCATATCTGTAAATCAATCCGGTTTCACCTTCGACAATCGAATGTTCGTAGACGGCGGGACTTGCCAGCACCGCTACTCCCCGCGCCGCACATTCAATGAATTTTAAATCGGATTTCATTTCGTTAACTGGGTTGGGAACGAGCGGCAGCAAAGCTATATCGCAACTGTACATGATTTCTTGATACCGTTCGTAACTGCAAAACGGTTCAAATTCTTTTTGCTTTATTTCCAATGCTTCAAAAAATTTGCTGTCGTGGATTACTTTAACTCGAACCCGATGTTTGTGTGCGGACAAAACTCGATTGAGCGCTGCCATAATCGGCTGCCAATCTTGTTCGCGGTTGAGCGCACCAAAAAATATGGTGACTGTATCTTCTGTGGGGTAAATTCGCGGCGGGGGGAGATAAGCTAATTGATTGGGAAATACGGCAACATTGGGATTGTAGTGCCGCAAAATTTTTGCTAGCGGTTCAGTCGTTGTTTGAACGCAGTGACAGCCGCGATAGCTGAGGTAATTGTTGTCTGCATATTCGCGGCGGCGGATGGGATTGTCGTCAATTTCAGCTACTATTAAGTAGTCTTGTTTTAGCAGTTCTTTGAGTTTGGGAATGTAAGCGGGATATTGCATGATTGTCCGCTGCCAGATGAAGACTTTTTCTTCTCCAGCTAGGGGGCTAATTAATTCTGCTGCTTTCACTCCGGAGACGGTGCGGACACCGGGAATTGTGGCGCTAAATTTGTCTGGTTCCAAAACTCGGACGCGATCGCACCCTGTAGGAGCCATAATGATAGTTTGGATCAGAAGTCTGCGGGGCGGTACGGCCGATTTGGTCGATCGCGCGATATAATATTCAGCACCTGTTTCCGTAGCAAAATCCGTCGCTGTCAGCTCTAAAGCCTTCACCATTGGATGCAGCAATTGCTGGAAGCGGACAAAAGTTTCGGTTTTGTGTCCCTTCCCTTGCAGTTCGTAAACCTGCAATCCGGCATCAGCAAATAATGATTTAATACTTTCTAGGGTAAACCAGTGCTGCATCTTGCTGTCGGGATTTTCCCAATTTCCCCGCAACAGATTGACAATGCGCCGCCAGTATTGAGCGTTGGGGATGGCGGCGAAAATTTGCCCGTCTTGGTTGAGCAAAGCACTGTACTGTTTGAGGATATCCCAGGGATTTTTGAGATAGGGTAGCAAGTCGCCAAAAATCAAACAATCGACGCTGCCGGGGGCGATGTCGAGACTTTCGACGGCAAGTTCTTCAATATCGGCTACCGTCACCCAGTTTAGCCGATCGACTGCAATTTTAGCTTTTTCGCGATCGCGCTCAATACCAATATACTGACAGTGGGGATTTACCTGCCTGTATTCTTCACCAGTCGAACCCGTACCGCAGCCAATTTCGACAATGACTTTAGCATCCGGCGGTAGCAGCTTCAAGAAATCGTGGTTGGCGCGATCGATCACTTTGTCTAAAATTCCTGATTAGTTTATTGTAAAATCAAACAGAGCAACCCATGCGACAGACAACCAGCCGAAAGTTAGCATAGCGATGCCAGTATACAATGGCGATCGGCACATTTGTCAAGAACAAAATTTTCAGCCACCAACTCATTCTTTTGCCCTTCCCTCCCTTCTCTTCCTCAGCGTACTCTGCGCCCTCTGCGGTTCAATTAAATCCTGTTCCCCCATCCAGCAAAGATTGCTACATCTTAGCAAATATTGAGAACACGATCGTTTATTCTCAACTCCTACCCTCCTCAAGCGCCATTGAGAATATCAATTAATTCAGCTTGTCAATCAAAAAAGTAACCCAACACTTAACTCAGTAAATCAAAAACTATGAATCAAAATTTAGGAATCAACATCGCCGGCTACATCAACGGCGAATTTGGCATAGGAGAAGGCGTTCGAGCCAACATCCGAGCCGCAGAAACAGCCAAAATCCCCTTAACAATCAACAATTTCACCCGCTATCCCCACCGCAAACAAGACACCACCTATCAAAATTTCAGCCCAGAAAATCCCCACCCAGCAAACTTAATTCAAATCAACGCCGACGAAGTGGCAACCTTTATCAAACATACAGGTTCCAGCTATTTTAAAAACAAATACAACATCGGATTTTGGGCCTGGGAAATTCCCGCATTTCCCCCCAAATGGCAGCCAGCATTCAATCAATTTCACGAAATCTGGACTTACAGCAATTATTGTGCCGAAACAATTTCCCAAGTCTCGCCAATTCCCGTCATCAAAATCATGCCCAGTATCGAATTGCCCGCAGCTTCTCTGAACAGAGAAGCACTGGGTTTACCTAAAAATAAATTTATTTTCCTATTTATATTCGACTTTTGCAGCCGCATCGAGCGCAAAAATCCTTTAGAGGCAATTCAAGCATTTAAACAAGCTTTCGGCGAAGATGAACGCCTATTATTAATTATCAAATCTTCCAATTCACATCAATTTCCCGAAGCTAAAACCGCCTTAAACTCAGCCATAGCCAACAATTCAAACATCAAACATCTAGACGGGTATTTGTCCAAAGATAAAATCAACAGTTTGCTCTACAATTGCGACTGCTACATCTCGCTGCACCGCTGCGAAGGATTCGGCTTAACAATGGCTGAGGCAATGTTTTACGGCAAACCCGTAATTGCCACCGGCTATTCATCAAATACAGAATTTATGAACGTCGGCAACAGCTTTTTAGTCAAGTATAAATTAATCCCAATTGAGGAAGATTGCGGGCCTTACAAAAAAGGCAATATTTGGGCCCAACCGGATGTCGAACACGCTGCTGATTTAATGCGGAAAGTTTTTAATAATTACCAAAAAGCTCAACAAATTGGAGCGGCAGGTGCCGAACAAATCAAAACTTTACTCAACCCGCAAGTTACGGGTAGTAAAATTAGAAAACGTCTCGAATATATTGCCGAGATTACTGATAACTTTCAAAACTTGCCTCTGTCTGCAACAGCCAAAGCAGAGTCTGCAAAAATTAAGGCTGACTTGCAATCATCACAACCCAAAACTAAATCAAAAGCCCAACTGCAAAACTGGCAGCCTTTGGTGAGCATTTGCATTCCGACGTACAACGGAGAAGCGTTTATTGAGGAAACAATCAAAAGTGCTTTGGCTCAGACATATCCCAACATAGAACTGATTGTATCAGACGACGGCTCCACAGACCGCACAATTGCGATCGCCCAATCCTTCCAATCCCAGACAACCGCCGACTTCCGCATCATCCTCCACCGCAACTACGGCTTATCGCAAAACTGGAACTTCTGCATATCCCAAGCCAAAGGCGAATACATTAAATTTCTGTTTCAAGACGACTTGCTAGAAGCAGAATGTATCGAGAAAATGGTCGCCCTCGCCCAACAAAACCCAGAAATAGGCATGGTTTTCTCCCCGCGCGGCATCACCATAGCTGACAGTGAATCCAACCCAATTTTGCGGAAAGCTTCCCAATCAATTAAAGATTTGCATAAAAGTTGGTCGAATTTAAAATCTATCCAGCCAGGAAAAGAATTGCTGGCAGATGCTAACTGCTTGAAAAACCCGATTAACAAAATTGGCGAACCGAGTACCGTCTTAATTGCCGCGCGAGTTTTTGCCGAAATAGGATTGTTTGATTCTGGATTATCTCAGTATGTAGACTTAGATATGTGGTGGCGAATCATGGGAAACTATCACATCGGATTTGTAGATGAAAAACTTTCCTCGCTCAGGATTCATCCCGAACAACAAACTTGGAAAAACTTCGGCGCTGGGGAAAATCATAAAGATGTGGTCAGATTTTACAAAAAACTACTAAATAGTCCTGATTACAGTTTTCTGAATCGCGAAATCAAACAGACAATCCGCCAAAAGTTGGCGTTGAGAACCCAGCCCAATATATCTGATTTGTCAGGGCTGGTGGCACAGTACAAAAAATCGCCGTCAAACCAATCTATTCTGGCAAAAATCCGCCAATACCGCCAACAGCTAGCGGAATATTGGCTGAATTTCCCGGTCGAAAAAATAGAAATTGCTTATTCGCAAGAAGCGGGGAAAGCTCATAAGTTGCTGATGGAAAGCCACCTCAAAAATGAAATTTTAACTGAGTCGGAACAAAGTTTTGTGCGGCAGTTAGCTGCGAAACTTGCTGAAGCAGGGGAAATTGCCGAGCGGGTGCAATATCTCCTGGCAGCGATGCTGTACGGCGAGGCTTATCAGTTGCCGCTAGAGTATAAAAATGCAGCGATTCCTCAGTGGTTTTTTGAGGATTTTATGAAGTTTCTATTTCAGTCTCCGACTTGTTTTCAAGAAACGGGAGAAGTTGAAAGGTACTCGGAATATTTCCAGGAGTTGATTAAGTACGCCGCTGCTCATATTGCCGCTTTTCCCGATGCGGAAGTTTGGCGTTATTTGGCGGCTTTTATTGCTGAGAGTGTTAGCTTCAAGGCTTTGTATTTGAGCGAGGCAAATTTGCTCGATGTTTTGAGTCGGCGAGCTGATATTATGGAATTTTATTTAAGAATTATTGGCTGTCAAATTAACTGGGATTTTGCTTTCAGAGATGTTGGAAGAACTAAAATTAGAGTGGGTTTTTTGCTCGATGAAATTAGTTTGAATGCAGAGTTTTTGGCGGCGATTCCAGCGTTTGAATATTTAGACAGAGACAAATTTGAAGTTATCGCGTATAATTTCCAGGTACTGGATGAGCGACTGGGGAAATATTGCGAAAGTTGCGCTGACAAGATGGTGCAACTATCGGAGGATTTGTCGAAGCAAGTAGAGGAAATTCGATCGCACGATTTAGATATTCTGTTAATTAGCACCAATATTACTGACACTTCTCAACCCGCCTCGCTGCTGTGTTTGCACCGACTGGCGCGGGTGCAAATGGCTACTGCCGCATCAACGCCCGCCACCACCGCAGCCGGAAATATCGATTATTTGATTGCTGGAGATTTGACATTGCCCGCAGGTGCAGCAGCAGAGTACCGCGAAAAATTAATTGCTTTAGAAGGTTCGGGAATTTGTTTGAGCTATCCGGTAGCGCCAGCGCCTGCGAGGGTTGAACCGACTCGCAGCAGTTGGGGAGCCACCGATGAATCTGTAGTGTTCGTTTCTGGCGCTCCTGCTTCGACAATTATCCCCGAATTGAGAGAAACTTGGGCAAAAATTATTGCTGCTGTACCGAATTCTATTTTAGTTTTGTATCCCTTTGGTTCGGGCCGAGAAAGCTGGGCGGCGGTGTCTTTTTACAACCAAATTCGATCGACCCTAGGGAAATTTGGGATTGACAAACAGCGGGTTGTTGTGATACGTGCGCTACCAAATCGTGCAGATTGCATAAAATGTCTGAAATTGGCTGATATATATTTAGAACCCTATCCGTGCAGCGATATCTGCTCCTTAGCAGAAGCGCTGTTGGTGGGGTTGCCAGCAGTGGCAAGAAAAGGGCTTTCAGGACGATCGCGCCGCGCGGCCGCCATCCTCGAAGAACTACAACTTCCGGAACTGGTAGTACAGAGCGAGAACTCTTATATAGAGCTGGGTACAGCACTGGGAACCAACCCAAAACTGCGCCGGCACTATCGGGATCGAGTCCAGCAAACAATGGCGGCCAACCCCAAAATTCTTGACAGTCGCGCTTACTCCTACCGGATAGGCAAACTATTTGAAAGGAACCCTTAGCGAGGCAAAGCGTCAAGAAATAGACAGCAATAGCGCTAGCTTTCTTGACGCTCTGCTATCATCGGGGGATTAAGAGGTTAGTGGTTGTCGCTTTTTTCCTGCCACAGCTAAATTAAAAGGGAAAGCGCAAGTCAGTTGGAGATAAAAAAATGACAGGACTTTTTCAAATAGGCGATAAATTACTTCAAGCTCAGGATATGCCATCGCTCCTGAAGCGCTATCAGTTGATGCCCCAATTTTTGCGGGGTGTAATAGTAGACCAAGCGATCGCATCCTTTAGTTGCAGCGACGAAGAACGTCAATCCGCTGTTGAGAACTTTCTGGCACAGCACCAACTGACAGCCCCGGAAGCCAAAGAAGCTTGGCTGCGCCAACAAAATATGACGGCAGAAGAACTTCAAGAGATGGCCGTCAGGCCCTTGCTGATCGAAAAATTTAAGCAAGAGACTTGGAGACCTAAAGTAGATAATTATTTTTTAACCCGCAAAGCCAGTTTAGATCACGTAGTCTATTCGCTGGTACGCACTAAAAATCCAGCACTGGCAAACGAACTTTACTTTCGCATCCTGGAAGGGGAACAAAGCTTTGCTGAAGTGGCACGAGACTTTTCCGAAGGGCCCGAATCCAAGTCCGGCGGCTTGTTGGGCCCAGTCCCCTTGAGCCAGCCTCACCCGGCAATCAGCAAACTTTTGTCCGTCAGCCAGCCAAATCAACTCTGGACGCCGCGTCCTCTGGCAGAATGGATGGTAATTATTCGACTAGAAAAGTTTATGCCGGCCCAGCTCGATGAATCGATGCGGCTGCACTTGATTAACGAACTCTTTGAAAGCTGGCTGACCCAACAGGTATCGGAAATTGGCCCGCTACAGCCCCTCTCTTCGGTGTCTTCAATATCTTGACCGCAAGCAATGGGGTATGTTGCCCCGGTTGCGCGGCCGCGACATCAATCTAAAATCTAAAATCTAAAATCTAAAATCGGATGACTTCTTCCGCTGTTTCCCTCTCCCAAATTCAGGATTTTTTAGCTAAAACACCCCCGTTTGACCGACTCTCAGAGACAGCTCTGTCAGCCTTGGTGGCTAAATGCCAACTCCTAGGCTACCGGACGGGGCAGCCCGTGTTTGAACGGGAAAAAATGCCGACTCAGGTGGCAATTATCTATCAAGGTCAGGCCAGGCTGCTGGGCTTTGACCAGCGCTCGCAGCGCCACGTCAGTTTGCGATTGGTGCAGTCAAAGGAAATTCTCGGCTGGGCTGGCTTGGTCAGGGGAGTTCCCTGCGAAACGGCGATTGCCTCTACAGACGTAATTGCGATCGTCCTACCTGCCGAAGATTTCCTGAACGCAGTAGAAAAACAGCCGACCTTTGGAGAAGCCTTTCGCGAACGCTGTTCCTTGAGCGAAGTATTTGAACTGTTGAGCCTGGAATTGCAGCGCCAAGCTGACGGTACTTCCAATCTCAAGGAACTCACCCTGCACGCTTGGGAAGACGCGAAAGTTGTCAACGTGCCAAACGGCAACAAAAAAACTCAAGACATCGCCCAAGACTTAGATGCCGATCGCATTTGGCTCGTCAGCAGCGGCGTTTTGGGCGACTTTCCCACCGGCAGCCGCTTCTCTGTGGAAAATGCAGCCAAATCCTTGAAAGTAGAAGGCCGCGCCGGCGCACGGTTGGTCGGCTTCCGGGAACCCCCAGAACCCCAACCAGAGCCAGAGTCATTAAATGGCACGGCAGAGACACCAGCCCCTGGGTTGGAACTGCCTGCGGGAAAATCGATCGAGGTTAAGAGCGCCCCCGATCAGCCCCCAGCACCCGGAGACAACCAACCAAAGGATGCCGGGAGATATCCGGTTTTCCGCGCCAAAGGGAAAATAGATGCGCCGCTAGCTTGCTTCCAGATGTTGAGCAAGTATTTCGGGATCAAATTTCGTCGAGATATTATCCGCAAAGTTCTAGAAAATCAGCTCAAAACCGCTGGTGCTATTAGTATGCAAGCTTGCGGGGCGATCGCCCAAAGCATCGGCCTCACGCCCCAATTAGCTCAAGTCCCAGCCGAAGCCATCAACCGCATCAAAGCTCCGGTAATGATTAAATGGGAAGACAGCTTTGCGATTATTTACAGCATCACCGAGCAAGAATTGGTGATGGCAACCCCAGAAAAGGGGCTGATGCGGAAGCGGATACCTCAGTTTAAAGAAATCTGGGGAGAACTGGGAGAAGTCCTGCTGCTGCAAGCTCCGCAAGTCGAACAAAAAGAGCAGTTCAGCTTCTGGTGGTTTGTGCCGGCGCTGATGGAACACAAAACAGTGTTTTTTGAGGTGTTGCTCGCTTCGTTTTTTGTACAGCTATTCGGCCTTGCCAACCCGTTAATCAGCCAAGTAATTATTGATAAAGTCTTAGGTCAGCGCAGCATTGACACCTTGGATATTTTGGGGGCATTTCTGTTAGGTGTTGCCCTGTTTGAAGGACTGCTCAACGGTTTGCGTACCTTTTTGTTTATCGACACCTCAAACCGCATTGATGTCAAATTGAGTGCGGAGGTGATCGACCACTTGCTGCGGCTGCCCCAGAATTACTTTGACAACCGGCGCGTGGGAGATTTGGTTTACAAATTTAGCATGATGGGCCAGATTCGGGAATTCATGACGAGTACAGCTTTGACAGTTGTTCTCGATGCAGTATTCTCGGTGGTCTACGTCGCCGTTATGCTTTCCTACAGCGTGAAGCTAACCTTCGTATCTTTGGCAGTGGTACCGATACTGGCGCTGATGATTGTTCTGATCAATCCGCTGGTGCTGCGCCTGATCAAACAAAGAAATATGCGTTTTGCTGACTCTCAATCTTATCTGGTAGAAGTAGTCAGCGGGATTCAAACTGTTAAAGCTCAAAATATTGAATTGAAATCTCGCTGGGAGTGGTCGAGCCGCTACGCTAAATACATTACAGCCAGTTTTAAAACAATTATCACGGGGACAACAGCAGGCACGATTAGCAGCTTTTTAAACCAGGTGGGTAACTTAGCTCAGTTGTGGGTGGGAGCTTATTTGGTACTGGGAAATGAGATTACTTTGGGTCAGTTGATTGCTTTCCGAATTATTTCGGGAAACGTGACTGGTTCGCTGCTGCGTTTTGTGAGCGTTTGGCAGAGTTTCCAAGAAGTCTCGATGTCGATCGATATGCTGAAGGATATCGTCGATAAACCGACGGAAACCAGCGAGGAAGACAGGAGCAATATCCCGCTGCCGGCAATTCAAGGGGAGGTTAAGTATGAGGAGGTTTCCTTCCGATTCCTAGAAAGCGGGCCGCTGCAATTAGCTAATGTGAATTTGGAATTTCCCGCTGGTAGTTTTGTGGGAATTGTGGGGGGAAGCGGTTCCGGTAAAAGTACGGCGATGAAGCTGTTGCAGCGTCTGTACCCGCCGCTGTCGGGCCGAATTTTTATTGACGGTTACGACATTGCCAAGGTGGAATTATATTCGCTCCGCAGCCAATTAGGGGTGGTGCTGCAAGATACTTTGCTGTTTAACTGCTCGGTACAGGAAAATATTGCTCTGAGCAATCCCGATGCGAGTACCGATGAGATTGTGCGAGCTGCAAAATTAGCGGTAGCTCACGATTTTATTATGGGCTTGCCTGCTGGCTACAATACGATAGTCGGAGAGCGGGGTGCGTCGCTTTCTGGGGGTCAAAGACAGCGTTTGGCGATCGCCCGCACGATTTTGCAAAACCCGAAATTGCTGATTTTAGACGAAGCTACAAGCGCCCTCGACTATCATTCCGAACGCCAAGTTTGCAATAACTTAGCAGAGGCTTTCGCCGGCCGCACGGTGTTTTTTATCACTCACCGCCTGACTACCATCCAAAACGCCGACTTAATTATTATGATGGATCAAGGCTCTGTAGTCGAGCAGGGAACTCACAAAGAATTAATGGCTCTTAGAGGACGTTACTATTGCCTCTTCCAACAACAAGAGTCATCGAATACTTGATATCTCACAACTCACAACTCACAACCGATAACGAACAATTAATAATTGGGAAGTAACAAATGGCTATGAAATCGATCACGCTTTCTGAGCAACCAATCATTCTCGAAAAACCAGCGATTTGGTCGCACTTGTTTTTGTGGATGATCATGCTAATGACCACTTCGGGTGTGGTTTGGGCTTATTTTGCTAGCGTAGAACAAGCTGTCCCGGCTGTGGGCCAATTGGAACTTAAAGATGGTGCTAGAGACATCCAAGCACCCGCTACAGGGGCGGTGGTGAGACTTCACGTTGAAAATGGCGATCGCGTGGAAAAAAACCAGCCTCTGCTCACTTTCAACCCCCTAGCACCCGCAGCAGATTTAACGTCAGTCCAGAAAACTAAAGAGGCCCTGGAAAAAGAAAATAAATTTTACGAAGATGTTGTTAACGGCAAAGTTCAAGGCCCTATTCCTTCTAACCTAGCATCCACAATCAAGGACAGACAGAGCCTCGCGGCACAAAATCAAGTGCTGCAAGCTTTGATTGACGAGCTGTACCTCAACAGGGGATCGAGCGGAAATTTTGATTCCTCCCAGCAAGGACTTTATGTTAATTATCGATCGGAATTTCTCTCTCGCGTAGCCGCAGCCCAAGGTCAAGTTCAGGAGTTGGACAAACAACTGAAGCAAGCTGAGAATGCTGAAAAAGCTGCCGGCGCTCAAATGACCGTCGCACAGCAACAATTGGGTTTTGCTCAGAACCAATTAAATTATTCCCAACAGCAGTTAGCTTCTTCGCAAGAGCAAGTCAAATCAGCCCTGGCTCAGAAAGATTTGGCTGACGAACAGTTAGCAAAATCCAAACAGGTACTGAAGTCTAATCAAGCCATTCTGGGCAGACTAGGCCCGCTGGTAGAGCAAGGAGCGATCGCCGAACTGCAAAAAGAAAAGCAGGAACAAGATGTTTTCAGAGGGCAAAGCGACGTTCTCAAACAGCAAGATCAAATCAAGCAGCGCGAAGGTGAAATCAACGCCCGCAAAGGCGAAATTAACACGCGCCTCGGTGAAATAAATACGCGCCGAGGCGAAATGAACGCCCGTCAAGGCGACATCGAAAAAATTACTGCTGAAATAGAGCGCCAGCAAGGAGAGCAAGCGCGCATTCAGGAGTCGATCGCCCGCGCCGAAGAACAGTTAAAAAACACTAAGGATGCTTGGGCCAGAGAACTGTACACCAAAATTGCTGAAAACGAAAAACAAATTGCCAGCAGCGATTCTCAGCTTAGCCGCTTCAAAGTGGAAAACCTCAAAAAGCTGTCCGAGGTAAATGCTCAGCTAGAAAAAGCGCAGCAAAATCGCGATACTCAAGTGATGAAGTCTCCAGTATCGGGGGTAATCTTTGATTTGAAACCTTCTAAGAAGCAGGATGCGAAGTTGGATATAGCGAAAGATCCGATTTGCCAATCCATCATTAACTCAGTGGTAAAGCCTGGAGATCCCCGCCCGAAACGCTGCGAAGAAGCTTATTACGAAGCGCAGCAAACCGAGAAGCTGCTCAAGGTGTTGGACGACGAAAACGGTCTGGAAGCAGTTGTTTACCTGGAAAACAGCAACGTAGCTCTGGTATTGGATGCCATGAGACAGAAGCGCGAGAAATTGGAGCCGTATCACGGCAAACAATTAGATGGAGAAAAAATTGATTGCGAAAAAGGTAAAAGTTGCGTTTGTCCGGAGAAGGAAGTTAACAGAGAGAAATTGGGTCTGACGAAATACGCCTGCGTGCCTGTAGAAGTCAATGTTGAAGCTTTCCCGGCCTTGGAGTTTGGTACTGCTGAGGGTGAAGTGAAAGAGATTAGCAAGGATGCTGAGCCTCCTACCGAATTGCGGAAATACTACTCTTTCAAAACAAAAATCAAGCTCAAGAATCAAAAGTTTGTTTTGAACAAGAACAAGCCAAATCAACAGGAAGTTAACTTGCAGTCGGGAATGGCTGTAAGTTCTAATATCAATATCGGCAAGCGGACTGTTTTGCAGATGTTTATCAACCGATTTACTGGAAAACTGGATACGTTCAAGACTGTTAAGTAGCGAACAGTTGACAGTTGACTGTTGACGGTTGACTGTTGACGGTTGACTGTTGACGGTTGACTGTTGACGGTTGACTGTTGACGGTTGACGGTTGACGGTTGACTGTTGACGGTTGACTGTTGACTGTTGACTGTTGACTGTTGACTGTTGATTGTCAGTCGAAAAGCTGATGACTGGATTTTACACTTCCGATGCTACCGGATTTGATGTTAATGAAAAAAATTATTTTATGTAGTCTATACCTAATTCCTGTTGTTATATTAATCGGATTTGTAGCGCATTTTAGCATCAACGTTCCCATCGATGACGAGTGGAGATTAGCCCCCTTATTTGAAAAAATCGCTCGGGGAAATATAACTTTTAACGATTTTTGGGCCTTGCACAGCAACCACCGCATAGTGTTCCCGAAAATAATTATTTCGCTGCTGGCTTTTGCTTCTAGATGGAATATTAATTATCAGTTGTGTCTCAGTATAGGTTTGGCGGGGCTAACTTTTATCGCCACCTACAAGTTATCTTCGATGAAGGTTACAGCAGATTTCGGGCATCGAGGGCATCAAGAGGGCGGGCCCGCACCATCCACCGCCCCTACAAAAAAATGTAAAAATGGAGATAATTTGTGGCATTTAGCTAATATTTTAACTTGTATTTTGGTGTTCTCCCTGGTTCAGCACGAAAACTGGCTGTGGGGATTTCAATCAGCCTGGTTTTTGGTAAATTTGTGTTTTGTATCAGCGGTTAATGTGCTGGTTTCAAATAACAATTTTTCGCCTAAAATTAGAATATCTCTTGCTGCTGTATTCTGCTTTATTGCTAGTTTTTCCCTGGCTCAAGGTTTGCTTTCTTGGCTGGTGGCAATTCCTGCTGTGATGGCTTTAGAAGGAAAAAGAGTACATAAAAAGATCGGATTAATTGTATGGATGTTGCTGTTTGTGGCAACTTGTGCTGTTTACTCAATAGATTATCATCCGACTCGGAAAACAAGTATTATTTCATTGTTGAATAAGCCGCTGGTGGTGATTGATTATTTGTTGAGTTTGTTGGGTTCGCCAATTGTGCGATCGCCCGGAGTTTCAGCATTGGTAGGATTGGTAATATTCGCAAGTTTTATATTTTTTGTATGGCATTTTGGGAGAAAGATTACCGAGCAGCGTGAGGCTTTACCTTGGCTGTCAATAGGGTTGTTTTCGGTTTTGTCGTCTTTGTTTATTACGGCTGGTAGGGCAGAGTTTGGGGCGGTTCAGGCGATCGAATCTTCGAGATATACGACTAATTCGATTTTGCTGTTGATTGCTTTGGTTCAGCTAGGGCAATTGTTTGTCCGAGGTAATATTGCTGCCAGAAATCGCAACTATAAATTTATTTATCGGGGATTGGCAGGGCTGTTAATTGGGATAATTATTGTTAACTCTCAGCAGGCTATCGCCCAAACTAGCTCGGCACTCCTTTACAAACAAGGCGCTCAAAATTGTTTGCAATTAATTAACTATTTGGAACCGTCGGACTTTTTCAATAATTCGCCGGAAAGCTGTTTGAGGGTGCTGAGCAAAAAAACCTGGCTGGTGAGAGAAGGCGCTGCAATTCTCGATCGAATAGGTTGGAGAAAGTTCGCGAAAAATGTAGAGTTTATTGCTAATCCCCAGAAAGTTTACGGCTATTTAGACAAACCCCCAACGGGCGAAAAATCTTTCAAGGCTGCTGGTTGGGCAGTTTTGCCAGAAAATTTGCAACAGCCGAAGATTGTACTGCTATCTGTCGGCGACAAACAATCTTTTTTTGCTAACGCTTATGTAAATTTGGACAGTCCCGATATTGCTAAGATTTTGAAATCGCAGTTGTACAATAATGCGAGGTGGGCGGTTGATGTGTCGGGTGGCAATTTGTCGATCGCCCAAACTGAAATTAAAGCTTGGGTGTATAATCCTGTGGACAACCAATTTGTCCAGTTGCGCGGAGGATGAGGAGTGAAAATTTCGGTGATTGTACCAGCCCACAACGAAGAGGGCTGTTTGGAAGGTACTGTGCGGGCGATCGCCCAGACGCTCGATTTAGAAGGCATTCCGCACGAAATTTTGATTGTGAATGACAATAGTGTCGATCGAACAATTGACATTTGCCAGGAATTATCGCGGGAATTTCCCACAGTTAGATACATCAACAATCAACCTCCCAACGGTTTTGGATTTGCCGTGCGACGAGGTTTAGCGGAATTTGACGGCGATGCTGTGGCAATTGTGATGGCGGATGCTTCCGACGATCCGAAGGATTTAGTAGCAGGATACCGCAAATTGCAAGCAGGATATGACTGCGTTTTCGGTTCCCGATTTATCAAAGGCGGCTTTGTAGTTGATTATCCAATTCACAAGTTAGCAATTAACCGCTTAGCAAACTGGTTTGTCAAAACTATTTTTGGCTGGCGCTACAACGATGTTACCAATGCTTTTAAACTCTACCGCCGAGAAGTAATTGAAGGCGTGCAGCCGATTTTAAGCCATCATTTTAATTTAACTGTCGAACTGCCTTTGAAAGCCATTGTCCGGGGTTTTTCCTATGCGGTAATTCCTCTGAGGTGGTACAATCGGACTGCTGGTATTTCCAAGCTAAAAATCAAAGAAATGGGCAGCCGGTATTTATTTATTGTCTTGTATGTCTGGCTAGAAAAACATCTCTCTCGCGGCGACTACCACAGGACTAGAAAGATGAATGAGTTGAAATTAGATTTATTGGCAAAGTCAAGGACTGAAGCCCTTACTACGAACGAATAAAGACTGAAGTCCTTACTGCGAAACATATTTTAGCAATAATTTTAGTTAATGCCTGAAAGAATTTTAATTGTTGGCGGTGCGGGTTTTATCGGCAGTTGTTTGGCAATTGGCCTGAAGAAACTGCACCCAGAATGGCAAATAATTTGTTTGGACAACCTGCGCCGCCGGGGTTCGGAATTGAATTTGTCTCGGCTTAAAAGTTGCGGGATTCAGTTTGTTTACGGGGATATTCGCACTGCGGCAGATTTAGATCCAGTTGCACTCAATGCTGACTGCATTATCGATTGCGCTGCGGAGCCTTCTGTGCTGGCTGGTTTTAGTTCGCCTCAGTACGTTTTGCAGACGAATTTATTGGGTACTGTGAATGTTTTGGAGTTGGCGAGACAGACTGGTGCGAGTTTGTTGTTTTTGTCTACGAGTCGGGTTTATCCGATCGCCCTTGTCAAATCTGTTAAGCTGTTGGAGTTGGATGAGAGATTTGCGATCGCCCCGGAGCAAACATTACCCGGTATATCGGAGTTGGGCATATCAGAAGACTTCCCATTAAAAGGACACCGTTCGCTTTACGGAGCAACTAAATTAGCATCGGAATTGCTGATTGAGGAATACAGAGAAGCATACAACCTGCAGGCAATTATTAACCGCTGCGGCTTAATTACCGGTGCTTGGCAAATGGGTAAAGTCGATCAAGGAGTTTGCGGTTTGTGGGTGGCTGCTCACTATTTCCAAAAGTCGCTGAATTATATCGGTTTTGGCGGCAGCGGGAAGCAAGTTAGGGATTTGCTGCACGTTGAAGATTTGTTGAGATTAGTTAATTATCAGTTAGAACATTTTGCTAAATTTGACGGCGAAGTTTTCAATGTAGGCGGCGGTTTGAGCAACAGTCTTTCTTTGGTTGAGACAACTGATTTGTGCCAAAAAATTACCGGGAAATCGATTCCGATTCATCCTGTTTTGGAGGAACGGGCGGGGGATATTCCGATTTTTATTACCGATTCTTCTAAGGTGATGGAAAAAACAGGATGGCAGCCTAGGATTGGGCCGGAGGCGGCTTTGCAGGATATTTATGATTGGATTGCGGCTAATGAGGCGGTTTTAAGTTCGATTTTGTAGGGATTTTTTACACCGCAGATGTTTTGTGAAATTCGGTAAGAAAACCATTTATTCTGCGCTAAGGAAACGGCAGTACCCTGTCCTGTTTCATCCCTTCGGGTGTAACGCCATTTTCGGCAGTATTAATTATTGCCGTTGAGGTCGAGGTTTTCGATGATGGGAATTTCTGAAGGTGAAGAGGCTATTATCCGCAGGTTAATATCAACTATTATTTGATTTTTATCAAGAACTACATTTGCTTTTTTTATTATAATTTTTGCTGATAAACAATCACCTGATTCAGGTTCGGGAGACGACAGAGTTTTATATCCTGCGTCCTCCAGCCATTCACAAATCTTTCTCCAGTTCTCTACCTTTTCATCAGCTTTGCCTACAAGATTTTTAACATATTGGTATAATGTGTTACAGAAATCTACGGCAATCCCCTTGGGGTTTTTACTGAGCGTTTCGGCAATTTCGGTGGGACTGTGGCCGCAGAGTAGACCGCGTAGATGTTGTTTCTCTGTGGGCGTGAGACGCTTGCCTTTGGCGGATGCGAGGTCTGTATAAAGGGTTTCTAAGTCCCAGTCGCGGGCAGCTTCGGGGAAGCGATCGCTGATCGTGTTCATTGGGGGGAGTGTGTGTTTGGAGTTTTCCTAATCTGATTCTAACACAATTTCTAATGCTTATTAGTTTCTTAGATAATCTTGGTTAAGTTATATTAAAAAGTACAGGTTAATTCTCGAGCTCTAGCTGTCACGGAAAAGCTCACTTCTTGCGGAGTGTTGTTTTGTGCTGGAGAGAGTTATCAAGCCAAAGTATCTAAAAAATCGCCTGTTTTTAAGATGTAGAAATATCAGACTTAAAACTCATACTTAGGAGTATTTTATGCCTTCATTCTATCCAGGTCAGAAAGCTAATGAACTTGCCAAGGAAGCTCAAGAGCGATTCGAGCGTGCGGTTGAAGATTTGAAAAGAGAAGAAGCAGCCACAAACAAATTGGCAGAAGAGTATGGCCAACTTCAACTGAATGTCATAAGAAGCACAATTAAGCGCTTTGTTACCTTCCTTGAAAATAGTGGTCGGAAGGCTTCAGAAAGTGAAAAGCGGCTTTTAGAAGGGATGGATTTTTCAGTTCAGCAGATGAAGGAGTACAAAGCTGCGGCGGTAGGAGCAGAACAATATTTTATGGCTGGCGTTAAATCTGCTGGAGCAGCCGCAGCAGGTTACGGCGGTGCTATTGGTGCTGTTACTTCACTAGGAGCAGCAAGCACGGGAACCGCTATCTCAACTCTCAGTGGAGCGGCTGCTTGGAATGCAACTTTAGCATGGTTTGGCGGTGGAGCGATCGCGGCTGGTGGCGGCGGTATGGCTCTGGGTGCTGCTGTGCTAGGCGGTATCACCCTTTTACCAGCTTTGGCGATTGGTGGCTTTTTTGCTGCTAGTGAAGGCGAGAAAGCGATGACAAAGGCGCGAGAGCATGAAGCTCAAGTCAATAAGGCGATCGCAGACATGAAACTTGCTAAGGATTTTGCTCAACAGGTAAGACAGCGAATAATTGAGTTGAGAAAAGTGTTTGAATCTATGAACACTCGTGCTGTTAAAGGTCTGAGTCAACTTGAATCTCAGCCGTTTGATGCTAAGAGGGATGCTGAGAAGTTCCAACAGGTAGGCCTTCTGATGAAGGGACTTGTAGAAATG
This sequence comes from Tychonema sp. LEGE 07203, assembly GCF_015207285.1. Classification (GTDB taxonomy): domain Bacteria; phylum Cyanobacteriota; class Cyanobacteriia; order Cyanobacteriales; family Microcoleaceae; genus Microcoleus. The sequence continues at coordinate 22,198 of NZ_JADEXD010000010.1, read as the reverse complement.
TTGAAAACTCCTGTCTTAAACAATGACGGTAAGCTTAACCTCGGTACTGTGAAGGTTTTGGAGAAATATCGGATTTTACCAGGGAAATAGAAATCACGATCGAAGTAGTCTCAAGACTTACGCAGAAAATCTATTTGTAGAGTGGGCATTTCCCACCTTACTGCTTAAAAATAAGGAGGTTGCAATGAATCCCTGGGAAATTTTAGGAAATGTTGGTGATTTACATACGGTATGTACTGAGAATGAGTTCGCAAAAAAAAATCAAGCGGGTGCAGTTGTAGGAGGAGGTGCAGCACTTGCGGCTGGTGTAACTTTTTTGGGTGCGGCTGCTCTAGGGCCTGTGGCTATTCCTTTAATCATGGTTGGCGGTGCAATGGCTGGTGCCACAGCAGAATCTACATTTAAGAATGTAGGCAAAGGCGTAGCAATGGCTGGTGCCAAAGCAGAATCTACAGTTAAGAATGTAGGCAAAGGCGTATCTAAGGGAATTACAGGATTTTTTGATTTTTTCAAAAGCGATGAAGACTTTTTTAACCGAGGAATAGAAAAGCTTGAAAGTGGAGAGTACGGGGCCGCTCTTGAAGATTTTACTAAAGCGATCGAACTCAATTCTCAAAATATTTATGCCTATTTTGTGCGCGGCTGTATTCTCGATGAACAGCACAATTATGCAGGAGCAATTTCAGATTATACTAAAACTATCCAGCTCGATCCTAGCTATGTAGATGCTTACCGCAATCGAGGTAACATTTACGTCGCTAAAAATGATTATATCAAGGCAATTGCCGACTACACCCAAGTCATCAAACTCTCTCCCGGCAATGCGGATATCTACTTAATACGAGGTAGTGCCTACAGCGAACTAAAAAATTACAAAGAAGCCATTGCTGACTTCACTCAAGTTATCACTATCGATCCTAGTAATGTGAATGCCTGCTACTGTCGTGGTTTAGCATATACTGAACTAGAGGATTATGAGAGTGCTATTGCTGATTATACTCAAGTTATCAAACTTGACCCTAACTGTGTGGATGCCTACTTCACGCGGGGCTGCTTACTTGTTGAGCTAGAACATTACAAAAAAGCCATTGCTGACTTCACTCAAGTTATCAAAACTAAACCTAATGATGTTAACCTGTATTTTCAGCGGGGTTATGCTCGCGCCAAAGTAAAGAATTATAAAGGAGCTATTGCCGATTTCACTCAGGTTATCAAGCTTAGCCCTAATGAAGCAATTAATTATTTGTATCGCGGTCATGCACGCGCAGCAAACAAGGATTATGATAGTGCAATAGCTGACTACAATCAAGTCATCAAGATAGAACCAAACTGTACAGATGCTTATTTTCATCGGGGATGCGTCCGCCATGAAAAGGGAGACAAGCGGGGAGCTATTGCCGACTACAATCAGGTCATCAAAATAGAGCCAGACAATGCTTATGCCTACGTTAAAAGGGGTTCTCTACGCAGAGAAAAGGCAAAAAGAGAGGAAGCGGTAGCAGATTTTCAGAAAGCTATCAGCCTCTTTCGCAAAGAATCCATGATGGATGAAGTCCGCAATCTTCAAAAAGAAGTCCGCAATCTTCAAAAGGAAATTAAGAATACTCCTTGGTGGCAGACGCGGGTGTTTTAGGATTCTGTTCTGTAGAAATATCGAATTTTACCAGGCAAATAGAAATGATAGGTAAAAAAGTTCCTGTAAAAATCTTTAATCCAGACTCCGCTGCTGACTACTTCCGCGATGTTGTGGAAGCTTACACCGAGTACAAGATAGTTGCAGAGCAAGAGCGGACTAAACGGCGTGGTATTGAAGCTTGGGAAAAAGCAACGATTGCTGACATTCAAGCAAAACGCGATGTTTTAATCAAGTATCTTGAAGGCTCGTTTGATGAACGTGCTAATAACTTTAAATTTCTCTTTGAAAAAGTCGATGAGGCCATAGCAATCCGTGATAACAACCAGTTATCTTTAGCCATGACTTCAATTACTGAAATAGCTAATTCCAGTCCGTTCAAAGACCTTGCTGATTTGACATCTGTCAGAACAGCCCTTGACGATCCAGATCATGAATGGGAGTTTTAATCTGCCCTATCATTCTCAAAAACTCAATTGATTTCATTTTGTCAAGAAAAGGAGATTGTAGAATATGACAATTACATCTATACTCAAACAACTCGAAGGCTTGAGTCGCGAAGAGATGATAGCTAGACTAGAGCCTACTCTCGCTGAAGTTCAAAGCGAGCGGATGAAAATGATAGTAGTAAAAAAAGACCATGAAATAAACAATAAAATTTCAACACTCAACAAAATATTAGGTGTAATTAAATTTGAGGCGCGCCCTTCTCTGAATAAATCAGAACTTGAAGAACTTCGTCCAGTTCTTCAACGATTTGTGCAAGATGGAACCTTTCCTGAATTAAAGTTTAGGTCGCTGTACCCAAGAGGATAAAATTAAAAATCGCACCCTACTCCTACCCAATAAATAAAAATGAAACACACTCTGAACCGTCAGCGATCGCTCAAAATGGCCTGTCTGTCCCAACTAACCTACGTCGCATACAACGAAGGCTTAGAAGTTGTGCGCGATATCCTCAAATCAGGATGTTTACCCTTAGTCCGTCAGTACGAAACAATAGAGTTTATTCAAGCGCCGCGTGCGTTGATTTCAACAAGTGATTTTGCTTGCTGCGGTTTGGCTTTGTCTGCACCGAACGAGATTGCGATCGCCATTAGAGGAACAGAAAACTTAGACGATTATTTTTTAAATTTACTGGCAAAGTCTAATTCACAAGGCATTCATTCAGGATTTGACACTTTTGTAGAGCGTTTTTGGGAACAATTGCAAGAGTTTATATTTCGAGAATATAATAGCAGAAAAGATATTTTTATTACTGGACACAGTTTGGGAGGCGCAGCAGCTACACTCATTACCAAACGGCTTCAAAAATCTGGTTTGAAGCTAATTGAGCCTTATGTTTTAGAAACTTACACTTTTGGCGCACCGCCAGTCAGCACCGAAGAATTCATACTAGATACGCCGTTATACAGATTTCGTAATGCTGGGGACTTCATCCCGCACTTGCCAGAAATAATTGCCGTTGCAATTAAGCGGATACCAGGTTTACGAGGGGCGATTGCTAACTGGAAACCTGGTTTGTTAGAAACACTTTCTAACTATTCCCATTTAGAGGCTGAGTATCTTATAGAAAATGATTATTCATGCCGTCAGTTAGATGAACCCGACATCAGTAAGATTTGGCAGTGGGTTCAGTTTTCGAGAATTTTACTGCCACAGCTACGAGTTAAAACCCAAGGAGATGAAGAAAAATCGGGTGTTAAGGCTAGATTGAGAAAGCTGGTTCAAACTTTGATTCAAGCCTCATTACAAGAACATCGCGCTATTAAATATGTAGAAAGGCTGAATTTTGGTAATCTTCCACCTTGGATTAAGTAGGTAGAATAAATGTTTGCCAAAAGGCGGGCGCCTTCCGCAATCTTCGCGAAACCCAAGACGTGCAGGATGTCAATGATGCGGCGGACACTTCTGGGAGTTCCGCACTGCAGCAAGGGGACGGTTTTTCTGTCGGTGAGTGCTTAAAAACTTTGATTGACATACCTTATGATGGCATGAGTATTGCGCGCGTTAGGGGTTTTACGGATGTTGAGAAAGCAACGATCGCATCTTTAGGGGCAGTGTGCGATCTGGTTTAATATTGCGGGCGATCGAACTTCAAGAAACCGGGTTTTTCGGAGATTTAAGGCTGCGACCGAGATTTTGGTAAAAACCCGGTTTCTGACTGATTTCATCAACCAGTGCTGGGATGATGTTGCGGGCGGAGCGAAGCGGAGGGGATCGCTATTGTTTGTGATATGCTTAAGTATAAGTAGTGAATTTTGGGATTTGCTAAAATGAACACTGTTAAATTATCGATCGAGGGCGATCGCCAAACTGTAGTTTTACCGAAAGAATACCAGTTTCAAGATAACGAAGTTTATATCAAAAAAATAGGTAACGTTGTTGTTTTAATCTCCAAAGACAATCCGTGGCAAATTTTGTTTGATAGTTTAAAACTATTCTCTGAAGACTTCATGGAAACTAGAGAACAGCCTGCTTTGGACCTCAGAGAGGAACTGGAGTGAAATTTTTACTGGATACCAATATCTGTATCTACATCATCAAGCGTCAGCCACCTCAAGTCTTAGATAAATTTCGGACACTCGATCTATCTGAGATAGGTATTTCATCTATTACTATTGCAGAACTTGAGTACGGTGCTTACAAAAGCCAGCGAACCGAGCAAAATCGGGCTGCATTCAATCAATTTCTCATCCCTTTAGAAATTGTACCTTTTGATGAGCGGGCAACCGAAACTTACGGACAGATTCGATCGCAGTTGGAACGACAAGGTATCGTAGTTGGTTCGATGGATATGCTGATTGCATCTCAAGCAATTAGCCAGGGACTTATCTTAGTTACTAATAACGTGAGAGAATTGTCACGAATTCCAGGTTTAATCATAGAAAATTGGGCTGGTAGTTATTTTAGAAGGTCGATCGAACTTAAAGAAACCGGGTTTTTCGGAGACTTAAGGCTGCGGCGGAGATTTTTCCAAAAACCCGGTTTCTGCCTAATTTCATAAATCTGTTCAGCTATAATATTAAGGGCGATCGCACTTCACGCCCAAACTTCCGCCAAATCCAAGACAAACCCCGGCAACACATCTTCACCCGACAAAGTTGCAGGATTGTCCAGCACTTCCACTTCTCGATTTAGCCTGTAAATCTCAACCTTTCGGTTTTTCCGATCGATCAACCAACCTAAACGCACCTGGTTGTCCATATATTCTTTCATTTTATCTCGCAGCGGCTTCATATTGTCACTTTTAGAACGGAGTTCCACCACGAAATCAGGACTTAAGGGAAGAAAGCCTTCTTTTTCTTCTGGAGTAAGTGTATCCCACCTTTCTTGAAGCACCCAAGACGCATCAGGAGAGCGATCTGCCCCATTTGGCAAGTGAAAACCAGTAGAAGAATTAAATGCTTTACCGAGTTTAGTTCTCTGATTCCACAGCCAGAGTTGTCCTTCTATATCCAGATTTCTATATCCTGTTTCGCCGCCTGTTGGTGGGTTCACGATTAATTCTCCTGTTGCTGTGCGTTCTAGTTGTAACTCCCGATTTGCGATCGCCAATTCGATGAACTGTTCGCGGGTGACAGTCAGCGTTAGTGTTGGTGGAATATTGATTGCAAGGGCGGTGGCAGATTTAATTTGTGTCATCATTTTTGTCCTCAAACCTATCTTTTTATAGCGGTTTTATTTTAATTGCCCAAAGTCCGAAATGCTTGAGGCTTCGTTGTTTTTATGATAACACTTGGAAGTTACAGGCATAAAGGGCGATCGTATCTGATATCATATAAAAAAAGTTCCACACGGAGAACCGAAAAATGGTAACTTCTACAGTTGTCGCCCCGGCATCAAAAACCTACTCTCTAGAAGCATGGATGGAAAATCCACCGGATCTCCAAGAGTGGGTTGATGGCGAATTATTGGAGAAAAATGGCATGACTCTCAAGCATAGTAGGGTACAAGGAAATCTTTACTTTTGTTGGAGAAACTACAAAGAGTCCAGCGGACAGGGAGGAGAGGTTTATACAGACGTTCCCTGCCGCACAAAGCAGCAAGGACGCTATCCTGATGTTGCCTACCTTCCCCCAGAATTGGCAGCACAATTTGGCAATCTCAAAGTTCTGCCGCAAAGTTTTCCTTTATGTGCTGAAATTGTTTCGCCAACAGATTTAGCGGAAGATGTAATTGCTAAAGCTACGGAATATTTAGAATCGGGAAGTGAGGAAGTTTGGCTGGTATATCCCGAAAACCAATGGGTTATTGTAGTAACAAAACAAACCAGAATTATCTTTATTGCTGGGGAAGTTGTGAAAACTCAAATTGTTTTGCCTGGTTTTAGCATTCCCGTTGATGAATTATTAAAATGAGCTATTTTCTTCAGTCGGCGCAGGCCGACATCGTTTGTGTAGGTGCGGTTTCAACCGCCGACTATTATAAGTTATATCTTAGAGGCCTTAATAAACATTTGCCCGCCCAAAAACCGCCACAAAAAAGGCAGTTTTAAGTAAATCTTTAACAGCAGCGGTGAGGCCGGGCGCCCTTTCGTTGAAAACGGTAAAAATCTCGGTATCATTTCCTCAACTTTAAACCCCACAGTTTGTAAAAGCTCTTGCAACGATAAGTGCGTAATCGGTAATTGATGGTCGATAAAATCGTAGTATTCTTTGTAAGAGTATTTAAAATTAGGCTGAATCACCAAAAGTGAGCCGCTGGGCTTCAGCGCATCAAAGCAAAACGAGATAATTTCTACAAGTTCTTCTTTGTTGCGGAGATGTTCAAAAAAATTAGAGATAAATATCCGGTCAAATTGTTCGGCAAAAACGGATTTATCTCCACAGTTCAAAACATCGATATTCAGTATTTTTACATTGGAATTTGCAAATAACTTTGAATCAGGATTGAGATCGATCAAACATTTTTGGTCAGCCCGAATTTGATTGATAAACTCGCAATATCCGCCGCCAATATCTAAAACGGCTGACTCTGGAGGAACATAATTTTGTAAAAACTCATCAATTAGAACTTTCCAGAGTGCCACCTTGGCTTGCATTTGTCGGGAATCAAATCGGTTGGCGTACAATTTTTTGAGATATGTGTCAGTTTTCATAGTAAAATACCATAGACTGAATATGAGTTTATCACGCGATACAGGCAACTATGAACGTTATATCTACCGAAATACCTGAAGTTTTGATAATTGAGCCGAAAATTTTTGGAGACGATCGCGGTTTCTTTTTCGAGAGTTTCAATCACCAAGCTTTCGTAGAAAAAACAGGCGTAACGACAGAATTTGTTCAAGACAATCATTCCAAGTCTTCTAAAAATGTCCTGCGCGGTTTGCACTACCAAATGCAGCAACCTCAAGGTAAATTGCTGCGGGTAATTGCGGGCGAAATATTTGACGTAGCGGTGGATATCAGAAAAAGTTCGCCGACTTTTGGGAAGTCCGTAGGCTGTTTGTTGAGTGCAGAAAATAAACGGCAACTTTGGGTGCCCGCAGGTTTTGCTCACGGTTTTTTAGTAGTGTCGGACATTGCTGAAGTTTTGTACAAAACTACAGATTACTATGCACCCGGACACGAACGGTGTATTGTATGGAATGACGCTGATTTGGCGATCGACTGGCCGCTAGATGGTGCCCAACCAATCTTATCAGCTAAAGACAAAGCCGGACAAACGTTGAAAAAAGCTCAAGTGTTTTAATCGTGAAAATTTTACTCGCAGGCGGCAGCGGACAGCTAGCTCAAGAATTGCAGGCGATTTTATTATCTTCGGGAGAGGTTATTGCGGTCGATCGCACTCGCGTCGATTTGTCCCAACCCGAAACCATCCGCCAAGCAATGGCAGAAATCCAACCAGATTTGGTTATCAATTCCGGCGCTTATACTGCGGTAGACAAAGCCGAAAGCGAACCAGAATTAGCACAAACAGTCAACGGCATTGCACCGGGAATTTTCGCAGAAGAATGCGAAAAACTGGGAGCAACTTTGATTCACTTTTCCACCGATTACGTATTTGACGGCAGCAGCGGTTCTGCTTATCTCGAAACAGATTATACCAACCCGCTGGGAACTTACGGCAAGTCAAAATTAGCAGGCGAGGAAGCAATTCGGCAAGCGGGAAACCGACATATTATTATTAGAACCGCCTGGGTTTACGGCAACGGCGGCAAAGGTAATTTTGTCAAAACTATGCTGAGGTTGGGAAAGGAAAGAGAAGAAATTAGAGTAGTAGCAGATCAGATCGGCAGTCCAACTTGGACGGCCGATTTGGGGGCTGCGACTGCCCAAATTATCCCTCTCCTTGGGCCAGAAACTTTTGGAACTTACCACTATACTAACAGCGGAGTTTGTAGTTGGTACGATTTTGCGATCGCCATTTTTGAAGAAGCAGAAAAACTCGGCTTTTCCCTCAAAATTAAGCGCGTAATTCCCATCACTACCGCCGAGTATCCAACACCAGCAAAACGTCCCGCATTTTCGGTTCTCTCTACGGTGAAAATATCAGCACTTCTGGGCGCGCATCCTCCCCACTGGCGGCAAGGGCTCAGACAAATGCTGGCAAAAGAAGTCAAATAAAAAACTGAGTAAACCTCAAAACGCGAGGGCGGGTTTTGTTCATAAATTATCTGTTGCAAGCTGTACAGCATCTAGGGGAATCTGGCTTAACTGAACTTTATTGAGCAAAACCTGCCCCATCAATTAAAAATCTTCCCCAAATCCATGAAATTAAAACAAAAATCTATTTTAATTGCGGCATCAGTTATCGCGATTTTGATACCAGCCTCCTATATTTTGTACCTGATATCGCAAGCGGGAGACTTGTCTAATTTTGATTATTGGTGGATGACATGGAATTTTTATGGAGTAAGCGGTTTCTCAACAAATCCTTTTAATTGGATATTTCGGGCGAACGAGCATTTTGTCTTGATTCCGGCAATTATCTATGCTTTGAATATCGCTGTCACGAAAGGCTCAAATATTGGTTTGTGCTTAGTTGCCTGGTTTTTAGCTTTGATTCAGTGCCACGTATTAATTGCTTTGCTGCCATTAAATTTGAGGCGCGAACCTCTGCAATTTATTTCCCTCGTACTTAGTATTTCTATTTTTAGTTTTACTCCGGCTGCAGCTCACAATTGGATGCGGGGATTCAGCGGTGTTCACTGGATAATTGCTAATTTATTTGTAATTTGTTCAATATTTTGTTTGCAAATTTATGCGAAGCTTTTGTCAGAAAAAAAAGAGGCGCAACCCCTGAATATTCATTCCCCTGCAGAGCCTGGAAACGAGGGATGGAAACCAAATAACTGGGTAATTGGTAGTATTGTGTTTGGAATTTTAGGCTGTGTTAGTTACAGCACTCCTTTGGGTTTGTGGCCGATATTGTGTGCTGCGGCGGTTGTGTTGCGGTTTCCTCGGCGAATAACTTATTGGTATTTCGGTGCTTCGATTGCAGTGGTGGGTCTTTATTTCTTAACTTATAAAACTCCAGCAAATCACCCTTCTTTAACTAAAGTTAACCCGCTGAAAGCTCTCGAATATATTCCGATTTATCTCGGTGGAATTTTTAGCGAAGATGTGATTATCGCATCAATTTTTGGTATAATTGGTTTGATTGCTGTAACGGGTTTTATCAGTTATTGGCTATTTGTAAAAAAAGTAGAGCGCCTAAATTGGCTGCCTTGGCTGTCAATCCAATTGTACGCGCTGGAAACGGCGTTAATGGCCGCTGTTAGCCGATCGGGATTTGGCATCGAACAGGCCACCGCTTCCCGCTACGCGACACTCCCAGCCTTGTTTTGGATGAGCACAATTGTTCTCGCAGTCTTGTGCGTGCGGGAGTTTCAGCCGGCACCGAGAATTCAAGGACGTTGGCTGATACCGCTGTTTGCAGTCACCACAGCCGCCGTTATTTTAATGTACGGGGTGGGAGGCGAAACTGCAATGGCGATCGCCCGCAGAGCAACCTATCAACCGCTAGTAGCACTTTCCTTGCAATTAGGCATCACCGACGTAACATTAATTAAAGACAAAGTAGGCAACAAACCTGCCGCATTTGTCGGATTAATCGACGCATTAAAAACTAACAACTTAGTTCCTTTCAATCGCAACATCAAAAAACACAACTTCTGTGCAGCATTAGACACAAAAATCGCTCCCAATTTACTCTCAGCGCCCAAAGACGGAGTACCCGGATATTTTGATAGTGTTACCAAACTCGCACCTCAAGCAGCCAGAGTAATTGGCTGGGTGGGAGACCCCGAAAACAATGTAAAATGTATTGCCATTCTCAACCAAGAAAATGTCGTTCGAGGTTTCGCCGTGTCAGGATTTCCGCGCCCAGACTTAGTTAAATTATTTGGCCCTTCCTACGAATTCGCAGCTTGGAGAGGATACATTCAAACATCGCCAACAGATACATTATTGACAGCCTATACCTCATTTAAAAACCGTCAAGGCTGGGTAGCTTTGCGAAACTCCCAAGTTCTCGATAAAAACTAAAACACCTCTCTTTCTCCTTCTCTGCGCCCTCTGCGCCCTCTGCGGTTAATAAAAAAATCTCATTTACAACACAAATGAAATAGAAGAGCTTTATGTCAAAAAACCTCAGTTTCGTAATTCCAGTTCACAACGAAGAAGCCACCCTCAAATTGCTGTTTGAAAAGATCCAAATTGTCATGTCCCAAACCGGAATTAACAGTTACGAAGTCATTTTCATAGACGACGGCAGCCGCGACGCTTCTTGGCGAGAAATTGCAGATTTAGCCAGCCAACATCCCAAACTAATTAAAGCAATTAAAATGCGCCGCAACTTCGGTAAATCGGCCGCACTTTCAGCAGGGTTTCGCAATGCAGCAGGGAGAATTATCTTTACTCTCGATGCCGATTTGCAGGACGACCCCACCGAAATTCCCAAATTCTTAGAGAGTTTAAAATCGGGATTTGATTTAGTTTCCGGTTGGCGCAAACAGCGGAACGACCCGCTTTCTAAAACCTTACCTTCCAAGCTGTTTAATGCCGTTGCGTGTTTGATGACTGGGGTAAAAATGCACGATATGAATTGCGGTTTCAAAGCTTACCGCCGCGAAGTTTTGCACTCGATTAAATTGTACGGAGAATTGCACCGCTACATTCCTGCTTTAGCAAACAATTTAGGATTTAAAATTGGCGAAGTAGTTGTCGAACACCATCCGCGAAAACATGGAAAATCTAATTATGGTTGGGAACGTTATGCGCGGGGTTTTATTGATTTGTTGACGGTGTTAGCCACAACGCACTATTTGCACAAACCCGGTCATTTGTTTGGGGGATTGGGATTGTCTTTTGGCTTGGTGGGAAGTATTTCGCTTGGTTATTTGATTGTTATTTGGTTTCTGAATTTGGCGGGGATGAATTTAGGGCCGATCGGCAATCGACCTTTGTTATTTTTTGGGATTTTGTGTACAATTCTGTCGGTACAGTTGATATCTTTGGGCATTTTGGCTGAGTTGATTGCGCGGAATGTGGCTGCTGATTATGTGGACAAGCAGATTTGTGAAATTATTGATGATTCGGGTTTTGATGTTTAACCGCAGATGTCGGGGAGATAAACACAGATTAACGCAGATGTGTTTGTGGTAGGAGCGGGTTAACCAACAATATTTGCCAATAATTGACAATCTCAAAAACCCGCCCTGTCCGCTACCTGATTTTAAATATAATCCATTTACCTTGTCTATCTACTATTTGTCCGTCAATATTTGGATGCCAATCGCTGCGAGTCAGGATATAATCGGCATGATAGTTTAGGGCTACTTTGACTAAATCCGTACTGCTGCGGCGGATGAATAAGTTTTTTCCTCCCCAAATCATTTGCGGGTTTAAGGGAACTCCTAAAATATCTTCCATGCGATTTTTCCACTGTTTGATGCCTTTGTCGGTAAAAGGAAAGTTCTTGAAGTTGACGACAATCGCTCTTTGGGATAAAAATTGGAAACTGGTAACTGATGGTGGAATTAATACGAGTGCGTCTGGGCTGCTAAGTTGCGAAAATCGCAAGGCTAACCGGCTTAAATCGTCCGTGGGAACGGCATTGATATTAATTCTTGTTTGAAATACATTTAATATGGGTTTTGGTAAAATTTCGGCTACTCCCAGAACTAAAATTGCAGTGGCTAGCAAAGCTAAAATATGAGTTATAGTCTGTTTTATAGATGTAGCAAATGATGTTTTTTGGAGGATGAATGGAAAAGCGAGGATTGAGAAAAAGACTGGGAGGGTGATTATTCGATCGCCTATTATTTCCCAGGAATCAGTCGGCGGATATGTTAAGCTAAAAACAAAGGTTCCTACTGCCAAAATCCACAACAATATATTGTATTTTTGGGGAAGTATGTAGTTTTTATTTTGCCAAATTGCTAATCCTAAGAAAATGATACCTCGAAAAGGCAAAGTCATTACAGAGAGTATTAGCAAGCTAACAGGTGCTTGTTTTTGCGGGTCAACTTCATCTAGCGTCAAAGCAACAGCAAGAAATATAATTATTTGAGCGAAAGGTACTGTTCTAGCTAGTTGTAGTTTGGCAATAAAAGCCTGGGGGTAAACTTCCACAAATATGTAATTTAGGAATAGTGCAAAAATTGAGGTTCCGAGAATTACGTAAAAATTTATTTTGTCTTTTTTTGGGATTAAATTTGTTTTTTTGATGCAAAGCAAGCCGCCCAGAATAAAACAGATAAAGTTGAACCAATTCCCGACAGCCCAACTTGACGGGAGGATGTGGTGGGGATTGCGGACTTGGGTGTGAATGAAGACAAACTCGGCGTTGTCGATAGTGTGAGTGCTCGTAGTACCTGTTAATAACATGGGTACGTATACTATACTTGCCATTGTGGCTAAAAGTGCGATCGACAAAATCAATGTTTTGAACTTCCGCCGCCTTACAGATTCAATCATTAAAACGGGAACCATCATCAATCCTGGTAACAAACCAACTAAGAATTGCAGCAAACAAGCCAGTCCAAAAAAGAAATATCCTGTCAACCATTTTTGACGCACACTAAAGTAAATTCCCCAAATTGCGAAGGCCATCGCGAAGGTACTGGGTACTGATTTGGTGGAAAATATCAGGGTGTTGCCAACATCTGTAAATGAAGCGGCTATACATAAAAAAGCCATCGCTGCTGCGGGCAGTTTGGAATCAGTATAAATCTTGATAATTGCGTAGCAAGCTAGAACAAATGAACCGAAGGCTAGGAATTGATAAATAAAATGTGCTAGGGGAATGCTTGTTCCGAAGTTGGCTAATAAATAGATGATATAATAATAGTAGTATCGGGGATTAAACTTAACCATTTCCTGAACGTAATAATCGTTTTTGTACAGTTCAGGATTTAGCATAAATTCAATTGGTGGCACTTCGGGAAAATTGCCGCCAATGGGAAAAATGTAGCCAGTTGCCATCAGGGAACCGATGATGACAAAAGTATAGAGAGATAGATTAAAATACCTGTGGGATTTTTGATGCTTCTGCATTAATAGTTGATTTTTTTTAGCAGATATTAGGTTAGACTGTTTGGATTTTGGCACTCTCTTGATGAATTAAGCAGGAATTGCATTTCGAGCCAAGGAAGATGATATTATTTAGGCTGGCTGCTTACAGATAAATTGTTAATTTCTAGCTGGCATTGCTTGGTTAATTCCTGTTTGTCGCTACTCAATACTTCAAGCATCAGATAAGTTGGATTTTTGCCCTCAACTAATAGATTTAGATCGATCGCACTTTTGGCACCATACTCCATCCTTGCAGAGTCTATCAACTTACCTTGTTTGTCCCACAAAGTCAAGCGCAGGGCAACTCCGGGGCATTGCTGGTTAAGTAAAGTGAGTTTGCCGGTAACTTGCGCTTTGTCTGAGATAGCACCTAAATACAGAAAAGATGTATCGAGTTTCGTGCTATTTTTAATGGGATGAGTTACAATTTTATATAGGTTATCCGATTCTCGACTGACTGAATAATTGGCACTTGTGTAAATTGACTGACGCAAACTAATCCAATCTAACTGCCCGCCCGGTCGATCGACTATTTGTTGCTGCATCGCGTATAAAGTGCGAACTGCTGTGGCTGCATCCGTCGGACGAATTCTCCGATAAATCCTGACAGTCACGCCGTTTTCTAACTTAAACTGTTGTGGTAACAACTGGAAATCGCGGGAAATCTCCCAGTTTTGAGTAAAAGCATCCCAGACAACTTTAACAACATCTTGCTCGTGCGATCGCAAAACTTGTTCGTCACCCGGTAACACCTGCTGAAAAGGTGTAGCAACCGCCGCATATTGCGCTTGTAACAACTCCGGTAGCGGGTAACTATCGCGCGAGTCAATTTGCGGCCTCCCGATAGTATTTAACTTCCACCAACCCTCCGGCGGGTTTAATTGGCGATTAGCTTGTCTGAGTATATTAGCATTAAAACTGTTAGAAGCACCTGCAATATAAATTGGTTCTTCATCCGGTGCTAATTTTCGCAGAAACTCTACTAATTTTACAACTTCGCCGTAGTCCGATCGCACTAACGGCCCAAAATTACTCACAAACAGTCTTGACAAATCAACCTTAACAGGAATCAACCCCACGGCTGCATTCACAATCAAGTAAAAAGCCGCCGCGCCCAGCATCAAATAGCGGACTTTTCCCTTAAGTGTCAGCCAAATTGTCCAGAAAAATGCCGACAATCCCAAAAGTGCGATCGGTGTAACGTGAATTGTATAGTGCAAGTAGCCGTAACGCAACACCAAAAGCCATTCAACCAGCGACAAAACCCCAAACAAACAAACAAAAACAGCCGCCCCAGGCACCAGAATCCGCCTCAGAATCCCCGCCGAAAAACCAATCAGTACCAACAGCCAAGTTCCCAAACCGTAAAAAGACGCATAACGAATTAAAATATCATTAACCGGCAAACTCCAAGCCTCATATAAATTGCCATAATTCACTGTCAGAGCACTGCGAGTAAAATCTCCCGCCACCAACATTAAAACACTAAAAGTAGTCGCAGCTATTAAACTAATTTTAATGCCAGAATCCAACAGTAATTTATATTTAATCGCCGCTTGCTTGCGGTATATTTGTACAATAAACTCTATCAAAGCCTGTAAAATAGCCGCACCCAAAAAGGCGATCGCGCTGTAAGCAAAATGTCGGCGAAACAGAATCGCCGCCGCCAGAAAAACCCCAATTAACGGAATCTTCCACCAAGATTTTAGTCGAACATCCTGCAAATAAACCAAAATCGCCAACCCGACAAATACGCAGCCACCAGTATCCAAATATCCCCGCAAAGTCGGAATCCAACTCATCGGCATCAATAAACTTAGGAGCACAGTAGACCAAAAAACCCGCTGCGGATAAACTGGAATTAGCCTTGCAGAAATTGCCCCCAACAACAAGCGAAAAGGCAGCACATAAATCAGCGAAATGCTGAGAATGTAACTCAATCGAGAGTCACCAAATAACAGAATAAACGGCACTAACGGCAGAGAAATTAATAGATTTTTTTCCTTGGCCAGCGATTCTATAACTCCAGCCAATGCTTTCTGTGGCGACTCTCGAAATAAATTAGCCGTGTTAACTGTAGCGGTGTTGTATCCCGCGTAATCCCACCAATAAAAAGTACGTTCGCTAGATACATAAATTGACGTTACTCCAACTGTTACCAGAACAACTAAAAACAGAAAAAGTCCATCAATCAGAAACTTGCGACTCAATTTTAAATCAAATAATCCCATCACTCTAACAACCCCAAATAACTCCTCAACTTCCTCTTTCTTCCTTCGCGCCCTCAGCGCCTTCGCGGTTCATTAACTCACTTTAAAATAGTACCTTGCAAAAAATTATTCAACTTTTCCGCATATTGCCGGTTCGCCGTCGCACTCGGATGAATATCGTGAGGCAAATTATTATTTCCCGGTACTTTCAAATCAACCGAAATATCTACTGTCGCAATTCCATCCTGACTTAACTCATCCAACATCTTAGCAGAACCCGCATTAATTCCCGCCACAACTAACTTAACACCATTAGCCTCAGCCACGCGGTTAAATTCTTCAATAATTGCCTTAGAAACCTCGTGACTTTGGTACAATTGCTCCTCAAATTGATTGTAATTAACCTCCAGCAAGTTTACTAAAGCCGAAACCCGCATCAGCGGCCACTCCTGATATTCAAGTTTTGTCATGCTGTAGGTAAAATTATTTTCTCCATTCAGCCTAGCATCGGGCTGCAACAGAATGCCGAGTTTATTCCAAGCAACCATTTGTTTGCTTCTCGCCCTCAATAAAGTATTGCGCCTATCGTGAAATCCGGCATAGGCAATTACGGCGATCTTGGGTTTATTCCCTTGTTTTAGTGCTTCTTTGAATTGAATAAACGAGTGCAGCGTGCCGTAGCCGTTAACGCCAAAATTCACTATTTCATATTCAGGTAATCTTTGTTGTAACAACCACGCATAAGTTTCGCTGTCATTCAATGACCAACCGTAGGTAAAAGAACAGCCAAATATCCATATTTCCGGCTTGTTTGACGATTGATTGTAGGTGTTGAGCGGGTGTGTTATTCTTAAACTATTATTGAGATGAGTTGCGTTAAATGAGTAGTTGCCGTTAAGGGTTACTTTGAATTTTCCGGGTAAATGCTTGTAACCGAGTTGCGAATCTTTAGTAAAAAAGTTACCTTTCGGTTCTACGGCTACATCGACATTTTCTATTTGCCAGGGTTTGTATCCAGCTACTCGCAAGACAATTTCAGCGGTGGTTGCAGATATAAATATTGGAAAAATTAGATAGGTTATTAATCTGAAAGCAATATTTTTAGCAAGTTTTTTTTCGACCTTTAACATGATATGAAGTGTCAGCAAAAGTATAGTAAACTGCCATGCAATTATTATCTAGTTCGTGGATTTAATGTAATTAGATTGAGCGCCTTTACCGCATCCCCCAACCTACCCTGCGAGATTGTTTGGGAGAATTAAATATTATTCGTAAAACCCGTGCCTAGAAAATATTGGTTTAAACTGATATCTTGCACTATTATCAACAAGCTCTTAAAAACCGGGTTTCTGAACGAGAGATATAGGTTGTGATGCTAAATTTGCGGTCAGAAACCCGGTTTTTGCCACAGGTGCTCTTCTATCAGTTTAAACTGATATCTTCTACCAGTATCAGTAACGGGCTAGAAGCCCGTTCCACAAAAAGTAAACTTAATTGTGGAACGGGCATCTTAATTGTGGAACGGGCATCTTAATTGTGGAACGGGCATCTTAATTGTGGAACGGGCTTCTAGCCCGTTCTTAAAAAGAATACCAAATATTGGTTTCAGCTAATTAATTAATTCCTAATAATTCGCTTCCTCCTCGTACTCGGGAGTCTTAGTTTTCTCAGGGATATTCACCCGAGGAGGGTTGTAAGGCTTGGGCGCTTCATCGTCAGCCCAAGCATCCGCCTCCATATCATCCTCGTACTCGTATTCAACCACCGGCTGCTTCGGGCGAGAAATTTCAGGGCGAGTGTACGGCTTCTCTTCGTATTCTTCGTCGTCGTAATCGTCCTCGTCTCCCCAATTATCCTTTTCGTAATCATCATAATCGTCGATCGTCGGCTCGGGCTGCACTGCGGCGCGCATCTGCTGTCGCACCGGCGGCCGGTTCCACTGCGAATCCTCGTCCCAAGGAACTTCCTCCACTGCAGGCGCTGCTACTCGGCTACGCATTTCCGGTGCAGGTATCCGCACGCCGGGGCCCAATTGATATTCCGTAGCAACGGGTTTGGGATAATACCCTTGCTCGTCCTCTTCCCGTTCCCAAGGTGCTTGGCCCAAACCTACGCGCTCTAGCAAGCCTACGCTAAGCTGCCTTAGTCTTTCTTCGGAACCTTCAAACACAATCAAGCGGTTGGGGCCGCTGCTGACAATTTCTTCAATCCCTAACTCGTAGGTGCTGATAACTTGGTCGGGGATTTGGGGGATTCCCAGGGAAGCGATGATGATAGAAACTAACTTACCGTCTTCGGGGTCGAACCTAAAGCCGCGCACCCTACCCAAAAGTTCGCCGGTTTCGGTAATAACTTCGCTGTTAATCAAAATGCTGTAGATTTCAACATCAACATCATCTTCGATCGCGCTTTCATCTTCCACCAACAGCACGTCGCCGATTTCGCTAACATTGCTGAGGAACATAAACCGCGGCATTCCAGCAACTGCGAACATATTATCGCGCAGACCGATCGCCACAACCTCTCGCCGATCGATGTCCACCCACAATTGACTGACTACACCCAAGCGCTTGCCTCTGTCGCGGGTGATGACTTGAGTGCCTAGAATATCGGAGCGTTGGCAGATTTGTTCGGATGTCATTATAAGTTTAGTCCTGATTTATCAAGTACATATATCACTCAACACGATCGTTAACAGAGACTCCGGGACTACAACTTAAGTCCGATGACTTGAGTATAAGCTCCCCGCGCTTGAGTAACACCAATTGTACGCTCTGCTGATTGAATCATAGGTCGCCGCAAACTCACAACAATAAACTGGGCTTGTTCAGACTGTCGTTTTATCATTCTAGCTAATCGCTCCACATTTGCCCCATCTAAAAACATATCCACTTCATCAAAAGCATAAAACGTAGACGGGCGGTAGCGTTGCAGCGCAAAAATAAAACTCAGCGCCGTCAAGGACTTTTCGCCTCCCGACATAGAAGCCAGCCGCTGTACCGGTTTCCCCTTCGGGTGAGCGACCAAATTCAAGCCGCTGCTAAAGGGGTCTTCCTGGTCATCTAGCTGGAGATAGCCGTCCCCTTCGGAAAGTTCCGCAAAAATCGTCTGGAAGTTTTCGTTAACCGCATCAAAAGCTTCTTTAAAAGCGCGCCGCCTCAGCGTGGTAAAGTTTTCGATTCTCAGCAACAGTTCAGTGCGTTCTCCTGCTAAGGTGGTCAGCTTTTGACTCAATTCTTGCAGGCGTTCTTGAGTGCGGTTGTACTCTGACAAGGCTAGCATATTCACCGGTTCTAGGGCTTGAATGCGTTTGGCGATCGCCTTTACTTCCTGCTGCAATTCAGTCAAATTAGCTTGAGCCACATTTTCGGGAATCGACGGCACCGGGTCGGGCATTTCCGCCCGCTGCGCTTCCAGTAGAGTGCGGACTGCGGCTAATTGTTCCCGGCGTTCTTGCTGGGTTTCGTGGAGTTTTTGCAACTGCCACTGCAACTGCTGTTTGGCTAAATGCTGCTCTCGCAGTTGAGATTCCGCCCGATCGCGATCGCCCTTTTCCACCCCCAACTTTTCCTCAATTTGAGCCAAAGCAGCCTTAGCTTCCGCAATTTGGCGATCGAGTTCCAACTGCTGCGAAACAATAAGAGCGATCGCATCCGCCCCCGCATTTTGCTGCACTTGCCATTCCTGCAATTTCTCGCCGCCTTCCTTAATTTTCTCTTCCAAGCGCCCGAATTGATTTTCCAAGTCTACAAGGCGCTGCTGGGCGGTTCTCAGAGCCAATTCTCGCTCTTGCAGTTCGGCTTCTTGCGCGCGCAAACCCGACTGCATTTGCTGCCATTCGCTGTGACTGTTGGACTCTTCCAACTGCGCCAAAGTTTGGCGGTACTGCTGCAATTGAGTTTCTTGGGCGGGCAATTCTCTCTCCAGCAACTGCAATCTCGACTGCGAATCAATTAATTCCTGAGTATTTTTAGCAATTTGCGATCGCACTTGTTCCTGCTGCGCTTGCAGCTTCTTAATTTCCGAATCCAACTGTTCCCCTCGCAACTGATTTTCGCGCAAATTCTGTTTCGCCTCCATCAATTCTTGGCTGCGAGTTTTGACAGCAACAGCAGCGCGATCGATCGCAATTTTGCACCGTTCCAAAATCCGCTCAATTTCCTCTAGACGTTCTTGCAAAGCAGCAATTGTCCGGGCTTCATCCGCCGCCACACTAGCATCAACCGTGCCAAAATGCAAAGTAGAGCGATTAGTAGAACTTCCCCCAGTCATCGCCCCGCTAGTTTCCAAAATTTCCCCGTCCAAAGTCACAATCCGGTACTGTCCCAAATAGCGGCGCGCGTCGCCCAGATTGCTAAACACAACCGTACTGCCAAAAACGTAAGCAAAAATTTCCTGATAGCGCGAATCGCAATCAATCAAATTCACAGCCGCATCCACAAACCCAGCCGCGCGCCGCAAATTTTCATTCACCGAATACCTGCCGCCTCGAATCTTATTCAAAGGCAAAAACGTCATCCTTCCCGCCCGTTTTTGTTTCAGCAATTCGATCGCCGCAGCAGCCGCGCTGTCATTTTCCACCACCATATTTCCCATGCGCCCGCCCGCAGCAATTTCCAGCGCCAACTGATAGCGCGGCTCCACCCGGCCCAGCCCGGCCACCAAGCCGCAAACTCCGCCAATTCCGCTTTGCGCGATAATTTTTGCAGTAAACGTGCCTGTCGCTTCTTGCAGGGCTTGAAACTGCACTTCGAGCTTGTCTAATTTGCGCTGTCTTTCCCGCTGTTCTTCCAACAAGCGAGTTTGAGTTTCCTGTTGCAGTTGCAATTCTTGTTCGGCTTCGACTAGAATCTGATTCAGCGATTCTACTTGCAGCGATGTCACGCCTTTGGTTTGGACAAGGCGAGATTGCTGCTCTTTTTTGGCAGCAATTTCCTGTTCCAATACTTGCAGCGATTGGTTTTGTTCTTGAATTTGACCTTGCAGGCGATCGGCTCTTTCTCCGATAGTAGCTTGCTCTGTACGCTGCGGTTCCAAAGCTTGTTGAATTGTTTCAATTTGGCGGTGCAATTCCGTTTGCTGCTGCACCCAAACTTCGGCCGTCGAGGCGATCGCATTTGCAACTTCCCGACTTTCATCTAAACTTTGCTGGGCTGCGTCCCGCTGTTCCTGAAAACTCCCCTGCTGAGACTTAACATAAGATATTTCAATCTCAATTTGCTCCAAACTTTGCCGAAATTGCCGAATTTCTTGCTCGGTTTGTGCTATGTTTGCCGCCATTTGCCCAGCAGTTGTTTGCAAATCCTGTTTGCGGTTTTGCAGTTGCCGCCCTTGGGCTTCCTGAGTCGCAATCGCCGCTTGCAAAGCCAACAATTCCGACTCACCCAAAGCTTTAACCCGCGCGTTCAGCGCATCGAGTGCGGCGGTTGATTCTTGAATTTGGGTGCTAATTGCTTGCAATTGTTCGGTGAGAGAAGCTACACTGCGATCGCCCGATTCGATTTGTTCCCGCAGTTTCCATTCTTGCTTTTGCAACTGTTGGAATTTCAGGACAATTTCCCACTGCGACTTTTCTTGAAATTCCGCCCGCAACTTTTGATATTTCTCCGCTTTTGTGCGGTCGGAAGCGAGCCTATCCCGCTGAGAAATCAGCTCTTTTTCCACAATTTGGCTGCGTTCTTCCACTTCCTTAACTTCATCCAACTTCTGCTTTGCCAAGGAGATTTTGCGATCGAACTGAGCCACTCCTGCAAGTTCGTCAATAATTTCTCGGCGTTCCTTAGAATTCATCGAAATAATGCTGGTAACATCTCCTTGCAAAACGACGTTATAACCTTCGGGATAAATTCGCAAGCGGTTGAGTTGTTCGTGCAGTTGAGTCAGCGTACAAGGTGCGCCGTTAATGTAATAAGTTGAAGTGTAAGTACCTTGGCGAGTTACTCGCAGTTTGCGCGTCACGCTCCACTCGTCGGATTTGGGATTTGGGATTGGGGATTTGCGATTGTTAGCGAGCAGTTGTCCGTTGTTGTCTTGAGTTGCTGCAATTTCTATTTCTTGGATTTCTTCAACCGATAAATCATCGGAGGATTTGGAATTAGCAGCAGAGAATTGTCCGTTGTTATCTCGAATTTCTGCAAGTTCTGCAACATTCAACTCCGGCGATTCTGGATTAGCAGCAGAGGATTGTCCGTTATTGTTTTGAGTTGCGGCGATTTCAACGGTTTCGACTTCTTCTGCTTCAACCGACAAATCATCCGCTGCGTTTTCGTCCTCATCTTCATCCCCCGCGAACCATTCATCGCCCACATCTTCCAGCGCAAAAGTCGCAGTCACGCTAGCTTCAATCGTACCGCGCTTGTTTTGGGCGCTGTTGACCAAATCGGGCAAACGTTCGGCCCGCATTCCCTTAGAAGTCGAAAGTCCCAGACAAAACAGCAAAGCATCGAGGATATTGGACTTCCCAGAACCGTTGGGCCCGGAAACTACAGTAAAACCGGGCAGCACGGGAATGGACGTTGTGCCGCCAAAAGATTTAAAGTTAGTGAGTTCGATCCGCTTAATGTGAACCATGTGCTAGGACTAGCTTTGGCTCTAGGTTGTTGTCACAGGGTAACACAGGCATTGGGGCGATCGACAATATGTGAACTTTCCGGCATAGTCGATCGAACAGGTAGATTACGCTTTTGTCAACTACCCCCTCGGGTTATACCTCAGTCCAGCAGCCCGCACTCCCGACCGAGAAACCCGGTTTTTTACCCTAGACCTTTTGCAAAAGTCCTTTTCATCAATTGAGCGGACGGGCTCTTCGGCCCATCCCACAAGAGTTATTT